>CALKUP010000005.1 GCA_937996685.1 uncultured bacterium | reverse complement strand
CTAAAACAAGAACCAGCTCCACTTTTAATTGGTGAGAGAAGTAATGCAACTGGAAGTAAAGCTTTTAGAGAACTTTTAAAAGCAAATGATTATGAAGGAACTTTAAGTGTTGCTCAACAACAAGTTCGTGCAGGAGCTCATGTAATTGATGTGAGTGTTGGTTTTGCAGGTCGTGATGAAACTGGCGATATGGATAAAGTTGTATCTTTATACTCTCAAAAAATTTCACTTCCACTAATGCCTGACTCTACTCAAATAAAAGCACTAGAAGCTGCTTTAAAACAAATTGGTGGAAGATGTATTATAAACTCAGTTAATCTTGAAGATGGCGAAGAGAAGTTTGATGAAGTTTGTAAATTAGCAAAAAGATTTGGAGCAGCACTTGTTTGCCTTGTGATTGATGAGATTGGAATGGCAAAAACAAAAGAAGATAAAATTAGAATTGCTGAAAGAATTTTTGATTTATCTGAAGGCTCACTATAAAGATATACCTTTTCAATATTTTCTAGCCCAGCATCAATCTGATTAAAAATATTATTTAGTTTTTCTTTTGCTTGAATCAGACTATCAATGCAAAATAATAAAGCTTGCTTATATTGTAATAAGTTATATATTTTTTGCAACAAGATGTAATCGATCAATAAAAAAGAAAAAATTAATGAGAGATTTAAATAAATACTTACACCTTCTTTAAGAAGAGAAATAACTGGTATAATAATACCAGAAATAGTAACAAAAAAAGTTAGTATCTTTAATTGATCTTCTGCTATTTTAATATGGATTTCCGAAAAAGTTATCGCGCCAGCTAAAGTTTGTTTTGAATCCAAGACATTTAATCGAGTCTTGTACAAGTCTGAGTACTGCTCGGGAAATTCTTCTTTAATTGGCTTTTTGTCTGCAAGCATAAAATATTTTTCGGCGGAAGGTGTGGTGTCTACTCAAAACCAATTAGCGGCTCTGCCGCCAGCGAGCAGCGCGAGCGGGGTTTTGAGAGACACACACCTGAAAGCCATTACACGATGTTATTTCTTCTCTTCGTCTGTCTTTTCTTCAAACTCTGCATCAACAACATCTTCTTTTTTCTCTTCCCCTTCTGTTGCACCTTCTGCTCCAGCAGCTTTTTTTTCTTCTTCTGCTGCTTTATACAAAATCTCGCCAATCTTTTGCGCTGCTTCAGAAAGTTCTTGAGACGCTTTATCGATCGCTTCTTTATCAGAAGCATCATCAGCTAACACTTTCTTCAAGGCTTCTGCTTTTTCTTCAATCGCCTTTTTATCTTCTTCTGGGACTTTATCACCGGCATCTTTCACGGCTTTTTCTGTTGAATAGAGGAGGCTTTCTGCGATGTTGCGCGCTTCAATCAATTCCTTTTTCGCACGGTCTTCATCTGCATGGGCTGCAGCGTCTTGTTTCATCTTTTCGATTTCTGCATCCGACAAACCAGATGACGCTTCAATGCGGATGGATTGTTCTTTACCTGACGCTTTATCAACCGCTTTGACATTCAAGATACCGTTGGCATCAACATCAAATGTGACTTCCACTTGTGGCACGCCGCGTGGTGCTGGTGGAATGCCTGACAAAATAAATCGTCCGAGTGATTTATTGTCTGCAGCCATTTCACGTTCACCTTGTGTGACATGCACTTCTACTTGCGTTTGGTTATCCGCTGCCGTTGAGAAGATTTGTGATTTACTACTTGGAATGGTTGTGTTGCTTTCAATTAATTTTGTTGCAACGCCACCCAATGTTTCAATTCCGAGACTAAGAGGGATCACATCCAAGAGCAAGATATCTTTCACATCTTTTTGCAAGACACCTGCTTGCACAGCAGCACCGAGCGCTACGACTTCATCTGGATTCACGGTTGCGTTTGGTTTTTTGCCGAAGAACTCTTCAACCTTTGATTGAATGAGTGGCATACGTGTTTGACCACCAACCAAAATGATTTCATTGATTGCTCCTTTGTCGACACCGGCAATTTTCAACGCTTCACGCACTGGTTCGAATGTGCGCGCAACTAAATCACTCACCAATTCTTCCAATTTCGCACGAGTGATTTTCATCACCAAATGTTTTGGTCCAGTACTTGGGTCGTTCGCGATAAATGGTTCGTTCACTTCTGTGTCTGCTGCTGATGACAATTCAATCTTCGCTTTTTCCGCTGCTGATTTCAACCGTTGCAACGCGAGGTTGTCTTGCTTCAAATCAATCCCTTCTTGTTTTTTGAATTCATCAACAATGTGATTGATGAGCACTTGATCAAAGTCATCACCACCCAAATGAGTATCACCATGTGTTGATTTCACTTCAACCGTATCTTCTGATACTTCGAGGACAGAGACATCGAATGTCCCACCACCCAAATCGTATACCAAGATTTTTTCATCTTTCTTTTTATCAAAACCATACGCAAGCGCTGCTGCTGTTGGTTCATTGATAATCCGTTTTACATCGAGACCAGCAATTTTTCCGGCGTCTTTGGTTGCTTGACGTTGTGAATCGTCAAAATATGCTGGAACAGTAATCACTGCTTCTGTGATTGTTTCACCGAGCTTTTCTTCTGCATCCGCTTTCAATTTCATCAAAATTTTTGCAGAAATTTCTTGTGGAGTGTATTGCTTTTCACCCATTTTCACCATCACACGTTCACCGTCTTTGATGATTTCGTATGGCATCAGTGACAAATCTTTTTGCACTTCCGCGTCTTCAAATCTGCGACCAATCAAACGCTTCACACTGAAAATAGTGTTTGCTGCATTTGTGACCGCTTGGCGTTTTGCGCCAACACCGACCAAAATTTCACCAGTCTTTGTTTCCGCAACGATTGATGGAGTTGTGCGGTTACCTTCATTGTTTTCGATCACCTTCGCCGCGCCGCCTTCAAAAATTGCGACACATGAGTTGGTGGTTCCGAGATCGATTCCGAGAATTTTACTCATAGATGTAATTGATTATTTTTTTAGTAATTATTTGACGACTTTGACTCGCGCTACTTGAATCACTTTCCCGTTGAGAGTAAATCCAGTAGACACTTCCTCTGCAACTGTTCCTGACTTCTGCTTACCATCCCCTTCGACTTCTTCGATCGCTTCATGTTTTGTCGCGTCGAATGGTTTGCCAACAGTGTCAATCGGCTCTGCTCCATGCGCTTTCAAAATGTTCATGAAGTTTTGCTGAATGTATTCAATGCCTTTCGCCCATGCATTGTCGCGGTCTTCTGCTGGAATACCAGCGAGGGCATATTTGAAATGATCGACCATCGGCAACAGCTCTTGGAGGAATTGTTCAGTTGCAAATTTGTTAATGTGCTGCAGACGTTGCTGCGTCTCTTTTTGGAGATTTTGGTAGTCGGCTTGTGACCGTTTCCAACCTTCTAAATATTCTGCCGCGCGCTCGGCATCGGTTTTTTCTTCTGGTTCTTTTTCTGCTTCAGGCGGCGCGTGTTCCATTTCTTGTTCGTCTTCCATTGATGTTTCGTTTTGTGTCATAAGCGTTTTTGTTGCTGATTCATAAATTGTTCGAGCGCCTGGAGAATGTTGATGTTGTGGTTGTAATCCATCCGCATTGGCCCAAGAATGCCGAAGACTGATTGTCTGCCGTCTTGGTCATATTCTGCGACGATCATGGCACAATGACGTGACACTGGATTTTTATCTCCAATAAACACTTCAATGTCTTTTTCCATTTTTGATCGCGCGGAATCCAATACGCTTTCCATGTCATCGAACATATCTGACACTTCCAGCATCATCTCACGACCGTCAACAAACTCTGGCTTGCGAAGCATGTTGGCGATACCTGTATAATAAAATTCTTCGCCATCAATACTCATCACGACCATTTCATCAGTGAGTGATGAAATCGCGCGAGCCATTTGCTTTGCGGTTTGCACAGCGCTGTCTGGCGCACTCGTCGCCGCTTCAGACAATTGATGCTGCTGTCGCTTCGTGAGCGATCGTTTATGCAGAAAATGGGTAATGTAATATTGATACCCCATTTCTGTTGGGATTCGACCGGCTGATGTATGCGGTTGTTCAATATAACCGCCTGTTTCCAGCTCTGCCAAATCGTTGCGCAATGTTGCTGGTGAGACGCCAAAATCATGGTCATCAAACAGCTGTTTTGAGCTGACCGGTTTTGCGGTTGCGATATATTGCTCGACAACGGCTTGCAAAATCGATTCTAAACGCTCTGTATTGCCTAGTTGTGTCATAGTGTTTGAATTAGCAGTCTCTTGTCGAGAGTGCTAATTGCAGTATGCCAAAAAACCCGTGGATATGTCAAGAGCGCTTGGCTTCTACTTCCAAGGCTGTTGAATCAACCACTGGTGCTGTTTCTTGAGACGTGACTGTGATCGCCGGTGTACAGCGATATCGCTCAGTTACATGCTGTTGAATCATCGCCTGCAATGCTGTTTGCAACTCTTTTTGTACTATTGGATTTTCCGCTCCGTTGTAGGTAAATTCTGTCACCACCACTGGCATTGTCACTCCATCACTTGGCGCAAGTAACTGAATTTGATAATCAACAACTGTATGCGCACTCGGATCAACGCAATGATATTCAATCACCTTTTCTCCCACACCCTGCCTTCCTTCTCTATCTTCGACGACAATATATCGCACATCTTGTGTAATACTCAGCTGACTCCCGGCTATACTCACTTCCAACTGAGAAGACTGCGTCATGGCGTATTCTTCCATAGTTGCCGGCTCCGGGGGCAAATGTAATAACAACGCGCGCGTCAATGCAGCTTCTACTGAAGGTTGTTGGTCAATTCGTGGGTGTCGCATTTCAGGCATATGACATGAGTGTACATATATATACCGCACTCAACAAGTCTCTTCTATTTTTTTCACTGGCGCGATATACTGATGGTAGTCAAATAATAAGCAAATAAATACGACACATTATATGAGGAGATATATTGCCATCATTGCAATGAGCGTGGCATTGTTTTTGCCGCACGCAAGCAGCGCTGCTGAAAGCAGCACATCATCAATCGAATCCCTTGGGCCCTTTGGCGGAAATTCATGGGATGTCGCCGTTGATCCAGTGAACAACATGGTCTACACCACAGCAAAAGATTCCCCAAATGGATTCTATCGCTCGAGTGACGCTGGCGCTTCTTGGAGCGGCCTTGCGAGTGGTGTTGATTACGGCGGCGGCGTTGCTGTTGAAGTCAACCAAACCAACGGTGATGTCTATGCAATTTTTAATGAAGGGACATACAAAAGTACGAACACTGGACGCACCTTTACAAAAATTTCAGACGCTGCATCTACTGGCTTTTTAGTTGCTGGTGGAAAAGTACTTGTTGGCGCAACAAATAACACCGGCGGCGTTGTTCAAGTCAGCAGTGACGACGGAGCAACATTTACCAGTCGAACATTTTCGAGTAACGCGCAAGAAATTATCTGGGACATTGATTACTCCGCAGACACTGGCGCATATTTTATTTACAGCAAAGACCAATCAACAAGCCAAAACCATTTGTATCGCAGCACTGACGGCGCTGTGAGTTGGAGCGAAATTACACTCCCAACTGAACTCAACACGGTTTCAGAATCACGATTTGCAGTGAGCCCAATTGACGATCAAATCATGGTCGTGACTGGTGGCAATAACGTCAACGCATACATGAGCACAAACGGCGGCACGACCTGGGCTGACGCTGGCGCACGCAGTAGCGGAGTTACTATTGATCAACTCGGCCGCATCTGGATGGCAGAACAATATCGCGATACCGGCGATAGCAGTTGGACATCATTTGATGACGACAACACCAGCTCAGCGCTCGGCGGACACAATGTCACTGTCGATCCAGAAAACAGTTCGATTCTATATGCCGACGGCATGCCTGGCCTCAGCAAAAGTTCTGACCGTGGCGCGACCTGGGCAGATATCAATAACGGAATCAAAGGGATTACCATTTCCGATATCAGTCAAGCGACTGACAAAAACATTGTCTGGGCGGCGGCATATAACGGCATTGCGAAAACGAGCAACTTCCGAGACGCAAACCCAACATGGCAATTTCCAGTGTTAGAAGAGCCAGGTTTTGGAATCTGGACAGACCCTGCGAACCCAAACGTTGCAGTGGCTGGCGTGAGCAGCGGAACACGTCGAACAACTGACGGCGGCGTGACATGGTCTGAATATGGTGGCACTAACATTACAGAGTCATATCAAGTATTTGATGAAATCATTAACGACGTTGCTGACACATCTATTTTATACGCAGCAATTTCAAATAACGATCCTGGCTCTCCAAAAAATGGAGCAGTCGCAAAATCAACCGACCAAGGCGTGAGTTGGACAAACCTCAACCTTCCAGACAATGGATCAGCACAAAGTATCACGCAAGCACCAAACGGTGATCTCTATGTTGGACTCGGTGCTGAATCAAATATCAGTGGTGAAAACGGTATCTATAAATACAGTGACAGCACATGGACAAAGCTCAGCAGTGCCCCAGATCAAGATATTGTCAAAATCATCGCGGACCCAGAAGACAGCAACACTGTCTATGCAGTCGCCGGGCTACTCTACAACAATGGCAGTGAAGATTCATTTGGTTTTTACAAAACAACGGATGCTGGCGCAACGTGGACACATGTGACATCTGGTTTGAGTCGATTGCGTAATTTCACTTCACTCGCCATTCAAACGTCAACCAGTCCAAACACCCTCTATATCGGTGCGGAAAATACAACAGGTCAAGGCGTCTTACTAAAATCATCTGATGCTGGAAATTCCTGGGGCACGCTTTACACTGGACTCAAAAACGACACCTTCTACACCCTACTCTTTGATGGCGTTACCATTGGATCAAGCCGTGGGCTCTTTGATGCGAAATCAAAAGCATCATTGAAGATGGCGCGGTCAATTAAAAAACCAACGGTTGGTAAAAAAATCAAACTGACCGCAACAGTTAAAGATGCAACAACCGGAAAAATCTTAAAGAAAAAAACAGTCAAAGTCTACGAAAAAATATCGAGCAAAAAACGCAAGCTCATCAAGACTGTTAAAACAGATAAAAAAGGAAAATTCAGTCTGACGATCACTCCAAAGAAAGCGAAAAAATATCAATACTACGCTGAATGGAAACCAGGCAATAGCGACAAAGAGGAATACGCAACCTCGAAGTCAACAACGATGGTATTCACCGTCAAGAAAAAATAGTGGGTCTCCCCACTATTTTTTTATTCTCATGCGATTCGCGAAATAATACGTTATTCAATATCCTCGACTTCTGGGATATACCCACCAGCCTGGAGGCTCCACAATTTGTGATACAAACCGTTTTGTGTCAGCAGCTCATCATGCGTTCCCTGTTCTGACACAACACCTTTATTAATGACTGCGATCATATCCGAATGCATAATCGTCGATAACCGATGTGCAATAATCACAACTGTCCGCTGCTTCATTAAATTCTCGAGCGCTGCTTGAATTTCTTGTTCAGATGCTGAATCAAGACTCGATGTCGGCTCATCCAAAATCACAATCGGTGTGTCACGCAGCAGTGCGCGTGCAATACTAATCCGTTGTTTTTCACCGCCACTCAGTTTCACACCACGCTCTCCGACCAGCGTGTCATATTTGTCTGGCAACGTCATGATAAATTCATGGATGTGCGCGAGTTTCGCCACGCGTTCAATATCTTCTTGCGATGCATTTTCTTGACCGTACGCAATATTGTACCCAATCGTTTCATTAAACAAGGCTGTTTCTTGTGGCACAATCGACAACTGCTCACGCAATGATAACTGCGTCACATCAGCGATGTTTTGCCCATCAATCACAATCGAACCAGACGCTGGGTCATAAAACCGATACAGTAATTTCACAATCGTCGACTTCCCAACGCCGGATGGCCCAACCAGCGCGATGCTGCTGCGCGGGGCAACTGACAATGTTAACCCGTGCATGATTTTCTTTGTGTCCGAATAGCCGAACTCAACGTTTGAAAATTGAATTGCGCCATCAGTCACAACCAATTGCCTAGCATTCGGCGCATCAACAATTTCTTGCTCTTCATTAAAGTACGCAAAAAATTTATTTGCATCCGTCACACCTTCAATAAACCGACGAATATTCCACTGCACTTCCCACAAAATTCCAGCCATCACTGTGACATACGACACAATCACCACAACCGTTGAAGCACTCGTCTGCCCGAGTTGCAAAATCGACAACAAGATCCACAAAATCGCAGAGACTGCAATTGCAACAATCGTCATTTGAAAACTCCCAACAAAAATCCAACTGTCCCATTCTTGCAGTTTGCGGCGCTTCCATTCAACACGAGACTGCGCAAACAACCGCGCTTCATTCTCCTCTTGCTGATAATATTTCACGAGCTCCGCATTCATCAATGCATCAATAATACGACCCGTTCCTTCATCATCTGAATCATTGGCCTGCGTCCGCTTTTTTTGGAGCGACAGCGACACAACGAGTGTCACGGTCATGAAAAAAATCACCATGAAAAAGACAATCGCAGCGAGACGCGGATCAATCGTCCAAAACACAAGCGTTACACCTGTCACACGAATCACCAGTGGAATCCAGTTGAACATAATGGCGTCCATAATCGCTTCAAGCGCAGAAATGCCGCGAGCAAATTCTTTGCTGAGTGTTCCAGTTTTGCGATTGCTGTGAAACCGGAAAGACAAGTTGAGTACATGTTGAATGAAATTCTGTGCGGCAGAGCTCATTACATTTACTTGAAAACGATTCACTGTATAAAACTGCAAGACAAATGCAGCAACTAGTACACACTGCACTCCAATATAAAACTTCAATGAGTCGAGCGCTTGAGCGCGAACTTCGGTGCCATCAATTGTGCCAGCACTAAACGATTGAAACGATTCAACAATGTGTTTATAAATTTGTGGCTCAAATAAGATCGATGACTCACGGATTAATATAGCGACAAAAAAGAACGCGAACCACCAACGGTTTGCGAGCCAATATGGAAGCATGCGCTTCAAAATATCAATAATAATTTTTTTATTCATAGGGTATATTCAATACAAGAAATTCAAGAGATGCAACAAAAAGAGTTACATATATATTTATAGACGGACAAAAGCAGGTCCAAAATCGCGATGGAATAAGAAAAAGTAGGCTATGTGAGCCTACCGTTTTCTGTTTATACTGTCAAATTTATCGCATGTGTTTCTGAAAACGATGCATTAAGTGCTCGTTCTTTGTACCTAATTGCAAATCAGAAGCATACGCTTTTGCGAGTTTTTGAATTTCCTCAACTTTAAATGGTGTTGTTGTAGCAACATCATTCCAAAATTCAGTTTTTTTCAAAACACCAGAAGCATCCATTGCGTGAATAATGTTTTCAATACCAACTTGATTGGCCTTTTGCGCCTCTTGTTTAAATGCGTTATACGCATCATCATTACTCATATCGAGGTCTCCTGGAACTGCAAGCGGCTTAATCTCCGATTCATCTGGCAATAAACCAGCGTCCATGTACTGTGCAGCGAGCCGTTTTAATCCCACAGCTTTAAAATTAGTCGTAAACCACGAAATAAGAGCGGTAAGATCTTTTGGAGTATTACCAGAAAGTTGGCTCTCTGTTGCTACAGAAGCAGAACTTTCAACGGCATTCACACTGGTTGCATCTTGTGGTGTTTGTTGTTCGTCTGACATAAATATATAGTCAATTATTGGTACCCGCACGGAGAATCGAACTCCGATTGTCGGAATGAGAATCCGATGTCCTAGCCGTTAGACGATGCGGGCATACGCAAACGGAGGATATCAGAGCTGGTTTTGATTGTAAAGACTACCGCGGTGGATTATATATTGGAATTTCTGGCTGTGGTCGCGGTGATTCTTGTCGACGTCGTTGTTGCTCCTCAATAATACTTGGATGCGGGACACCACGGTTTGGATTATCGTGACGTGGATGTTTTGGAGGAACAAATGGCTTTCGCCTCGGCTCTGGCATATGTTTCCTGTGTTACTTATTTTCCAACGAGCACCGCTTGTTCAACCAAGCGATGTGAATAGCCGAATTCGTTGTCATACCACGCAATCACTTTCACCATATTCCCTGCAACAACGTTTGTGAGTTGCAAGTCAACGATTGAAGAATGTTTATTGCCAACGATATCTGAACTCACAATTGGATCATTGGTCACAGCAAGAATGCCTTTCATCGCAGAACTTTCTGACGCTTTTGTGAGCGCGGCGTTTACTTCTTCAATGGTGACATTTTTTTTCAAAATAGCGGTAATGTCAGAAACTGAACCAACAGGCGTCGGCACACGGAAGGCCAAACCATCAAATACACTCTTTAATTCAGGAACTGTTTCAGCGGCAGCAATTGCAGCGCCAGTCGTTGTTGGCACAATATTAATTGCAGCAGAGCGAGCCCGGCGCGGATCTTTATGTGTTCCATCAACCAAATTTTGATCAGCAGTATAAGAATGAATCGTTGTCATCATCGCCTTCTCAATTCCAAATTCTGTTTCAAGCACTTTCATCACCGGCGCGATACAGTTGGTTGTGCAGGATGCATTCGACAAGATTGTGTCACGTGACGGATCACGCATATCATCATTCACGCCAATCACGAATGTTCCGACTGGATCACCATCTTTTGCAGGAGCTGAAATAATAACGTTTTTTGCACCAGCAGTCAGATGTTGCCCTGCGCCTTCACGGTTTGTGAATACACCCGTACATTCAAGTACAACGTCGACATCAAGATCACCCCATGGCAAATTTTTTGGATCGCGGTCTGATAATTTTCGAATTTTTTTACCGTCAACAATCAAATGTGATTCATCATGTGACAAGTCAGCGGCAAAATTATGATAGACGGAATCATATTTCAATGCTTGAATCGTCATTTCAATGGGATTTGGATCATTGACTGCGACAATTTCAATGTCATTTTGATGATCTTCCCACGCAATTTTAAACGCCATTTTACCAATCCGGCCGAAACCATTAATGGCGACACGCACCTTTTTTTCACTCATATGATATCTTTATTTTGATCAATACAGACATTCTATCATATTTCACGGCTTTTTTCAACCCTGCGGAAATGCCGTGTTCAATTGTGCAAGCGCCTCAGTTACGCTAATGCGCTGATCAATTTCTGACTGTGTCATTTGATCAATAATTGAATTGAATTGAGTCACTGCGTCACTCGATGTTTTGTCTATTCCAGAGCTCTTCATCCACTCCCTGAATGATTTACCAACAGCATAGACATCTTGATATTCGGTTGAACGAACATCATCTTGCCCCTTAACAAAAAAATCCGGAGTCCCTGTTCTTTCATTGTGCAAACGATATGCATAAGCGGTTATAGCCCTTTTCTCTTCTATTTTTTGTTTTTGGCGCTTTGCCCGCTGTGGTAAAGCACTCACCCCAAAATCAATAAATTGCACTGCTGAAAAATCCTCTGAAAAAAAGAGATGGTCGGGTTTTAAGTCGTGGTGCCACACCCCTTTGCTGTGAATATCAATGAGACCTTCCAAAGTTGTGCGCAATGCACGCACTAGTATCTGTGGATCAACAATTTTTTCATCCATTGTTTCAGACAATGGCACTCCTTTGGCAATCTCCACCGCAAAGACAAATAAACGCTGATCTGGATTATCTGGGTGCGGGATAAATTGTGCATCTAATAATTTTGGTACATACGGACCAGCTGCCAGATGCATTGCCGCTGCCTCCACAATTCCTCGTTGCATCTGTCGTCCTGAATATTTTTTGCCGGCATCTTGTTGCACTGGCCAATCTCGAGCCGCGGCAGCATCAAGACCTGAAATGCATTTGAGAATCACCGGCTTTTCAACACCGGTATTCAAAAAAGTCGCATCAGCACGAAAAACTATTGTTCGCATCTTTGCATATTCCTTAATCACTTCTCTCGGCGCATATATCCCCTCACCAATGTGCATTGGAGCAAAATCAATATCGGTTGATGGCAGAAACTCATCAGATGACTCATGTGCATGCGCACGCCAATATGCGTCAATAGCCGCAAATAACTGAGCGCGATCTTCTTCTCCTGCTGTTTCATATTGCTTCTTCCATATATGCTGCAGCCAATCACGAGCCTGCGACAAAGGACTCTTGCGTTCACGCGGTTGCTCAGGCTGCCGCGGTAACTCAGACAAAGGGATTTCACGGGTTGTTTGCAGTTGCTTTGGCTCTTTCATACAGCCAGTATAAATCAAAATACTCTGAACGCCCAGACAACTTGCGTGATCGATGAATTCCCGTACACTATCTCTATGGAATTCATTGATCTATTACAAAGTGGCATTGTCGCCTATGGTTGGGTCGGGCTCTTTTTTGGTGCTTTCTTTTTTGGGGAAACAGTCATTATTTCTAGTGCGCTGATTGTCTTTTCACAAGACTTGTCTGTCTCTATTGCATTTGGCATTGCCTTTCTCGGAACGATTTTGTCAGACACTGTTTGGTTTTTACTCGGGACGTCTGTTGTCCGCAAACGCCTGGAACGCAACGGCACATGGCGCAAGAATCAACACTTTATTGAGCGGTTGAACACGGTTTTTGGTCGCTTCCCATTTCTGATACTGCTTGTCATTAAATTTCTCTATGGCACACGGATTTTAACAATCGTCTATTTGTCTGTGCGCAAATTACCGCTTTGGCAATTTATTGTGTTTAACAGTGTCGGCACACTCTTGTGGCTCAGTGTGTTGTTTGGGTTATCATACACCGCAGTCCATGCCGCTATTTCGATTGACGGAACACTCAGCACGATTCAACTCGTGGTTATGAGCGCGGTCGTCGTCTTTATTGTTGTGAAATTATTGAACCTATGGATCACCAAACGTCTGGACAACAAGTAACGGCTATCATTCCGATCTTTAATGAGGGCGTGCGGGCGCGGGCGATTTTGGATGTGGTCACACGCTTCCCGTTTGCGGAAGTGATTGTGGTCAACGACGGATCGACGGACAATACAACAGACGTTGTCCGAGAATATCCGCAGGTACGTTTAATTGATTTACCAGTCAACGGCGGCAAAGGCACAGCAATGAATCGAGGTGTGTCAGAGGCTAAAACTGATGTTGTCTTTTTTTGTGACGCAGATGTCACTGGCTTAACAACCGAGATCATCAATGCGATTATAGAACCAGTTGTGTCTGGTCAGCGTGAAATGTGTATCGCAACCCGCGGTCGCAAAATGTTTGTCATTCATGCCTTTATTGAAATTTGGCCACTTATGGGCGGTGAGCGCGCTGTCACAAAAGAGTTGTGGAATCGTGTGCCAGACAAATACAAACAACGATTTCATATTGAAGCTGCTTTAAATTTTTATGCAAAATATTATGGCGCCGGCTACACCACACGCATCTTCCCTGGCATGGCACATGTCACGAAAGAAAAAAAATTCGGCTGGTGGGAAGGAACCAAACGGCGATATGTGATGCTCTATGAAGTTGTGCGCGCTGAACTCACAATGCAATTCACTGCAGTGCCCGCAGAAGTCCGGAATATTCGCAGCACCTTGCGGATATTAACCGGCAGCGGTCTTGCGACACTGTTTGGAATCTTTGTCATGTTTGCTGGTTGGTTTGGTCCAAAAAAAATTGCCCTACTGTGGCTCGCTCACGCGCTTGAAGATGACCGCAATCCTGTTTTCCCGAAACTCTTGGTTTGGGCAACCCAGGTCTTGAGCGTCACAACCATTGAAATTATCGGCCTCTTTTTGGTTGCTGTGAACATCACCGTCTTTGCCGTTCAATCTCGTCGCTTGAATACCTTGTTGCGCACCACAAAATGGACCATGAAAGACATTCTCTTAAAACGAAGCAACCCAAACGACCCGCTCTTCATGGAGTAGTAACGATCTACTTGCTGTTACTTATTGGACCAGTCAAATTCGGTAAAGGCCCACTCGGCAAGTTTTTTGGCTTGCGTGAAACGCGCATCATCTGAACCTGCGCCAAGAATCACAATCATCACTGAATCATCCTCTGCCCCGCCAGATGCGCTTGGAACACGCACTTTCACAACAACACAATATCCCGCTTGTGTGATGTAGCCTGTTTTTCCCGCAATCACATCAATGTCACGATCATACAATAATTTGTTTGTTGTATAGATTGTATTTTTAAATGCCCCATCCAGCGTTTCTTGCCGATGTTCGGCTTGCCCTGCTGGAGTTGCAATAGTGTCATTCCAAAATGCAACTTGCGCAAGACGCGCCACATCAGACACTGTCGCTATATTCCCGGCCGATAACCCTGTTTGATCCGCAAAGGTCGTATGCTGCATGCCAATTGCCTTCGCCTTTTCATTCATTGCTGCAATATATTCAGCATCTGGCAATGGTGTTGTGTGCGCGAGCCCGACAATCATGTCATTGTTACTTCCCACGATTGCCCCTTTTAATAAATCCGCAGTCGACAACTGAGAACCATTTGGTAAATTCAACTCTTTTCCATCCGGCTGATCTTCTTCTGGCGCAAAGGTGTGAATGTGACTCAAGCCTTCGACTGGCTGATGATCAAACCAGACCAATGCAGTCATGAGTTTTGTGATCGACGCAATCGGCAGCTGCGCGTCTGGATTTTTTTGCCACAACACATGTTGCGATTTTCCATCAATCAAAATTGCAGCCCGCGCCCCAATTGCCGGGTCAACTTGCTGTGATTTTTTGATTGGTGCGGACGCTTGCTCACTTGCATGCATTTGTTGCAACACGCGCCATTCAAAATCCTCAGATTTTTGAGTGACCTGCTCGGTTTGTTTTGTGTTGTCAGATGTCACCGTCGGAACAGGATACACACCCGCATTCATTGCCACAGGAAGCGGCACTTGAAGCAGGCTTGAGATAACAATAAATCCAGTAATGACGTTTGATAGCATGCGGCTATTGTACTGGAATATCGCGGATAGTCAAAAGCTCCTACTTGCCTTCAAATAATAACTTTGTAAAACGCTGTCGTATTTTTAATAATCGCACACGATCCTCAGTTGGGCGCTCTCCCTGAACACCTGGCTCTACATTCTCAATAACTGTTTTTATATATGCACGAAAATCATCTTGATATGATTTCGGCCTCATATTCCTAATACAATTAACAAGCAATGCTTCATCCGGAGATGGTTGCTCGCGAATGACCAAGCTCTGATATGGTTCTGAAATATACGCATTCACTTGTCGTTGAATCTCTGTTCGAATTTCGGACTGTAAGCGCTTTATCATAATAGGCTCAATTAAATCATGCAACTCCCTTTCAACAGGGGTTAACATTTGAACATCATCAATAAACTCAAAAAAACGCAATGGTACTGCGGCGGAGGCAGGGGGAAGGTGTAGGCCTGTATACGTCAAATCATACTGATATTCCCAAGTATATAAAGAATCCCAATGAATCGCCTGCTCTGTGGAGACAGAAACAGTAGATTGCAACCGGACAATTTCTAAAAGAGATCGTTTAAATCTTGGTGGCATCTCAAGAAAACCAGCAAATAATCGACCCGGACGAATATATGGATCATGCGCAATGAGATCTTGAACACTTTTTTGAGACAAGACTTTTCGACATACATCTCTAGATGCTACATTATGATAATACACCTCACGCCAATCGCTATCACCAACCCAATCTTCTTGCGGAAGTACAGATAACGCAAACTGTAATGGTCCGAATGTGTATGGATTCTCAGGACGATACAAATCGTGAACCGTCGCTGCATTGATAGCACAATCCAAATCAGTGATCATTTGACCTACAACACCTGGCTGACTATATAATTCTTTTGGTGCATGCGCCCATAACCCGACAATAAATGCGTGACTATTTGCAATGTACTCACTAGCCCTTAAGCGTTGAATGAATACACCATCAGAACCTCCTGTACCAAGCGATGGATCTTGCATAAGAGTATCCACAATTTCTTCTTTCGACACACCAAACAAACGTCCACGTACACCACGATTTTGCACAATCACATCTCGACTTTTTTCTAAGATTTTTTTTCGAAATTGTAAAGCGCGAATTAATTTTTCGTCAGAAATATCTAATTCATGATATGGCAATGGGTTATTTGTCTCTTCATGTGCATCTGGGAAAAGCATTTTTTCCTGAAAGTCTTTTCTCACAGATCCCATTGTTGTTGCATCATGATACCATTGCACATCCAAGGCATATCTCATTGCATACCGATGAAACACATCCGGATGATCCAAATCATACCGCTCGCGCCAGGCAGCAATCACTTCCGGGTCTTCCAATAACATTTCTGGCATATCCATGAGATCGGCAATAATTTCACGCGGCATGCCATTACGAATCCGGTCAACATATTCACCACGACGCTCAAAGCCGACTTCACGCATCAGTTTCCCAAGCTCAAGCACTGGCGTGTATTTCAGTAACATTGTTGTTGCAAAAATATTCGGACCCTGCGCCCCACCTGTTCCTTTCAACGATTCTTGGAGCGCTTGTTCAGCGGCTCGTAATTGTTGCTCATTGAGATACGGCAACGGACTCCGTCGAGCATCAGCAGACAATAGTGTATCGACACGATCGCGTAACATCACAACTCCTGGCGACACTGTTTTGCGGCTCTCTAAATCACGATTCGTCTGATCGAGCGCAATCATCAGTGGATTCCCAAATAGATCACTTTCTATTGCTGTCCCATCTGCAAAACCTGTTGAAACACCAAGAATACGAAAAAATAATTCGGGGTTGTGTTGTTTCACAACTTCGCACGCATTCAACAAGGCAATCGCATTTTCTGGACGCTCTCGTAATATATTTAATTGCACTAAGCGCTTTGCAAGCTCTGCCTGATTACCTGCAGGAATATCTTCAATGTCAGCACTCGTCTGATCTAGAAAATCAACCAACACTGTTATTGCTTCACAAACATCTTCATACTCATCTCCTTCTAACCCCTCTTGTTCTTCAGTCAGCAGCAACGCCGCATGCTCACCGCGACCTGCGATCAGTTCAGAGAGCGCAGGCAACTCATCTTCACGTGGATGTTCAGTTCCTTGGACAATTGCTGTCGCTCGCCGACGCTCCTCCCAATACTGCGCGTATTGTGGCGCAAACGGATTTTGCAATGGGATAGTTCGCTGCATTGCAAAGTCGTTTTGTAACAATTCTGGAAAATATGCAAAAATTGTTTCAGTCGGCATCTGCATTGCGGTCGCCATGTCTTCGGGGCGATGCTCTGCATTACCAACACGTAAATACTGCGCAACTACATCAAAAGACAATGTACCATGAACGCGCTGCGACGCTGTTTCATCCACCCTCTCTTCTACTGCACGAGCGATTGCTCGCACACACTGATTGATTTCAATAACAAAATCAGTATACAATACTGTATTTTCGACGCTGTCATTCTGCGCCAACAACGCCCGCGCAAACACTGAAGGGGCACGAGTCGCACTACCTGCTTCAGCACCATCTTCAACAGGCGCAACCAAATATTCCTCTAACCGCTGCGCTAAACGCACCGCCGCACCGTAGGCAGCATCATTGCGCACAATAGATTCATTGACGAGCAATGCTTCGGCGGCACTGAGTGATGCATCAACAGATTGCTGTACGGTTTCAGGTGTGCGCACTGCTAATAATTCCGCAACAACAGACTCGACAGGAGTTGTATCAAAAACGGGTTTGTCAGCTAATGGCGCGACAGGTAAATTTTCCGGTGGCTTACCGGAGACGGGACGTTGTATTCTATTTTCTCCACGTCTCGGTTCAGGCATATGAAAATAGTATACCAAATTTTTTATACAATATCTTCTTTTCGAACTTGCACCACCTCACCAACTGGCAAACGTAAGGCGTCGAGAGATAATTTACTCACACGCACTCGTTCAAGTGACAACACATTGCCACCGACAGCGGAGGTCATGCGTCGAATTTGTCGCTTCCACCCCTGTTTAATAATAATCCGAAATTGTTTTGGACTAATCCGTGTCACATCAGCCGGTGCTGTTTTTCCTTCTTCGAGTGTCACGCCAACCCGCAACTGCTCAAGCGCCATATCAGACAACGCGCTGCTTGATGTCACAATATATTCTTTTTCATGTTGTATCGACGGATGCGTTAACGCGTACGCCATATCCCCGTCGTCTGTCAAAATCAACAAGCCTGTCGAATCCTTATCGAGCCGGCCAACTGGTTTCACACCAGCGCTCACAAAACGCGGCAGAAGTTCCATCACGCTCCGCTCATTGTCATGAAAATCTGCGGTTGTTGTCACATATCCAACCGGTTTATGCAGCGCAAAATAGGAGTACTGAGACACCGGCTTCACTACACGGCCGTTCACATCAACAACATCACCTTCCCCAACGGTTGTTGAAAAATCTGTTGTCACAACACCATTCACCGCCACATGTCCGCGCGCGATTAACTCATCTGCTTTTCGACGCGATGCAATCCCTGCTTGTGAAAGATATTTGTTGAGTCGCATAGATTATTTTTTAGCTTGTAATTTTCTAATTGCTTCCAAAATGACGGGATTATCTTCACCGTAAATTTTTAAACCAAGCCGCAGTTGACCTAGTTTGTGTGAAGCAATGTTTTTATCAGGTACGGCAAAAATATTTGCGAGAGCACTAACACCAATACCATCAACTCGAAGAGCACGGCGTCCGTCTCGATCAAGACGCAACCAGTCATCAGCTGTTGGGCAAAGAAGCATAATAGCTCTACGCCAGTCATCTGGAGTACGTACTTCTAGCTCAATCGCTTTTCGTATCGCAGGGTCATCTGCACCATAAATTTTTTGGCCGAGTTGTAATTGCGGCAAAAGCGCACTACGAATATTTCCTGGAATAGAAAACAAACTCGCGAGTGAAACCATGCTAAGACCTGCCACGCTGCTTTTAGCACGAGTAATAGGCTCTGCGCTCAGCCAATCGTTAGCTGTTGGAAATTGCTTAATAAATTCTGATCGAACTGTCTGTTGTAAATACACATCGACTGGCTTTCCTATCCGTTTTGATTCTTGAAGATTCGGATTCTCTGCTCCATAAATCTTGATACCAAGCTCAATTTGTAAAAGCCTATTCCCTTGCGGATTTTTTTCTAAACCGAAAATTTTCCCAAAAAAACGGATACCTTTACCATCAATTAACGGGATACTATCAATACCTTGACTCGCGAGCTGTCGCAACCAATCCTCGGCTGTTGGGTAAATCATTTGAATTGCCTTCCGCCAATCTTCTGGGGTACGTTTTTCAATTGCAATAGCTTTCTGTAAAGCACTATTTTCTTCACCGTATATCTTCAAACCAAGTTGTAACTGCAATAAAACATCAATTGTAATTTGACCAGTGATGCCAAAAAAACGTGAAATTGCACTAATTGCAATAGAAAAACTAGGGATACGTAACTCGGAACGTCTTTTTATTCCAGCCTTGATCCATGCCTCTGCTGTAGGATAGAGCTCCATAATTGCTTGTCGAAGACGATCTTGCATTCGAACATCCACTTTTTCTTTTTTATGAGAACCAACCGCTTCTGAACCTTCTGTCTTTTGCCATAGATCTTCAGAAAGTAATAATAATTTTATTTCAGCTGCCCATTGAGCAACATCAAAGCGAATTAATCGACGAACGTTATCTGGAAACTCTGTTTGCAGTTGTTCTTTTGTTTTCGCTGTAAGGGCCTCTGGAGAAAAATGGCCGCGCAACACAAATGTCGCTTCTCCCACTTGATCACAGACCAAAATTGTTCTTTGTAATCGAGGAATTTCAATAATCGCATATGATGCTTTACGCATCATATCTTTCGACACCTCACCGATAGTAATTACATAATCATCTGCATAAATTCCTTCCGCTTCAAGAAGTTGTCGAATCTCTTGGACACGCGGCTCAAACCGAACTGGCTCCCAAATAGTTTCTCCAGAACCTGTTGTATCTGGAGCATTTCCTGGTAGCAAAATAATGCCATTTACACGCTTAATAAATAATGATTCTGTCGATGGTGTTTCTGTACCATCAAAATCAAATGCTGACCGAACACGTTTGTGTGCTTGTTCGCCAGCAATCGCCAAGAGACTTTGAATATCTACACCATGTAATTCTCCGCCAAGCATCTGCGCTGCTTTCGCTTCTCGCTCTAGAGAAGATCCTGTAGCCCCAGAAACATGCTGCACGGCATCTGCCACTCTCTCTAAAACTGTAAATAACTCTTTTTCTCCATCTTCTGTGCCATTATATCGCTGTGCCACAGCATACGCATCTTGTGTTGCCCGCAAAAATTCTTGCAACTCAGGAGACTGCTCGGGTTGTGCTATACGTTCACCTGGCGGACGAGAATATTCCGGCATATACAATTATTTATCTGTGAAAAAATCCTGTGATTGTTTTTCAAGCAACTCTTTCAGATGCACATTTTCGTTGAGCTCTTGATAGTCCGGCAACTGTGCGATATCGGTGATTCCTAAAAATTTCAAAAAATCAATCGTCACTTGATAAATTGGTGAGCCAGTTTCTGTTTCACCCGCTTCTTCGACAAGACCGCGAATCATTAAATTCCGCAAAATCAATGAGCAATTCACGCCACGAATTAATTCAATTTCCGATTTACTGACTGGCCCGCGATACGCAATAATGGTCAGCGTCTCAAGAGCCGGGCGCGTGAGCT
This sequence comes from uncultured bacterium, assembly GCA_937996685.1. Classification (GTDB taxonomy): domain Bacteria; phylum Patescibacteriota; class Patescibacteriia; order UBA9570; family XYC2-FULL-38-9; genus CALKUP01. The sequence continues at coordinate 12,109 of CALKUP010000005.1, read as the reverse complement.
CCCCTGCTTGATCCGTTTTCAAAAATGCTGCCACTTGCTCTGCCGCTTCTGGAGCAGTTGTCATTTGCACATTGCCGTCTTGCAATACAATGACAATACCGCCAGAGCGATCACGATATTCTGCTTGCAGTGCAGTGACTGTACTCTGAACAATTTCTTCAGACAGTTCGGTCAGCTTTGCAAGCTTGCGAATACTCACAGGAACATGGTGCGCGAATAACAATGCCTCAACAAGCTGCATTGGAGTTGCAGGGACAACTGGCTCAGCTGCAACCTCAACTGTGTCGATTGTCGCCTCAGACGCTGTCTCAATAGTTGTTTCTTCGGATGGTGTGTGTTCAGACATAAAAATTACTGTAAAAGTGATTGAATAGTAATAGTATCTTGCGGTGATTCTTGTGTCACAGCAATTTCTTGTTTTTTCATCAGCTCAAGAAGCGCCAAAAATGTCACCACAACTTCGCCGCGGTCTTCCGAATCTGACAACAGTTCAGTAAATGACAACTGTTTGTGTTTTTTGAGCAAGTCGTGAATCTGCGTAAATTTTTCACGCAGTGTCACAACTTTTTCAATCGCCGCCTTCGGAATTCGAACAATTGGCGCAAGACCTTCCAGCACATCAACGAATAGATTGCGCAAATCATTGAGTTCAAACACGCTTGGCGGACGGAATGTAATCACCTGTTCACGCACCGACGGCTTGCTGCCAAACAACTGGTTGCCCGCGAGCAACATCTGCTCGACACCGGCCATTGCATCAACATACCGCTTATACATTTTCAGCTGCGTTGCAAGCTCGTTTGGATCTTGCTCTTCCGGCGTGCTGAGATACGGCAACAACGCCTGCGATTTCAGCAGCAACAACCGCGTCGCGATCACCAAAAAATCAGCGAGCTCTTCTGGGGTGCGCTCTTCGATTGTTTCAAGATACGAAATGAATTGCTCGGTCACCTCAGACAACGCGATCGTCGTAATGTCCAATTCCCGATTTTCGATCAGCTGCAACAACAAATCAAGTGGTCCATCAAAATTCTGAATTTGCAGTTCCTGTTTCATGTTATTTTTTTGTGTCGACCTTCAAATCATATTCTGCGAGCATATCCTCCGGCATTGCAGACGGTGCATCCATAACCGCTGTTCGACCTTGCATGGTCATCGGGAAACTTTGCACTTCACGCAAAAATTCTTCACCCGCAAGATTCATAATCATCCGCTCTACCCCAAGCCCGATACCGCCATGTGGTGGTTGCCCGAATGTAAACGCTTCAAGAATATGACCAATACTGTCATCAATCTCTTCATCAGTGTAACCCATGACTTTATAGGTCGCGCGAAGAATTTCCGGCTTGTGCGCACGAATACTCCCACCACCGGCTTCATATCCATTACAAATCAAATCGTATTGCTGTGTAATAATATCTTCAATGTTTGTGCCGTTCATCAACCATTCGATATGCTCTGGTTTTGGCATAGAAAATGGATTGTGTGTGAATGTCCATTTGCCATCATCTGTTTTTTCAAAAAATGGAAATTCAACCACCCACGCAAATGCGAGCACGCCATTCTTCTTATCTTCTTCGGTTCGCAAATCAAATTTATCCGCGCCGTATTTTTCCATCGACTCTTTATAGGTAATGCGTGGAAATGGTTTTTGTTGGATTGTGAAACCCATGCCTTCAATCACTTCTATGACCATCGCTTCAACAATATCCAAGACTTCATTGTATTCCACAAACGCGAGTTCAATATCGAGCTGCGTGTGTTCAAAACCACGATCCGCACGAAGATCTTCATCACGAATACATCGAGCCAACTGAAAATATCGTTCAAAGCCACCACCAACAAGTAGTTGTTTGTACTGCTGCGGTGATTGCGGCAACGCATAAAACTTCCCTGGATTTTTTCTCGATGGAACTAAGAAATCACGTGATCCTTCTGGGGTTGCTTTTGTGAGCAACGGTGTTTCAATTTCTGTAAATTTTTGTTTGAACAAAAACTCACGACACTTTTGAATATACTCAGATCGCAAACGCAAGTTGCGTTGCATGCGTTTCGTGCGCAAATCAAGGTAACGATATTTCAAACGCAACTCTTCTTCAACATTGAAGGTGTCTTTGTTTAATTCAAATGGTGTTGTTTCAGCTTCGGTGAGAATTTCTAATTCGAGTGCTTCAATTTCAACTGTTCCAGTGACCATGTCTGGGTTCACCTGTTTTTCTGGACGCGCATTCACTTGTCCAACAATTTTGACAACAAATTCATGTCGCAATTTCTTCGCCTCTTCAATCGCCTCGGCGTGATTCGGTAAAAAGACAACTTGCGCAATAGCTGTTTGGTCGCGCAAATCAATAAAAATCAATTTGCCCATATCACGGCGGACATCCACCCAACCCATCAATGTGACTGTTTCTCCTACTTTCTGGACTGTGTCGGCGATCCAGGTCCGTTGTGTTGCCATTGTCGGCTCAGATGTCGTATTCATACTCTGCCTATCTTACCCAAAAACCGCATATTTTTCAATAGTTTGACGCTGACCGGACCCTGGGCGTATACTACCCCTCTTGGACACATCATCTTCTACCGCACTGCAAAGAACAAGATGTTTTATGAAAAACAATGAAAATACTGATCAACCTATGATCGAAGAGATATTTCACATAGTGAAAGACGTTCACACTTCCGTTAAAAAATTGGAAGTTGACGTTGAAACACTAAAAATTGACATAAACGGATTAAAATCCGATGTGTCTGGCTTGAAAGAAGACGTATCTGGTTTAAAACAAGACGTATCTGGCTTGAAATCCGATGTATCTGGATTAAAACAAGATGTTTCCGACTTAAAAATTGGTCAATTTCAACACTCAATTGCGATTTTGGAATTAAAAGAAGATGTGCAAAAAATCGACACTCGTTTGATTCGTACAGAACAACGGGTTGACGATATATATACCTTTACAGAGCGTATCGCGAAAAAAATCACTGATCACGATGACGAAATCACAGCCAATCACGGTTTATATCAGCAACACGAAAAACGCCTCACAACCATTGAAGGTCATTTGCGAATCGCGTAAATAAACGCGCGTATTTATTTTACGGATTCAACCGATGTGGGTTGCGTGGGAATGGAATTGACTCACGAATGTGTTTGTTGCCGGTAATCCACGTCACTAAACGCTCCAAGCCATACCCAAACCCTGAATGTGGCACTGAACCATATTTCCGCAAATCGAGATACCACTCGAATGGTTCAATTTCAAGACCGGCCTCAATCATTTTTGCTTTCAATAGATCGTAGTCGTGGATACGCTGACTGCCGCCGATAATTTCCCCGTAGCCTTCTGGCGCAAGTAAATCAGCACACAAGACACGCGTCTCATCTTCCGGATCAGGTTGCATATAAAAGGCCTTCACTTTCGCTGGATACTTTGTCACAAAAATTGGTGTATCAAATTCTTTCGTCAGCATTGTTTCATCATCTGCTCCCAAATCTTCGTCGGCTTGAATATCAGACCCCATGGCTTGCAATTTTTCCACCGCCTCTTTATGCGTCATGCGCACAAACGGTTTCATGACATGCTCAAGCGCTGAAATATCACGCTCTAATAATTCGAGCTCTGCTTGGTTTTTTTCAAGCACGGTTTTTACAATATGACGGATCAAACCTTCTTGCACATCCATATTGCCTTCATAATCTGTGAATGCCATTTCTGCATCCATCATCCAAAATTCTGTTAGATGACGGCGAGTCAATGACTTCTCCGCTCGAAATACTGGACCAAAATCAAACACACGACCATGTGAAAAAATCGCTGCTTCAATATAAAGCTGACCAGACTGCGTGAGATACGCCTTTCCAAGATCGAAATATTCCATTTCAAATAACTCAGTTGTATCTTCACATGACGTTGGTGTCAAAATCGGTGCGTCGATTTTAATAAACCCGTCATCATTCAAATATTCATAGGTCGCGTTGATGATGGTATTCCGCACGCGTTGAATCGCCCACTGTTTTGGACTGCGCAGCCACAAATGTCGGTTGTTCAATAAAAAGTCTGGGCCATGTTCTTTTTTACCGATCGGAAATTCTCCAGACACATGCACCAGTTCAATGTCACTGACTTGCAGTTCGTACTCCTCTTTTTTTGGATGCTTACTGACAACGCCAGTTAATACAACAGATGTCTCAATAGTGATTTGTTGTGCTTTCGCCCAGACTTCCTCGCTGACTTCTGGTTGCGACACAATCGCTTGGCAAAAACCACTACCGTCACGCATTTGTAAAAACGCGATTTTTCCGGATGAACGCAAGTTATACACCCAGCCAGCGATAGAAACAGGGCTGCCGACGTGCTGTGAAAATTGTTTGATTGGAGTATACATATACGATTATACTACCCAAAAACAATCAGTTAGGCAATATTTTTTATTTTTTTGCGTATATCTTTTGCACCGCAGTTGCTACTGTTTTTGCTCCGAATACGCGACTAGACCCATCTGTATGGACAAATTTTGTGAAAAACGATTCTGCAATATCACGACATTGCTCTGTATCAAGTAATTGATCGGGAGTTGTTCGACGTGCGCCAGAAGCGGTCGCTTTTTCCCACTGTGTCTGCAGCGCTTCGTACGAAATTTTTGGAGACACTACAGGCACAACATATGGGATGCCGAGTTTTTGGCATGCCGCTTGCCGCTCTGGAGATGTAATAGCAGTAATAAAATCCTGTCTGTGCCACTCTTTGCGCTGGAGATTTGCAAACGCAATGCCAAACAATGGTGCGTCAACAGCGGATCCTTTGCGCGCAAGAATATCAACATCAAGACGTTCAGCGGCCGCATAGGAGGAATCTAATCGCATCGCTGGATCAAGCACATCAAAGAGACGCAATAACACAGAGTGGAACACATTTTCTGCGAACGTTCCTCGATAACGTGTTTCATCATCATAAAAATAACCGTTAATCAACTGTCGTATCTTCTGATTTATTTCTTTTGTTGGGACTCCAGATGTATTCACCTGCAATGTACCATTTTTAAATAATTCATAAATCGCTTTATCGTGCAACATTGATAACTTCACACTGCCAGCATCCAAATTCATACAATAATGCTCAAATGCAAATTGTGATTTATCAGGAGCCGCGTCTCTTCCTGCTTCATCAAAAAAATATCCTTGATTCCATAATCGACCAACCATCACATCAGCACGTGAAACGAACTCGCGCTGATCATCCGCTGTTACCACCACCCCATTCTGATCTACTGTTGTAGGGATGGATACAAATTGCCCACGAACAACACGTTTTTCCAATTCCAAAAAACGTTGCGGCTCATCAACTCCATTGTACTCTGCCTGGGTCGCTCTCATTTCTTCATGCGCAGCAAGAATTTGTTGATACTCTGGCACAGTATTCTTATAGCGTTCAACAGCAGCATATCGTCGTGGCAACGAAAGCTCAAAAAAACCCACCTGTCTTTTTGGTTCAGCGCGAAAAGGACGATCTGGCGGCATATACTACAGTATTACTCTGAGCGCTCTTCAATCATCTCAAGGGCTTTTGCAAGTGCGAGTTCTTGGTGTTTCGCTTTTTCAAAACGCAATGTTGCGAGACGCTCCTCTACTCGATCTAATAAAAGCGCTCGATCTTCTGGGGTCAAATGACGAAATTGCATTTTTTGAATTGCAGCAATTGTCGGCTCTAAACGAATATCTGCATTCAATGAAATTTCAAATGCATACACGAGCACTTTTTGTGCAGCAGCCGAGTCATACGCACGATCAACCGCAGTGCAATACCGATTCATTTCATCAAGCAAATCATCAATTTGATCAAATCGTTCTGCGATAATTTTTGCCGGGATAATATATTCCTTGAACTCAGACTGAATTAAATCCACCGCATCATCCTCACCTGCTTGAATATCTCCACGAATGTGTTGCAAAAAATAATCCGCAACAATATCAACAATCGCCGGACCAATTGTTTCTGCTGCTTCAACGACTTCGAACCATTCTGATTTTTGATATGGATTTGTGATCGTGGCTTCCGGTTCACTAAAAAATGTGAACAACACACCTCGGTCAGAAATTCCTTGTTGCAAAGATTCGAAGTCAAGAATCGCCTGCGCAAGCTTGGCTGGACTTTTTTCTTCACGCTGTTGCGCTTCAAGTGCGTGCAATTGTTTTTCTAACCCTTCTGTGTCGCGAGTTAATTGTGTTTTGAATTCAAATAATTGCTGCTCTGTTAACATACAAAAAAATTAGCGGATTCGTTCTCCCATTTTTACTGCAAAGACCGTGATCGCAACAATGAGCGCGACACCAAAAAACAACACCGCAAGCGCAACAACAATCGCGCGCAACAGTTGCTCTGGCTTTTCCTCCTCTGTTTTTGCTGAGATTTTACGTGACATTGTATGTAGTGTAACAGAAAAAGGCGCTTTTGTCTACTTATGATGCAATCAGCGCTTTAAATTTCTTCTCAAATTTTTCGATTTTTGGACGAACGACAAGTTGGCAATACATTTGATCTGGATTGCGTTCAAAATATCTGTGATGATATTCCTCTGCTTCGTAAAATGTTTGCAGCGGTTCAACAGTCGTCACAATTGGCTCGGGATATTCTGGAGCAAGCTCTGCAATCAATTTTTGCGCTGTCTGTGTTTGCGCGTCAGATGTCGTAAAAATCGATGAGCGATATTGCGTCCCAGTGTCATTCCCCTGTCGATTCAATTGTGTCGGATCGTGCACTCCAAAAAAGACGGTCAAGATATCTTCATAGGTAATCACACTCGGATCAAATTCCACTTGAATGACTTCCGCATGCCCGGTGTTTCCTGTGCACACCTGCTCATAGGTCGGATTTGGTTTTTCGCCACCAGTGTATCCAGGAGCAACGCTCACCACTCCCCGCAGTTTCAAAAAAACCGCTTCAGTGCACCAGAAGCACCCTCCGCCAATGACTGCAATTTCTGTTTGTGTGTTCATAAAAATTAATGGCTATGCATTCCAAACCACTCCGTGTTCCACTCTTTCATTTGAGTAATTTCACCAGTTTGTGCAGTAATAATATCATCAGCAAATTTCTTGAGCTCTGGACGTACTGTTCCTTCTTTCAACAGCTTCGCCATATCAACCGCTCCTTGATGGTGCGTGATCATATCGTCTAAAAATGTATGATCAAGATCATCGCCGGTCTTGCCTTTCATGTTCGCTGTCATGTCCATCATCATGTCATCCATCGAATGATTCATTGTCGACATTGAGCTTGTTGTATTTGTTGTCTGCATTGTATGGCCCGCATCTTCTTGCCCACCCCAGGACACATACCCAAGAATGAGGCCGAGCGCTACACCGATCGCTGCTGTTGTAACTGTTTTTGTATCAATAGAATTCATAAAACATATTGTATCATTTATACCTTCTCTCAGTATAGCAAGAAGGTTTGAATAAAGAAAAACCCCGGTCAATCGTGAGATCGAACGGGGTGTACTGATTACTGCGAGCGGATGATTCCGGTTGTGTGCGACACACAGTGCGTCGCGAGGAATGCATCCGCTGAGTGTTCAGCGGGGGGTCAGGGAGTGGTGGGCGCCGAAGCTGGAGCGGCAGCCTCATCAAGAAGCGCGTGGCCGAGGCCTTCCGCATCAAGGAGGTGAGCTTCCTGCTCCGCGATTACCTTGTCAAGGAAGGCAAGGTATTGCGCCTTGCCGAAGCCGTCCCCGACAGTGTGAGCTTCTGCGCGGACCTCTTGTGCCCACGTGCGGGCCGAAGTGAGGCCGAGATCGTGAGCGCAGACCGTCGCCCAGACCCGGTAGGTCCAGACGAGGTAATCTCCCTTCTGGCCACCACCGGCTTGCAGCCAGCGACGGACGAAGATGCTCTCGATCTGACCATCACCTTCCCACAGGAGCCAATCACCCGTTTCAGAGATCAGTAGATCCTTAGGCGGGGTCGGCGGCTCACTACATTTTTCGGCATTGTATCCGGTGTAGTGACCCTGCGTGATGAGCCTGAAAGTACCAGGCACGCTCTCTGCCTCGACAGCGCAACTCTCCCACGGCTCAAGCTTATCGCGCTTGAACGCGTCGGTTCGCCGAGCCCAATCGCCGAAGCTGCGGATGTGCTCGACGGTCAACGGGAAACCGACGTGATCGTCTGTTCCTACGCCAGCGAGCACCTGAATGACCAGGGTGCGGACCTGCTCCCTCTCCTCTTCAGTGAGGATCGGGAGAATCTTCCGGCCCGCAGCGCCTGCAGTTGCGAGAACGCGAGGATCCATCACGGCGTCACGGAAGGTGGTGAACACCAAGTCCCTCCACTCCGTGCCGTACGCGATGTTGACCCAGCCGTTGTCCACGATTCCGTATTCAAGGGCGTAGGCAATGACCTGAGCGGCCGAGCCGTCGAAGTCAAACTTCACCTTTTTCGGGTCTCGCGTAAACGTACTGACCTGACCAGTGAACTGATCACAGTCGTCGACGGTCACCAGCGGGCGGTAAGAGCCAGCCTTGATGCCGTTAATAGGGGTCGTCGCAACAACCCTCTCCTCACCGATCGCAGCCTGGATCACGGCGGCGCGCGCGAGAAGATTGGCCGCGTACTGCTCGACCTTCGTGCGCTCAGCCTCGATCTCCGCGTTCGCCTTCGCGATGGACGCCGCACACGGAGCGATCAAGTTGTTGATTTCCTCCACCTGCTGAGGACCGATCCTGTCGGACTGATCAGGCGTGCCATCGCTTTTTGCAGCGATATCTGCCACAAACATGATCATGATCACGAGGAACGCCAGGAACACGAAGGGGATAAGGAAAACCAAAGCAAACCTAGCCACGCACTCGAATGCCTTCATAGCACGTTCAGACATGAGACGATCAGGCATGGAACTCTCCACTCACTTGTTGCATGTACGGTATGTACAGCCGTACAACAAACCATATTTGAATGATTTTGTCAACATCTCGCCTAACCCGGGCCCATTCTGTTGACCAGTTTTCGTTTTTTCCCTATACTACGTGAGCAATTGATTTGGGTCGTTAGCTCAGTTGGTAGAGCAACAGCCTTTTAAGCTGATGGTCACAAGTTCGAATCTTGTACGACCCACAAATCCATAAAAGCCCCGTGAAAAGCGGGGTTTTTTATTACACTAACATCAAGCAGTGGAGAACTCCGTGGACAAGGTGTGCGCAGCCCCTTTTTTAATCACCTTCCCACAAGCCCTTATCTCACGTACAATACTCAAACGCTCTTGTCCGCTAATACTCACCTTATGTCTGATTTTACTATCGAAAAAAAACCACAAAGAGATGCGAATGGCATGATTCCGCCGCACAGCCTCGAATCTGAACAAGCTGTTCTTGGCGCGCTGTTGATTGATCCAGACGCAATGATTCAAGTCGGTGATGTCTTGAAACCGGATGATTTTTACGCCGATAAACATCGCCTATTGTTCGACGCAATGCTTGAACTGTATGGCCGTCGTGAACCGATTGATATTTTGAGTCTCTCTGGAAAACTGGACGACAAAGGGCAACTCCAAGACATCGGCGGACGCGCGTATCTCGCAGACCTGTCAGCGCGCGTTCCGACCTCGAGTAATGCTGGGTATTACGCAAAACTTGTTAAACAAAAAGCCACTCTTCGCAAACTGATTCGCGCCGGACACAATATCGTTCAACTCGGCGTCCAAGAAGATCAAGACGTTGAGAAACTCCTCGATCAAGCAGAACAAACATTGTTTACTGTTTCACAAGAATCGTTGCAACAAAACTACGTTCCACTGCACTCAATTTTGACCGACACCTTTAATCGATTGGATGAAATGCACAAAAGTGAAGGCAAGCTTCGTGGTGTTTCTACTGGCTTTCGAGATCTCGACAACATGCTTGGTGGATTTCAAAAATCCGATCTTATTATTTTAGCCGCTCGCCCATCCATGGGTAAAACCGGTCTTGCGCTTGATATCGCTCGAACCATTGCCGTGAATCAAAAAGTACCAGTTGGCATTGTCAGTCTCGAAATGGGCAAAGACCAACTCGGCGACCGTTTGTTGTGTTCTGAAGCTGGCATCGATTTATGGAAAATGCGTACGGGTAAATTACAAAATGACGAAGACTTTAGTAAGATTGGTCGCGCAATGGGTGCGCTCGCTGAAGCACCACTCTTCATTGATGACTCCGCAAATGCAAACATCATGGAAGTTCGAACAAAGGCACGTCGTCTGCAAATGGAACACGGCGTCGGCATTCTCATCATCGACTACCTCCAGCTCATGGAAGGTCGATCACGAAACGGCGACAACCGTGTCCAAGAAATTGCCGAAATTTCTCGTGGTCTCAAATCGATTGCCCGTGAATTAAATATTCCAATTATCGCGCTATCACAGCTTTCTCGTGCAGTTGAAGCGCAAAACCCACCAATCCCTCGCCTCTCCCATTTGCGTGAATCTGGATCTATTGAGCAAGACGCGGACGTTGTAATGTTTATTTACCGTGAAGATTACTACAACAAAGAATCTGAACGAAAACATATTGCAGATATCATCATCGCAAAACATCGTAACGGTCCAACTGGTCAGGTGCAGCTGTATTTTGACGTCGAACGCGCCTCTTTCCGAGACCTTGATAAACGTGTCGACAACTTCGGGCCACCACCGCCAGAAGCGATCTAATGACTTGCAAAAACGGCCTATTTCTGTACAATCTAATCATATTATTACCTATTTCTGAAACCTATGTTCCAAAAGCTCAAACAATACAAAGACCTTCGTGACAGTGCAAAAGATGCGCAAAGTGTATTATCAAAAGAAACCGTTCACGCAGACGCTGCCGGCGGCAAAATCAATATCATTATTGATGGGAACCAAAAAATCGTCAGCCTCGATATCGATCCGTCACTCCTCTCTGCAGACAATAAAGAAAAAATCGAAACAGGTGTAAAAGAAGTAATCGAAAGTGCGAACAAAAAACTCCAACGCGTCATGTTGAAAAAAATTCAAAGCGGCGAGCTCAAAATGCCGGAACTCCCTGGAATGTAACGTACACAAAATGCCCGCGAGGGCATTTTTTCTTACTCCATTGTTTGGCGATAATTCAAGGCATTGCCAAGCGTCATCTCATCTGCAAATTCAATGTCCCCTCCCATCGGAAGACCTCGGGCAATTTTTGTCACAATAATTTCAGGATGTGTTTTTGCGATCGACTGTTTAATAAAGAGCGCTGTTGTATCTCCTTCCATGTCAGGATTTGTTGCGATAATCACCTCAGTCACACCACCTACTTGAATGCGATCAATAAGCTCTTGAATGCGCAGTTGTGACGGAGCGATCCCGGCAATGTGATCAATGACTCCACCAAGCACATGATACAAGCCGCGAAACGCACTGGCCTTTTCCAAGGTAAAGACATCTTTTGGTTCAGCGACAACACAAATAATCGATGGGTCACGGCTCAAGTCACTGCACACACCACACAACGGTTCTTCTGTAAACGTATAACACTTACTACATAAACGAATACTCTCTTTCACCTGACGCAAACTTTCTGCAAAAATTTCAATATTTTCTTTTGGTTGTTCATTACAACTTTTGCTTCCATAGTAATGATACCCAGTTACTATATTTGTTATTCTATAAACATAATAAAATTTATTTTCTAATATGTTTTTATTTTTAATATTGATAAATTATGGCAATAATAATTTTGATGAAAAAAGTTCACAGTGTATAGAACTTTTTAATAAATATAAAGTACATTATTTTGACATAAATTATTTTTTAAAATTAGAAAAATATAAAAATATTGATATTTCAAAAATGTTCAGAGACTCTGTACATACAACCGATTATGGCTCAGAAATTTATGCAAAATTATTATCCATTATGGAAGAATCTTTTACTTGGCTTTATCGTTTTACTTAGCTTGATTTATGCACTTCCAAATAAGTGGTATTTTCTGTAAATTTAGAATTATTTGGACCTAGGCCCCAAGTTAAGTAGACTTGGTTATCGCTGTTAAGTTTCCACTGAATTGATTGTGGTAGGAGATGGTTAAAATCACTATTGGGATCTAATAATTTAAGTTGATTGGTTTCTTCCTCTGTATCGGT
>CALKUP010000004.1 GCA_937996685.1 uncultured bacterium | reverse complement strand
GACATTTTCTAGTGTGGTGAATCCAGGAGATTCGATAGGGAGATATTTTTTGAGAAGATATGATCCAAGAAGAACTTGGTCATAATCGTCTGGTTCCAGATATGATCCTTCGACAATGAACTGTGCCAAGCTGGTTACTGAATTTTCATCTTCCGGGTTGATGCCAGTAATCGAAGAACCGGCTGTGTTTGGTTTATCAGTATCTTTGATTCGTGTTTTGTAATTCGCTTCGAGTACGCCGCTTTTGATATATCGAGCTGTAGTTTTTTCGATTCCTGGGATTGATTTGATAAGCGAGATAATTTCAGGACTATTCTCGATATATGTTTTATTGTTGAGTGTAGAGATGATGACATCGCTTGTGTAATGTGTACGAACAGCGTCAATTGCTCCTTGTATGAGCCCGACGAGGATTCCTGAAACAACCACGAGGTTGAGAGTGGTCAGAATCATGACGGCGACGATCAGCCCAGTTGTCCATTTACTTGATCGCTTGATTTGGCGGACAGCGAGGAAGAATCCTATGCGAGTATTGAGCAGAGGAGACATAGGTTATTTCACAAGCGGGGGAAGAATGATGGTATCACCCTCAGAGAGTCCAGAAGTGATCTCGACCTGTCCAAGCGCAGTCACGCTGCCTGTGGTCACTGGAATTTCTTGCGTTAATTCACCTATTTTGATGCGCACGGTTTTTATGCCGTTCACTTCGCTAATGACGCTTTTCGGTATAGTAATAACATCAAATTTACTTTCGGCAGTGATACGGATATTGGCCGTCATACCCGGCTTGATGCGTGGATCTGTGTTAACAAAACGAAGTGTTGTCTTATATGTTGATACTCCATCGCGTACTGTTTCAGCAGGGTCAATCGCGACAACGGTTGCATCAAATACGACATCTGCTCCATATGCGTCGAGTGTAATAAATGCAGGATTTCCGACTGAGAGCCGGGCGATATTAACCTCAGGTATGAAACTTTCTATCTCAAAGAGACCGACGCCAATCATGGCAATGTCAGAAACTGATGGAGATGATATTTCGCCAATCTTAACATCCATTTTAGTGACAATTCCGTCAAATGGTGCGACTACAAGTGTTTTGCCAAGCTGAGCCTGCGCATTGGCAAGATCTGCTTCTGCTACTTTAATTTGAGCTTCTTGTGCTGCAATATCTTCTGTCGCTGATCCTGACTTGTCGAGTGAAAGATTGTTAGAAGCGATGGTCCATGAGGCATATGCCGTTTGTTCAGCCGAAGCCGCTGCGCTTATAGCTTGTCCAGCAGAATTGATTGTTGATCTGATCGAATCAATCTCTGATACGGAAAGACCGGAATTTCCGGTTGTTATATTGTTTGCAATAACCGACATGCGCGTTAAGAATTGCTGTATAGTTGCCAATGCATCTAGGCCTACAGAGCGAGCAGAGGATATGTCTGCTGCGTTACTTTGAATGGTCAAGAGGTTGACGGTTTTTTTCCACAGGGAGAGTTTTTCCGTGACAATGAAGCGTGCGGCACCAATAGATCGTTCTTCTTTTTGATCTTCTGTACGGATGTTTATTTCAGGATTGACACTGCTGCCGTTATTGAAGAGTGTGTCGACGCCGCTCAGAATAGTATTTTCTGTTTTTAAATATGTATCTTGCAGAGTAATGACAAACGCTGATGAAGCATCAATGTATTTCTGCTCAGTAAGCGCGAGTTGTTCCAAGCGAGTTCCACGACGAAGCGCGGCAAGTTTTGCTTGTTCACGCGCAAGAGATGCTTGCCCAGCGTCTGACCGCTCTTCGATTGGAGATACGCGACGGCGACGAAATAGAGCGCGGCCACCGACGCC
>CALKUP010000003.1 GCA_937996685.1 uncultured bacterium | reverse complement strand
GGTTTTGATATCAAGAAAAAATTTACCTGTAATGGCCATTTTAAATTTGGCAATAGAATTTTTCACTGCTGGGATGCTAAAGGCCATGGCACTATTGATATTGTTGATGCAATCAAGCATTTGAGAACAGCTTTCAAGGATACGCCTACAGATTCAAACGATAAGAAGCGTTCCTAGTTTTCTTTTTTAGTCCTGTTTCTGTTCTTTTGCATTATTGATCCTCTAAATGCCCCTTCGTATATCTACTACCAATAGATTCTTCAAATTATCCATATTTTTCTGGGTATTCTTATTTGGTTTATCTGCTGCGGCCTTTGTCGCTCATGCAGCATACGAGCGATATGCAACAGGTGATACAGCTGTTATAGGTGAATTTGTATACGACGATAACTTTGTCGCTACTACGACAGCTGGCTGTACTCTTTCTATCTACAATCCAAGCGGTACTTTGATTGTAAATGCGGGATCAATGACTGCGGATGCAAATGGATACACCCACTACAGCTATTCAGTTCCAAACTCAGGTCCTGAGGGTGTTTGGCCAGCTCAGATGACTTGCGGAAGTGTTCCAAACGGAGATCTTGTCAAAATGGACAAGACTTTTGTCGTTGGAGCAACCCTTGTTTCGACAACAACACTTGCATCTTCTGTGTGGACAAGTGCAACAAGGACTCTCACGTCGGTTGGAACTCTCGTATCTGATATTTGGTCAAATGCTTCACGAACTTTGACTGCCGCAACCCTCACATCAGGTTCTTTGGCGACCCAGTCAGATATTCTCACTGCTTCGACATCCCTTGCCTCTACAATCCCAACAGCAGTTTGGGCATCTCCGACTCGTTCTTTGACGACGTTTGGTACTCTTGTTGCGGATATTTGGCTTAACGGCACCCGAACCCTCACAAGCACAAGCCTCACTGCAAACGATGTCTGGACGTTCGCTACTCGCCGCCTCTCTGATGCAAACCTCGACACAGGATCACTCGCAACACTCGTAAACCTCACAACAGCTACTTCATCTCTTGGCTCAGCAATCACAGCTGGAACAACTGCGGTTAACTCAAATACCAACTCAACTGTCCTTACCGCCTCAACTTCTCTCGCTTCCGCTATCACCGCAGGCACAGCTTCAACTGCATCTACAATCGGAACCGCTTCAACATCAATCGGCTCTCTCATAACAGGAACAAATACGCTCGTAACAAACGCGTCATCTTCACTCGCGTCTGCAATATCTGCGGGTACGGCATCAACCGCGGGAACGATTACAACTGCAAGCTCATCACTTGGCTCAGCGATTGGGGCAGGTACAACAGCAGTTAACAGCAACACGAACTCAACAGTTCTCACAGCTTCAACATCATTGGCTGCGGTCATCAATGCCAATACAAACTCACAGGTCTCATCAGCAGTTTCAACAATTAACTCAAATACCAACTCAACCGTCCTTACCGCAAGCTCATCTCTCGCTGCAACCATCCCAACAGCAGTCTGGGCTAACAGCACTCGAACACTTTCATCATTTGGAACACTTGCAGCTGACGTCTGGAACGTAGCTACAAACACATTGAACGGTGCTGGAACCGTAGGGAAGCAGATCGTAACGAATCTTGATGTCGCCGTCTCTTCAATCGGTGGCGGTTCTCTCACTGCAGCTCAAATCTGGTCATACGCTACTCGTAACCTTACCGACGCAACCCTCACATCAGGTTCTCTTGCAACACTTGCGAACCTCACGACTGCGACATCATCACTTGGTTCAGCGATTACAGCTGGTACTGCAAGCACGGCGACAACCATCGGAACAGCCTCAACCTCTATCGCTGCTGTCGTGAATGCAAACACGAATGCACAGACAGCTTCTGTGAGCGGAACAGTTACAACTGCTTCAACATCACTTGCATCTGCAATCACAGCTGGTACAGCTTCAACTGCGGGGACAATTGGAACAGCGTCATCATCTCTTGCAGCTGTTATCAACGCCAATACAAACTCACAGACTTCAGGTATCACAACAGCGGTTAACAACAATACAAACTCAACAGTCTTAACAGCTTCAACGTCACTCGCTGCTGCAATATCTGCGGGTACTGCAAGTACAGCTGGAACAATCGGAACGGCTTCATCATCAATCGCTTCTGCCATCTCAGCCGGAACAACAGCGGTTAACTCAAATACCAACTCAACAGTGTTGACAGCATCGACGTCGCTTGCGGCATCTATAGCTTCTCTACCTTCAACTATTTGGGCATATAGCGCAAGAACCCTTACATCATTCGGAAGTCTTGCAACTGATATATGGAATGCAGCAACACGAACTCTTACATCTCTCACACTTTCATCTCAGTCACCATGGAGTGTGTCTACATCTGACTTCGGAAGCATAGTCGCTGGAAGCAACTATCTTGCAACAGTAACAACAATATATAACGGTACGCTTACAGATTCAGCTAATATTCCTACAGTAACAATCTATGATCCAAGCAGAAACGTTATCGCAAACAATGTCGCTATGACAAGAACAGCAACAGGTACATATAGTTATTCATACACGACACCAGGAAATGCTCCAGCAGGAACATGGGAAAGCGTGTTCTCAGCAACTGTTGAATCTGGAAAGACACTTCCAGGAAATGATTATTGGACAGTCGTAACAACACCTGCACAGGTTATTATTAATAGTATTTCTGACGATTCTATCCCACAAGTCGGCGCAAATGTAACGATTACAAACGAAGGATTGAGTGGAAATGAGTATCAGTATGAATGGTGTGTCGTTTCAAGTGTAAATAATACTTGCGGTGGAGGTGATGATGTATTCCATGCAACAGCAGCAAAATACATAAATTCAGGAGAAGATTTCAACACGACGCTTACAGCAACAGTGCCTAACGCTGGAAATTATTACTTCAAAGTTATTGTTTACTTCGGCACAGATAGCTCTGGCGCCTCACGATCATTTACAGCTGTAGCCGGGACCGGTAGCGGACCGTCTGGTGGTAGTGGCGGAGGTGGCGGGGGAGGCTCCACAGTAAGTACGGGAAATTGTAAGAGATCAGACTTTAATTGTGACACTAAAATAAACTCAATTGACTTCTCGATCCTCCTCTACTTCTGGAAGTCGAATCCACCGTTTAGCAACCAGTATGTGGATATTAACAAAGATGGTAAAATAGATTCTGTAGACTTCTCCATACTATTGTATGATTGGGATAAGAAATAATTAACAAATAACATATGAAAAAGTACACACATTATATTATTGTTCTCGCAGCAGCATTGGTTTTTGTTCCATCAACGACATTCGCAGCAACTGTATATCTTGAGACGGCAAAAAATAGTATTTCTGTTGGAGATACTGCAATTATTTCTGTTAAAATCAACGCCGATGCTGCAACTATTAACACAGTCGAAGGAAATATTAATCTTAAATCTGCAGCAAATAATGTAGTTGTTCAGGAGTTTAGTCTTGCAAACTCTGCATTTGGCTTGTGGCCGCGAACACCATCACTTTCGCCAGATGGAAAGATCGTTTCCTTTGTAGGAGGAGTTCCTGGTGGATTT
>CALKUP010000002.1 GCA_937996685.1 uncultured bacterium | reverse complement strand
AATTGCTCGGTTTGTATATTTCCGGCCACCCGCTCGGAAAATATCGCACCATTCTTGAACGTGAAAGCATTCCGTTTGTCCAATTAAAAGACATGCCGAAAAAAGATCCTGTCACACTCATTGGGATGATCACCTACATCAAGCGAATTCAAACCCGCAAAGGTGACTTTATGGCGTTTGTTGGCCTCGCTGATCACACCATTGAAATTGAAGGACTCCTCTTCCCGACGCTCTTTGCCGAAAAAGGCGCGCTGTTGTCTGAAAAAATGATTGTCAAAGTCACCGGAAAACTCAACGCAAAAGATGGCTCGTTGAAAATCATTATTGATGAAATTGCGGAATATGATATTGAATCTCGGATTGAAAAGGGCCGAATCATGATCACGACCCCACCAAAAATCCAAAAACAAACCTTTTTGGCGCTAAAAGACATTTTCGACACAACTCCAGGGCAATTTGGCGCCTATTTATACGCTGATGGCCGCGAACTCTTCACTCAAAAAATGATCAGCGAAGAGGCTGTCCCAAAAATCGAAGCATTATTTGGACAAGGCTCTGTCAATGTGATAAAATCAGCCTAGTATATATAATAATTTGGCAAATAAGGCTTCTTTTTTGCGTCAAAAAATGATATGAAAAATACTCTTTCACAATCACGAGTTGAATCATGGTACGGCGTTCTGGTAAAAATTTTTGTCTTGATCGCAGTCGTGCTCGTTGGTGTTATTATTTATGTGTCGTTCACAAAAACAGTGATCACTGTCACGGCTGAAACAGTCGACAAAACAATCACTGCCGACACCACCGTCGCTGAATTATCCGGCGTTGTATTATTAACGGATGTCGAAGGCAGCACGGATTATCCAATCGCAACGGACGCTGCCACAACCGAAACAGCAAAGCCAGCTGCTCCTGCTCCGAAAAAAGAAACCACAACTGCAACTGAAGCGACAAAAGCCAAAGGCACAGTTGTCATCACAAATAAATACACAAAAGATCAACCATTGATCACAAATACTCGCCTGCTTTCAAAAAGCGGCGTATTATTCCGCACCCAAAAAACGGTTACTGTTCCAGCGGGCGGCGAAGTCACTGTCGACATTCTCGCGGATGAAGCTGGCAACAAAGGAAACCTCGATGCAACAACCTTCGAAGTCGTCGCGCTCTGGTCTGGATTGAAAGATAAGATTTACGCGACATCAAGCGCTGCAACAACTGGCGGCGCGGACGCAGGCCAAACAACCACGACTGCTTCAGAGGAAACAAGCACCGACACAACAACTACTGCAACTGCAACTGCGACTGTCACACAAAATGATATCGCAAACGCAAAAAAGAAATTACAAGCAGAATTATTCCCAACTGCAGCAGAACGTTTCACAAAAGAAATGACAGAAAAAGATGAATTGAAATCACTTGGCTATCTTGTTGCAGAACCAATTCTTGTCAAAACAAGTAAAGACGAACGCACAGCAGAGGCTGGTGATTCTGCGTCAACAATCACTGTCACACAAAAAATGACCGTCGGCTCCGCTGCGCTCGACCAAGAAAAATTGAAAACCTTCATTAAAAAACAATTAGAACAAAACGGTGCGAGCAATGTCTTGAGTGATGATGAGCTTCTCTCCGCAACAACCATCACATTGAGCAACTTGAATGAAACCGGAACAGACGGCTCACTGGAAATTGCAATCACTCTCAAACACACACTCGACGCAAAAGACAGCAAACTCGCTCCGGAAAAGCTGACAAACAAAACCCCAGAAGAAGTCCAAGACTACCTCCTCTCATTTGACGAAGTGAAAACGGTTGATGTAAAACTATCACCATTCTGGGCAGCGCGTACTCCTGGCTTAACGTCAAATATTACCGTCACTGTCACAGCCGCTCCATCTCCAACAACGAACACCAATGCAGACGCAACAACTGATCAAACAACCAACGAATAACATGACACCTGAACAACTCACAAACGCCCGACACACTGCCGCTCACCTTCTCGCTAGCGCTGTTGTCACACAATTTCCTGGAGTGCAACTTGGCATTGGTCCAACGATTGAACACGGTTTTTATTATGACTTTCTGTTTCCAGAAGATGTCGCTTTTTCTGATTCAATGCTGCCAAAGCTTGAAAAGCAGATGAAGAAATTGATTGCCCAGAATTTAGAAATGACTGGCGCAGTTGTATCTGCTGCTGAAGCTCGCGCAGCAATGGCCGGACAACCACTCAAGCTGCAACTCATTGATGAATTAGAAGCCGGCGGCGAAGAGTTGTCTCTCTACACAATCGGTGCATTCACTGACTTGTGTCGTGGTGGTCACTCGCAGTCTTCAAAAGAAGTACCCGCTCTTGGATTAAAACTCGATCGTGTTGCTGGAGCATATTGGAAAGGTGATGAAAAAAATCCGATGCTGACTCGCATTTATGGCTTCCTGTTTGCAACAGCTGAAGAGCTGGCAGCGCATTTAGAAATGCTTGAACAAGCGAAATTGCGAGATCATCGAAAGATTGGCCGCGAACAAGAGCTGTTTTTTATTGATGAAACAATCGGCAAAGGTCTTCCATTGTGGTTGCCAAACGGCACAATCATGCGCAATGAAATTGAACGACTTGCGGTTGAAACCGAAGAGGCTTATGGCTACGTCCGCGTTTCAACACCACATATGGCAAAGAAGGAACTCTTTGAACAATCTGGCCATCTGCCCTACTACGCTGATTCAATGTATCCTGGAATGGAAATCGATGACGGGACGTATTATTTAAAAGCGATGAACTGCCCATTGCATCATGTGATGTATAACCATCGTCCACGCAGTTTCCGTGAATTGCCGTTGCGCTTTGCGGAATATGGCATGGTGTATCGCAATGAATTATCTGGAACGCTTGCGGGACTGCTTCGTGTGCGCGCGCTTGAACAAAACGATGCGCATATTTATGCGACTCGAGATCAAATTCGAGAAGAAATTCGCAAAGTGATTGAACTGACTCAATATTACTTCACATTATTTGGCTTAAACGATTATTGGTTCCGTCTCAGTAAATGGGATCCAGAGAAAACAGAAAAATATTTACAAGAACCAGAAAATTGGGAATTTGCAGAAGGTGTGTTGCGTGAAGAGTTGGAATTGTCTGGCGTGAAATTTGTTGAAGTAGCAGATGAAGCTGCGTTCTATGGCCCGAAGATTGATGTACAGTTTCGTTCTGTGATTGGTCGCGAAGAAACGATGTCAACGATTCAACTGGATTTCATTGCGAAGACTCGATTCAATTTGCATTACACAGATTCAACAGGCACTGCGAATAATGAGGTGTATGTTATTCATCGTGCGCCACTGTCGACACATGAACGGTTCATGGCGTTTATTATTGAGCATTTTGCGGGCAGCTTCCCTGTGTGGCTCTCCCCTGTTCAAGTGCAGCTGATTTCTGTTGGTGAAACACATCGAGATCATGTCGACAAGCTCGTTGCAGAACTCCAAGCCTCTGGCATCCGCGCAGCAGCTGATCATTCCGATCAAGGTGTTGGCAAGAAGATTCGAACAGCTGTTATGAAAAAAGTGCCGTATATGTTGGTTATTGGTGATAAAGAAATGGAATCTGATGATTTGATGGTTCGCAAGCGCGGCGAACAAGATGCTGTTTCAATTCCAAAAGAGCAGTTTATTGCGGAACTGAAAGAAAAGATAGCGAAACGAGAGATTGGGTTGTAAGTAAGATTAAAATGGAAAAAGAAAATACAAAAAACAAGTTATTGCTATATGCTCGTATATTTCTTTTTATCGGGATGTCAGGAGTCGTAGAAATTGCTTCAAAAGGGATTTTGTCAACAATCGTCGGCCTTGCCTTTGGTTTATTTTTTGGAACAAGCACAGGAGCAATAACAACAGCTATTGCGTCTACAATTTTAAATCTATCCTTTATTTGGCTTTGTATTTCCTGGTTTTTATATCGAAAACTAAAGCAAGTTGTTAAAATGGTTAATTAAAAAGCAGTATTTACTATATTTATTTAACGATTTTGTTTAATATGATCGATGAGCAAGTCAAGGAATAAATGCTCGTATTTTGATCCCGAATTAGATTGCGTGACGCTTTGTAAATCACCTTGATCATTAAAATAAATAACATACCCTTGCCAACGAGTTGGGACATTTGAATGAGTTGTTAAATTTTTTATTGCTTTTTTTAATAGTGGCTTAATATAATACTCACGCAATCGACGAATATCATCATTATTGAAATGTGCATTTTTTATTTTACCTAAAAAGTCAATTAGGTCTATCTTTAGACCTCCGCATATTATTTCCAAAATATCAAGAACCATGTCAATATCTAACACTCGTCGTTCACTTTGAGGATAATTATACGTTCTTAAAAGTCTGGGAATTTTAAAGCCGACCCCTTTTAAAATTTGTCTAGTGCTAATAATATTTAAATCTAAGCCATTTTTTAATAAAAGTTCTGCTAAAATAAAAATAAATCCATTTTTTAATAAAGCCATCATTGTAAGTTGAGTGGTGTGGAAAAGCTGAAATAACTTGACTTAAGCTATCGAAAATTATCTGATTATTATTAAACTGAAAAATTTCACGTGAGAAGAATTTATTAAAATAACCATTAAAATCAGTTTCACTACCATACATATGGTGAAAAATAGATTTTAAGTTTGCAAAATCGCCAACCAAAACAATAACATCAAAACCAAACTTATTTGGGAGCTCATTATTGCTTGAGTCAAAATGAGCAGAAAAACAGTTGAGCATACGAAAAACATGTTGTGGGTCTATTCTGTCTAAATCATCTAGTACTAAAACACTTTTTTTATTTTCTTTAACCAATTCAATTTTGCTTTTTAACAAATCACTCATTGGATCAGCTTCAGAAATCTTTTTGTTTTTTAAATCCTTTAAAAAATTCTCAACACGGCCTTTGTCTCCAGATTCAATTTGTTTTTTAAAGCTCAAAAAACTCTCTGTTAAATCTACAACATCTTTAAATGGCTTGCCTAATAATGCTAATCGTGACACATGACTCCCAATAAATTTGGAAATATCAACAACATGGTCTTTGCTCCAGACATATAAAAGCCTTTGAAGATCGAGAAAGTTACTATAATCATTAGGCTCAATAATCCCGTTGTGTTTTTTCTGAAGCTCAACTAAAATATCAGCTTTTAAAAAATCAATAATATTTTCATTTGATGCGATCTGGTAATCTACCGGATATAGATGAAAAACCTCATAGTCTTCACTGTCTTGAAAAAACTGGTTTAAAAAATATGTTTTCCCTGTCCCATATTTTGCGGAAAAAAAATACCCGTGAATTATTTTCAATTTTTAAATGCTCTTCAAAAACTGGGAATAAGTTTTTACAATCAAAGGTAATTATTTGTGTTTCTTGGGCTGTCATAATCTAATCTTTTTACTTATTCAAAATTAACACTTACACATCAAGCGTCTCTGGTTTCTTTAATCCCTTTTTCTCCTCAGACTTCATTTTGCGCTCAAGCTTTTTAATGTCCTCTTCTGGGGGCAGATTTTCAGGGTAAATACCACGTGATATGAGGGTTTTTCTGACACTTCTGTTGTTCGTGACATGCTCTTCAGAAATTCCTTCCTCGGTGGCCAAGCCCTTTTCTTTTGTATTAAAAATTGTAATTTCAGTCGCAAAATCTTTAGCTTTTAAAATAATTGTTGGCTGAAAATCTGACAACGGTCTTGTTTTTGGAACACCAAGCTTATTTTTCATTTGTACTGTACTGTAACCAAATAATGCCTTATCACCCTTACTTCGTATTAAACCAAAATTTTTATTACTTCCTGTTTGTTGAAAAATAACACTGGAAAGCATTTTCTCGGTTTCAACTAACTTATGGCGCGCTAACAATCTCTCGGAATCCTGAATTCTTTTTTCAATGATTTCTAACTTCCTTGTTTGGAGTGCAAAATAGTTTTGTGCGAACGAAACCTCTTCTTTACGCGGATCACCATTTTGAGCGATCAAATAGCACGCATATCGAGTAAGCATTATATCTAATATCTCTTTTTGAGCACCTTTAGGCATGCCGATCGTTTTCCCGGCGTCGGCAAAATGATCGGCAACTACATGACCTGTTGTTTCGCAGGCTATCTTTGCCTTAGCGATGACTTTCAAAAAGTTATCCCATTTACCATATCCTAATAACTGTTGTAAATCTCGAGCCAACCAAAATTCAACGCCTTCATCAGTTTTATTAGCGTACGATTCAAAGTTATTTGTAAGAGATTCTATAATTTCTTTTTTCATATACAATTATCATAACCGAATAAAAACCGAATGTCAATCCGGGTCAACGCCTTTAATGTGTGGCTATTTTAGCTCCTCAACTAGACAACACAAACCGCTCTTCATTCTCCCCAACAACACGCAAGCCTAATCGCTCATAAAATGGCAATACTCGAGCATTATGCTTAATCACAGTTAATGTCAGCTTTTTGCCTTTCGCAGCCACCTCTTCCAGTATATTTTGCACAATGTGCGAGCCAATTCCCTTTCCTTGATATTCCGGTAATAAAAACATTCGATCGAGCTTCACTGTCCCTGCATCTTCTGTGACCATATATCCGCCTGCATCTTTTCCATCAATCACAATCACCCAATTTTTTTCTGGGTCAAACTTTTTGCGAAAATACTCCACTTGAAAATCTTCATCCCACTCACCCCATGTCGCAACAACATGATTAAACATTGTCTGCTTGAGTAAATCAAATAAAAACTGAAAATCGCTTTCTGTTGCTTTTCGGAGAATATAGTTAAGTGACATGTTTTTCCCCTTTCACAAGAAACGATCGTGATTTACGATTATACGATTTAATTTCCTCAAGCTGTAACTCGGGATGCCGATCCAAAAACTCATTAAATGACTTGTACTCACCCATTCCCTTCACATCTAAATCATTCAGCTCCCAATCATCAAAACATAAAATCAACGGCTGATTCAACAACGGTTCAATAAAATCGAGCACTGCTTTCGATGATGAATACGTATCGCAATCAATAAAAATAATGCTGATATTCTGAAGATGCAATTTTTCGCGCGTCTCCTGATTCAGAGTTTCGTTATACCAACCTTTCACAAACGTCACGTCCTCTAGTGCAACTCCACCGCGCTGCAAACAACCTTGTAAGTCATCAAATGAACAACTGTACATTCCTTTACTCCACACACCGTCATCTTCAGCCGTCGCTCCCGCTGGCAAACCTTCAAATGAATCAAAGCCAATAAACCGGGTCGATTCAACACCGTGTTTCGTGCATGAACGCTGCATGCTCATCAGCGATGTTCCATTAAACACACCGAACTCTAAATAATCACCAATATCATTCCCCTTTTCTTTTTGCAGCAACGTAATTGCATGTTCAAAAAATTCATCGAGCGCCGCCGGCGGAACTAAATTGACTGCACAAATATCTTCAACCGCACCAACGGTGTACGGCGATTTCGGAATCGGAAAAAACTGCCGATAGATTTTCTTTGCAAAACGCTTTAATGGACTATATCGTAAATTCATAAGATGTATCTTCACTCCTATTTTAGAGCACAAAAAGAAACATGTCTAATACAAAAATCGGGCCGGGAGTTACTCTTTCGAATAACCGCCAACCCTTGCCGAGAACGAAGCTGAGCTTCAGCCCTCTTCTTGGGCGTGCACTGCCGGAGACGGACCTTCCAAGAGTTCATCTACCGACGCAACAAACCTCATATTCAGGGTTTTTCTTCTGACTCCTGGAATTGAACACCACCTGGACCCCGAGGAGCTGGAATGGATCAGAATCATAGGACTCCTGATCCGCACCATGTACAAATCCTGCTCCTCGAGGATTCCTCGAATAGGGTGCCTGCGATTGCCGACCACGCACTCAATTTCAACCCATTGGTCCACGACAACCTCCTGCGGTATACGTCGCGTACACATCTAACTGGAAAATCACCTGATAGTCAATATCTGCGCTTTATCGCAACACACCTTTAAACCGCCAAGCGTCACACTCTGTAATTTCAATATCAATAAATTGCCCGATCAGCGACTCATCTGAACTTTCAAATTCCACAGACTTCAACCCTTCCGTTCGCCCGAGCATCTTCCCGCTCTTGCGCGAGCTGCTATCAACCAACACGGGAATCACCTTTCCAACCAGTTTCTGATTGTTCTCCAGCGCAACAACCGCTAAATCATCTGTCAAAATCAAATGTCGCTCTTTCTTTGTCGCTTTCGGAACAGTGTCTTCAAACCGCTTTTCCGCAACCGCTCCTGGACGCGGTGAATATTGCGCGATAAACGCCAAATCAAACTTCCCACGCGCAACGGCCTGCCGCGTATGCTCAAACTCTTCTTCTGTTTCACCACAAAAGCCAACAATAATATCCGTCGACACGGTAATCTCCGGCATAATCCGCCGCGCCATGTCGAGCTTTTCCATATACGTCTCAATCGAATACCGACGATTCATCCGCTTCAATACTTCTGAATCTCCAGACTGCATCGGCAAATTCAAATATTTCGCGAGTGATGGGTGTTTCGCTTGCACTTGATACACCTCTTCGGTCATATCTCTCGGATGTGGCGAGGTATAATGCACCCAGACACGCCGGCCAGCTCCATCGCAAATCTCACCAACAGCATCTAAGAGCTCTGCGAACGACAATTCACGCTCTTCTGCTTCTTTTCCGGGCTCATCTTTCCCCGGCTTATCTAAACCATATGAATTCACGTTCTGCCCGAGCAGCGTGATCTGCTGATACCCGCTATCTACCAACTCTTGCACTTCAGCTAAAATTTCTGCAGATGCCCGCGACACTTCTCGCCCACGCGTATACGGCACTGCGCAATACGTACAAAACTTATCGCACCCATTTTGAATCGGAACCAACGCTTTAAATTGTGAACCACGCTTTGGTGTAATATCCCAAAAACTACTGGCTGGCATCGCTCCATATTCTTGCAACAATTCCGGAAGCTTCGGCACTTCCTCAAGTGGCAAGACAATATCAAATAATTTCAAAAACTTTTTTTTGTCTGCATCTAACACACAACCAGACACGATTGTAATCAAGGACTTCTCAGCCTTCCGTTTATTCCACTTATGAATCTTGCTGTAAATGCGATCAATCGCGCTTTGACGAATCGAACACGCAATGACACCAACAACATCAGCGTCGTCTTCAGAAGCAGCTGGTGTGCAACCAGCACGCTCTAACATCGCGGCAATGCGCTCGGCATCCGCTTTATTCGTCGCGCAGCCAAGTGGAATCAACCAATACTGCATACGTTCTTATTGTGATTTCCAAGTGACAGTGACTGTTTGCCCACCGCGCAATACTGTAAAGATAAACTCTGTACCAATTGGTTTACTATGAATCATTGTTGTGAGATCGGTTGTTTCTGTGACATTCACACCGTTGATTGCTGTGATAAAATCTTGTTTTTGCAAACCAGAACCACCATCTTGTTTCACGTCATACATGTAAATGCCTTGCTGTGCGATTGTATACGCCAAACGTTGCGCATCTGTCAGCCGACTACTATTGATGTATGAGAATGAGGCTTGTGGGCGTTTTAATTCACCGTTTAACACAACAGATTGTAAACCACCGTAGATAATTGACGCTGGAACAACAACGCCTTGTTGCAATGTGATGCCAAGCAAATCTGCGTTACTGCCATAAACCGGGCTACTTGAACGAGTGGTCGCAACATCTTGCGGATCAATCACTGTGTATTGGTCTAATTTTTGTGTTGAACGAATTGTGTTTGCTCGTGTGAGCTCGCCTGCTGCTCGACGCTCATAGACAACATATGAACCAAGTTGTTTTTCAATAACACTCAAGAGCTGACCAACGGAAATTGTTGTACTACTTGAGAATGTCGCAACATCCAAATTTTGCGCTGGGATATGAATAAATGACACGCCAGAAAATGCATCGTCAATACGCTTATCGATAGTGTAACTTTCACCGGAACCTACAATAACGCGATACTCTTTCAGAACATCGACGGAAGGATCTTGCGGCAAGAGACTTGTCGCGATCACCAACCAACCGTCTGTTGTTGCGACGACACTATTCCCAACAAAGTTTGAAGCCTTTTCAATATCTGGAGACGCGGAATACACACCAGCAATTTCAGACAACACACTTGGAGATTCCTGCAACAATGACTGCTCGTTGCCTCGTGTTGAGAGAATGATATCAGTCCGCTCTTTTTGCAATGTAGCAATCAAGTTCAACCCACCAATCACTGGAGTATCTGACGGAATCAGCGTTGTCACAAAAAAACCAGTCATACCAGCACCAAAACTGACAACCACGCTCAAGAGGATTGTGAGAAATAATGGCGAACTTGAACGCGTGCGACGTTCACTATCAGCATTCATACGATGCTGCGATTTTGGTGATGTAGGGACAACTTCTTGTTTCATAAAATCAGGAATCTAAATGTTTTTTAAAGCCATTGAGCTGTGACAAGCGTGACAATAAGCGCTCCAAAAGCTACAAGAGTATACTGAAAAATCTGCTTTTTGTCCACCGCGTCACGGAGTTGCATGACAATGATACTTGGAACCGAATAGAAAAAGACTCCAAATACCCCGCCGGCAACGATATAATTGGTCGGCAGTAAGTACATCACCGCAGTTAATTGCAGCACAACCAACCCAAACCACAGAATCAGCATCACATATTTACGCTCTAATAAGTGAAAACCACGCAAGACATGGGCAAATGTCAGTAAACCATACAAAAATGCCGCTAAAAACATCTCCCACAAGCGGAATTTGTTAATCAATACCAGTGCAAATACTGAAGAAAATGAGAAAAAACTACTCAAAATAATCAAATATTGTGAGAATTTTGGCAATAATAAATTGGTATATTTATGTGGTTGATACAGATATGTGAATAATGTCTCCAAATACAGACCAAACACAATCGGCAGTCCAATAATCAAAATCCATTGATATAGTCCTTGATCCATAAAAATGAAGAATGCATAGCCACTAATCAGCCATAAAAAGGCTGGAATGGCTTGCCACCAGCGATCGAGTGACAATAATTGCCATTGCAATAAGTGCCAAACAGCGAAAATACTGACAATAGCGCCAATAAAGAGGAATTTTTGCCATTGTTCAACAGATGCAGTGAGCTGTGCCCCGCAATAAATCAAGATAACTGGGACAAAAAATGGAATGAGACGTTTGAATAAAATCATAGTTATTTGGTTGCTCGCACGGCTGAGAGGACAACATCGCCAGCGAGTCGGGTTTGTATACCAGATTGTACACCAACTGAAAAGAGGGTGCTATCAATAATTGTTGCGTATGACGAATCATCAATAAAATCGACAAAATCCTCTGTCTCGGTCATGCCACGCGCTGTTGCGCTTTCAAGAGTGAAAATCACTTGCGCGAGTCGTGGTAACCGAACGAGTACATCGGTCTTTTTTGGATTCACAATCAACTGTGGCAATGGAGACACACCAGACGGCAGTGTCGCGCCATCTTTCAAGAATGTCACTGATCCAATATCAGTCACGGTGTTCGTGCTTAATCGCAAGCGCTGCACCACTCCTTCGGCTCCCTTGCCCCAAGACACTCCAAGCACCTCAGCTTCATTGAGCGCAGTCACACCAAAGCCTCCGAATGTTCCAGGAACAACCGTTGTTGATTTTACTTCCGCAGTTTTTGATAACTCATAATAGGTTGTCACTGGCTGCGGCTCTTGCTCTGCCGCGACAACGACTGATAATTTTCCAGGCAAAAATGTTGCGCCAACAACATCTTGTGAAATCCGCTTGATCTCACCTTGGGCAATTGTATAGACAAAAAAGTCATTCGCGTCATCGAGTAATCCGAGAAAGGTATTTGTTGTGTCAGGAATAATCCGAACGATCGCATGCTTCACGATTGTTTGATCAACCGGTGAACAATTCAGTTGTTCAAAGCGACATGCAACCAACACAAATGCCGTTGAACCCTGTGCACTCGCGCTATCGCTCACTGCCCGCTCCTCTGTCCAATACAACGTGTCCCCGCTCCATGCAATTGCTGAAACAGTGTGACTGATATCGATATGGCCAATTGTTTGATATGACAACGGCGCGTCTGCAGATGACACTTTCTCTGTATTCGGTGCGAGAAGCGTTATTCCGGTTGTAGTGACTGCTGCAATTTCACGACCACTGAGTGGCGCCGAAATCTGACCAGACGGGGTGTTGACCGCAACCGCTCCTGTCTCTGTTGTTGTTTTTGGAATCACAACAGCAGGTTGACGTTGATTTAAGAAAAATATGCCACCAAATGTCGCAATACAAATAATAACAAGGGCAACGAACGTAACATTTTTCATAGCAAATTACTCAGCAAGCCACGCGTAACTATTGCGCAGGTCTGCAATACGTTTTTTCGCGTCGTCGTAATTTCCAGATTTTGCACTATTTAACGCCACAACAACGTCGAGTTGCACATTTTTCAATTCTGCTGGTGCACGCAATTCTAATACCGTATATAAGCGTTTTTCAGCCTCAGCGCTGTCATCAAAACCGTATCCACTGAGGGCTTTTTTCAAATCCGCGCGATAGGTTGCTTGCAGCTCGTCCGCACTCGGCGCTGTATTTGTGACTGCCGGGCGATCACTCACCGCTTCACTTGCACCGCGCGCTCGATCAAACAAACGTGACACAGACACATCATCACTTGTCATGAGATACCACACCCCAAACAACAGCACTAATACAAATGAAATGATACTCAAAATCATATTCACGCGGGAAACCATCGCTAAATGATGATGAACACTTTTTATTTCTGTATTTGATTCCTCTTTCATAGTACGTAAGATTTATAATTGTTCGTTTTGTTGATTTTGTTCTTCTTCAAATTGACGACTCATTGTCGCAACGGCTTTATCTGGCATCCCACTATTAATTTTATCAACAACAACCATTTTGCGACGATTAAAGATGTCAGCCAAGAAACGATCTGCCACATCTTCACGATATTCATACTCCTCTTTTGAGAGTGCGGTGTAGCGCAATTGCTTCCCAAACAACTCTTCAAATTGTTGGAGCAGTTTTTGCAAACGCGTCTTGCTCACAGTCCCGATGATAAACAAATCAATTGGCGCGTCATCATCTTGCACAAAATGCCCAAGCAATGAAAAATATTCAATTGGTCCAAGCCCACGAATAGACTGCACGAATGCCTGTTCTGTGACAAGGCGAGTTTTCATAATCACTGCTTGCAATTCATGCAACAATGGGAACTCCGGATTTAATGTGTAATATTTCTTCTTTTCAACAATATCAGAAACAACCAAACCGATGGTTTCTAAATTTTGGAGCTCTCGACGAACGGAATTAATTTGCTCATCAATCACCCGTGTCAGTTCACGCACAAAATAACGTTCTTCTGGCTGAGTAAAAAACAAGCGGAGGAGTTTCACGCGGGTCCGTGACCCAAAGAGTTGTTCTAACATATAAAAGCAGTATACACGGCTTGTCGTTTTCCTTCAAATATTGTATAAAGGGGGTATGAATAACAACAGTACAGAAACCCTTTTTCTCCGCGTTGTCAAAGCAGACTCGCGCAATTGTGTTCGTTTATATACAGCGACACCGACTCCGCTGGAAGAAAAAAATCTCGGGAAACTGTTTGCGATTATTGAGCTCGGTCTCCCCGGCCAAAACAATGATCATATTATCGATTTGTTAATCGCCGCACTCTCTGACGCCTATTACGCATCAGAGCAATTTGAAACAGAAGCCGCTTTCGAACATGCGCTCCATCGCATGAATGAACAAATCGCAACCATCGTCTCTGAGGTTGGCAGCGAATGGCTCACTCACTGTCACGCGGTCTTTGGTGTTGTCCATGGAACAGAACTCGTCTTTGCACATTCTGGCAGCGTCCTCGGCCTTCTCACAATGAAAGATCAATTGATCGACATCATTGAACCAGATGCGCGCGTCTCAGAACTCAACCCATTGAAATTTTTTACAAACGTTGTCGCAGGTCAACTTCCTGAAACGGGTTCGATTTTTTTCGCAACTGACGGAATGATGGATTACCTCAGTCGTGAAACAGTGCGTCGTATTTTAAGTGAAGACAATTCAATCGCTGCATTAACAGAGTTTGAAACCATGCTCTCGATTGATACAAACGATCGGAATTTCATCGGGATCTTATTAAAACGCACAGAATCAAAACGACCAGCCTTTGTCACACCAGATTCTATTGCGACTGACACAGAGCGCGCCGTTCATTCACCCACACTCCACGACACTGACTCCATGGCTTCATTAATGAACAAAGAACAAGAAACTGCTGAGCTTCTGACCTCTTCTGTCTGGCCAACACTGCGTAAATCAGCTCTTGAATACGCACAATCAATGATGGGTGGGAAAAATACCATTCCTGAAAAACCACGCACTCAGCCTGCGCAAACTCTGCGACCTTCAGAAGAATCAGCAGCTCCAATGAATCGCGTTGCAGCAAGCAACACTCGATTGCAACCTCAAGGTCCTGCGCAGTCTCCTGTTGCAAATATTGCAAAACAAGCTGGCGTCATCGGCGCAAGTGCCTTGAACCTCCTTGTCCAATTCGGAAAAGGCGCGTGGCAAGTCATCGTCAAACTGATTCAACGATTACGTGGCAAAACACCGAACTCTTCATATCGTACTGGAGGCGCATCTGCGTTGAAAAATATCAACGGTGCGGCAATTCGATCAACTGCTACTCGTTTTTTCAGTGCAGTAATGCGTTGGTTCTCAAAACTCACTCTCTTGCAAAAAATATTTGTTGTCATGGCCGTGATTGTCTTGGTCATCTTCTCTCAATCTGTTTTGAAAAAAAGTCTTTCAAATGAAAGTGACTCAACCCAAGATCAATACGCTGAAGTTTTAAATAAAATTGATGTCAAAATCAATGAAGGCAAAG
Organism: uncultured bacterium; assembly: GCA_937996685.1. Taxonomy (GTDB): domain Bacteria; phylum Patescibacteriota; class Patescibacteriia; order UBA9570; family XYC2-FULL-38-9; genus CALKUP01. The sequence goes on along the minus strand of CALKUP010000002.1, from coordinate 226,454 downwards.
CTGCTGAATTAGTGAACGGCGACAGTCAAACAAAATACAGTGAGGCAAAATCACTCCTTGCAACTATTCCAAAAGACTCAAAAGCATATAAAGAACGTGGCGCAGAAATTGAAAAGGTCTTGAATGACGAATTGAAAAAAAGCAATAAAGTAAACGATCTCGGTGCGTTATCTCCAGCTATCAAATTTTCTGATATCAGCAGCGCTATTGCCGTCAAACAAATGATGCTGCTCGGCGCTTCTATCTACGCGTTTGATGCAAACAACAGCTCTGTCTATCGTGGCAATCTAGAAAACAATGAAGTGAGTGTCACTATTTCAGATAACGGCGCGCCTATTACCGCTGCGAGTAAAGCATCTCCTGGAACTGGACTCGTTGTTTCAAACAACACGGTCAGCACATTCAATCCAGTTTCTGCAACCGTCGCAAATGCAAACCTGTCATTCGCAACTCCTCCACAATCAATTGTTGACGTGACTGTCTTCAGTGGCACACGTGTCTACACTCTCGACGCTGCGGCAAATCAAATTATCCGTAACCGTAAAAACGGCGATGTTTTCCAAGGTGGCGAAAACTGGCTCACTGACTCTTCTGTTTCTGTGCGTGATGGCGTTGCAATGGCGATTGATGGCGCAGTCTATGTCTTGAATAAAAATGGTAGTGTCACAAAATTAGAAGGTGGTAAAAAAGCCGACTTTACACTTGGAACCGTTGATCCTGCTCTCACCTCTGGCGTCAGCATCGCAACAGATGAAAACAGTAGCAACATCTACATCGCTGATGCATCACAAAAACGCGTCGTTGTCTTCGATAAAAAAGGCACACTCGTCAATCAATATACATCTGAATCATTCGAAAATATTGTTGATATCGTTGCAGACGAAGCTGGCAAAAAACTCTTTGTTCTCACAGACAACGGTAACGTTTTCCAAATCGGCCTCTAATCTTCTTGTATGAAAACCCGCATTCTTACGGCCCTCTTTTTCTGCTCCGCTGTTGCGACTCTTTCAGGCTGCACAGCAAAAGACATTTTGCCGGAAAGTCTGAATTCCAAAGCAGACATTAAAAATACAGCAAAAGCCACACTGCATAAGATTGATAAACGGTTCAATAAAAACGGACAACGCATTGTTATTATCCCTGGCTATGGCACACCTGTTCTTGGAAACGAATCATACGAAGACTATATCAAAAAAGCTGTCGCGTATGTCAACGATACAAATAACCATGTAGTCGCGGTTATCTTCACCGGCTCATACACAAACAACAAAGACCTCTCAGAAGCCGAAAGTCTCTATCGTGGCTATGATGAATATGCAGATATTGCATCTCTCCAAAAAAAGGGTGTGAAATTCTACAAAGAAGAATGCGCGATTACCACGTGGCAAAATATCGATAACAGTTATGCGATTGTGAAAGACAAAGGCATTGACTATGACGCTGTCACTATTTTTGGTGATGAGAGTCGCAAAGAAAAACTGATTGGATATACCGGGACAGTATTCAATAAAGATATTGTGAAAAACCGATCTGTGACATCCATTGACTACGTCGCTCATCGTTTCAGTAAACAAACCTTGTCAGACAGTGAGCGCGGCACAGTGTTTGCTGCGGAAATTGGCGCTGCCTATAACGCTGATCTACGCGACAAACTCTTGAATGATCGCTTTGCTGATTGGGGCAAAAAATATAAATACGACGTTGCAAAAAACCTTGTATCAAAAGGTTGCGTAGAGTTTAAGGAATATCAATAAGAGAAGAAATAAAAAGACTTACGACACTGACCGACCTGAGGCGTGTTGAATTTTTGCACGCAACAATAACGTTCCAAATACCAACAAGGCTGGCATAGTTGTTCGAAACTCAAAGTGATTCGCAAACAGCGCCACAACCGCGACATACACAACTGCTGCCTGCGCCCCTGAGCTCAGTAATACATATTCATTATAGAGAAAACGCCCTTGCTCCCCTGTTCCATGTGTATTGCGCGGAACAAGCCCGAAAAGCTGATACAGAGTCCACAGGAACGCAATCATCGCAAGCAAGCCAAGTGTTCCAAGCTCGCCCCACAACGCGAACCAACTGTTATCGATAATCCCAATGTCGCCGCTCGCGCCGTATGGCAAACCTAATCGATTATACACCTCCTTGTTCACAAACTGCGCAACCGTTCCTGACCCAAACATGCCAGGACCCACGCCATAGATTGGACTACTCGCAACCACCACTCGCGGCACTTCAACAAGCCAAAATGTGCGACCATAGTGATCATAATTTCCTTGCAAACTTGATTGCGAGAGCGGCTCAACAAGACGTTCAAACACAGTCGCATCTGGAGAGTCGACAACGTAGCGAATATCAATTCCGATAATTTGCGCATAGACAAATGCTCCGATCACAACCGAGAAAAACCCAATCACACTCAACAAGAGCACTGCTCTGCGACGCCAGACAACCCCAACAAGCCAAATCAACGCAATGATTAACGCCAGCAGCGCAGCGCGACTTGATGACAAAAAGACAGCGATACCACCGAGAATTGTCAGCGCGAGATAGAAACGATAGCGCTCTTTTGCAAGCGGAAAGTCATACCGCAATGAAAACATGCCAGACAAACCAACTGCAGCAACAATAGTTGTAAAAATACCCGCGAAAGCCCCGAAGCGATCATATCGACCGAGAGTTGCGAAGACGCGAGTTCCAAGTTGCCAAAATTGATCAACGCCTCCATAAGAAAAACGTCCGCCATATTCAACCGTTTTCGCAGGGATCAAATACGGGTCAAGAGCTCCAGCAGTTGCATATTGAATCAAACCAATTGCAATTTGCACTCCGAATAGAATACACAAGACGCGCACTGCTTTTGCAAAAAATGGTGTAGGGATATCGATATACAACAAGATAATCGCCAGGAACAAAAAACGAACAACTTGGCGAATCCCAAGCAGTCCAATGAGTGGATCAACGCCATTTGCGATCATTGAAAAAACCGCGATAAAAAATAACGCCGCTAATGATAACAGCAATCGGCCACGCAAACGATCAAACCGCTCAAAGGCGCCAACCCCAAGCAACGCAGAGCTCAAATGCTGCGCATCTTGTTGAATCAACGGCAAAAAGAAGCGATCAAATATCACCCGAACAAATATTGAATAGGTCATCACTTCAGGGAAAAATCGGATATACAAAAAACTTTGATCCGGAATAAATCGCAATAACACAGATTCGAACACGAGCCAGACAAGCAGCGCGACAACCGCAACATGCATATGACGCATCCCAAGCCACCAGAGACCAGCAAGCAACACAAGCGTTCCGGCTTGTATCACCGTAATCGTGTCTCGCAGCACGTACGCAATCAACCCGAGCACAAAAAACAACGCAAACGCAAATAACGATTCCCGAACGTCGAAACCGAAGAGTGTTGCTGATTGGTTATTTCCTGTTTGCATACACTATTTCTTACACAACGGCCCGCGTTGCGCGTAATGCATTAATAATCACAATAATATCAATTCCTTCTTGCAACATTGCCCCAATCACCGGCGGAATAAACCCACCTGCCGCTGCGAGCATGCACAGAACACTCAATCCGATACCAACCCAAATACTTTGCAAGGCAATGCGAATAGAACGTTTTGCAATGTGGAAGACTGCCAAAACTTGCGTTAATTCGCCGCCAAGCAAGACAATATCCGCCGCTTCAGAAGCCGCGGTATTTTCTTCATTCGAAAACACAATGCCGACATTTGCCGCAGCCAGCGCCGGCGCATCATTAATCCCGTCGCCAATCATTGCGACAATTTTTCCTTCAGCTTGCAAAGCGCTAATCCGCTCCAGCTTCTGCGCGGGGCTACATTCAGCATGAACGGTCATCGGCACACCAATAGTCGCGGCAATTTGTTCAGCAACGGTTTTCTTGTCCCCTGTTAACATTTCAATCGTAAATCCACTATCAACCAACTGCTGCATTTGTTTTTTTGAACCTTGCTTGACTTGATCTTCCATTTCAAGAAGTGCAATAACAGCATCGTCTTTTTTCACAGCGATCACAAAATGATTTGAATCATCATATTTCGCAAGCGTATATCGCACACCATCAACCACACCAGAAATACCTTGCCCAATCACCTCTTGAATATCACTCGCATGAACCGCCGGTGCATTGACCTGTTTTGCGTGCATCACAATCGCTTTTGCAATCGGATGCAGTGAGTTATGTTCAATACTTGATGCAATCCCAAGAATTTCCATTTCCGTGAGCGGTGTATCACGCAATTCAACACGTGTCACAGCCGGCTCACCAAGCGTGATTGTTCCGGTTTTATCAAACACAATGTGATTCACGCGTGACAATACTTCGATGCTGGCAAGATTCTTCAAAATGATTTTTTGTTTCGCAGAGGCAGACATTCCACCAATCAGTGCAATTGGAGTTGCAATCAACAACGGGCACGGTGTTGCAACAACCAAAACTGCGAGCACAATATTCATATCTTGTGTCATTGCATAGGCTCCGATAGAAATCACTGCAGTCACAACGGTAAAAATCAAACTATAACGATCAGCGAGTCGCACCAGCGGCGCTTTCGATTCTTGCGCACCTTCAACAAGGCGGATGATTTTTCGATAGGTCGATTCACTGTCCGCTGTAGTAACACGCACAACCATCACATCACCAACATTAATCGTTCCACTGCGAATCGCGTCACCTTGTTCTTTGTCAATATAAAACGGTTCGCCAGTCAGCGATGATTCGTCAGTCTGGGCTGTTGCTGTTTCCAAGACACCGTCAAGCGGGATGACTTCACCGCGACGCACAAGAATATACTCCCCAATCTGCACTTGCTCAATCTGTTTTTCTGAACGGTCCGCTTCCGGATTTGCCTGCGCGAGTACTGTCACATTTTTTGGAATACGATCAATCAAGGATGTGAGAGACTGCTTTGCGCGCAATGATGCATATTCCTCAAGCGCCTCGCCGGTTGTTAACATGAAAACAATCACTGCACCAACTAAATAATCGCCAGTGACGAATGCCACGACAATAGCAGTCAGCGCGATATAATCAAGACCAAATTGACCATGCAGAATATCTGTAATGGTATCAGACAGAAAGCGCCATGCACCAATAAAGACAGCGGCAATCCAGATGATATTCGCAATGAGCGCTTGATCAAAAGAAAATTGAAAGACAACCGCAACAATAATGCTCACAAGCACGAAAATTGGGCGCCACAATAATGGGTATAATGTCGTATATTTCATAAAATGATTATACCATAAAATAGAAAAAATGACTCGCTTGCGTGGCTGTTACAACCAGGCGAAACGAGTCGAGTCCTTACCGTTTTCCGAAGCGTCGATCGCGCTGCTGAAAAGCCGCCATGACACTGTCGAGCACTTCGACACTCAGCTCGGGATATGCCGCATCCACGAACATGAGCTCTGCGTAACTCGCCTGGAGTGACAAGAAGCCACTCAGGCGCTGCTCACCGCTTGTCCGGAGAACGAGGTCGGGATCTGGAATGCCGAGCAATGCTGTGTCGAGAAAATCCGTCACTTCCCCAGAGCAGTCGCTCGCCTGCCAGCGCTTCCCGGCGCGTCGCACTTCGTCAACACCGTCGTATGACAGCGCGAGAATGAGGGTCAAGCCTGTGCAACCTGCTGTCGCCGCGACCAGACACTCGACTGCTGCGCGGGTTTCGTCCGGAAACCGTGGGTCAGCGAGATTCCCGATGACGCACACCCGCACGTTGTCTTGTAGCAACTCCGCTTTTTTGCTTTCGCAAAAGTGCTTGATGAGCCGCATGAGAAACGCCACTTCGTCAGGCGGTCGCTCCCAATTATAGAGCGAGAACAAGTACAGCGTCAGATACGACACCTCGTTGTTTCGACACCAGCGCAAAATGACATCCGTATTGTCTGCGCCTTTTTGATGTCCGTCAGAACCGGTGCCTCCCCGAGCCCTTCCAAAGCGCCTATTGCCATCCGCAATGATCGCGAGATGATTCAGTGCCATTTGTATGCCTCATGTTGTCTTGTGTTGTAAGGTAGCAGCAGTATACAGACAGTAAAAAATCACGCAAATAAAGATATGACAGCCTCATATCTTTCGATGCATACAGACAGAAACCTCGTCAAATATCCGTGTGAACAACTTTTGTATTACTCCCCTGCTTGTCAATTTTTTTCAGCGATCAATTCAGACTGTTTTTGAAATTGCCCATCAAAATGCTGAACCAGCGGGTCAACACTGAGCGCCATCCGATTCAAACCAACAATATACAACCCATCAAGCGAACGGACACGCGAGAGCGCGACATACCCCATTCCAGCTACAAACGATTTACTCAAATCAACAGACACGGCATCGAGCGTCATCCCTTGGCTTTTGTGGACTGTGATTGCCCACGCGAGCCGCAACGGAAACTGCGAGACCTGCGCAATGATTGCCCCAGCGATTTCCATGACCCAACTTTCAACCGGAACCACAATCTCTTCACCGTCAGCTGTTTGCACCACTGGCGCATCACTCACAAAATCCACAACTGTGCCGAGTGTTCCATTCGCGTACCCAGCGGAAAAATTATTCTTCACGAACATCACTTGCGCGCCAATTTTCAATTCCAGCATTTCTGGAGCCAAACAATATTTTTTCAATGTTGCAACATCTTGCTTTTTTCCAAAACTCGTCATTTGAAATTGTCTGACTGGTTCAACAATTGCCGCGAGCTCTTGCGCGTTTTGTTTATCAACATCAATGTTATGCGTATACAAACGTGTCGGCGTGATCGTGTCCGGCGGCGTGACATCAGCCCGCTCCATGAGCGATTCCCCAAGCGCCTCGCTTACCTCTCCATTGCGAATCTCTTGTAAAATTTGCAACAACGGATCATTCGCCTGACGATACACCGTGTCTAAATAGCACACTGCGAGACGCGCTTCCTCCCACACTGCTGCTTCAAACGCAAAATGTGTCTTGCTGCTATTTTTTTCAATCGGCGGCAACTGAAAGAAATCACCAGACAATACAATCTGGATTCCACCAAACGGCACATCGCGACGATCCCGAATTAACCGCAAAATTTGATCAACCATATCTAAGCGATAGGAGTGCAACATCGAAATTTCATCAATAATCAAAATATCAGTCCCGAGAAACCGCTTCTTCAAAAACTCTTTTTGCATCATTCCGCCAATATCTTGTTCGGACAACGCATCTTTAATCCCAATACCTGCCCATGAATGGATCGTCACTCCATTCAAATGAGTTGCGGCAATTCCCGTCGACGCAGTCACCGCAACCTTCTTTCCTTCCTTTTTTGCCCACGCAATAAACTCATTTAACACATATGTCTTCCCTGAACCGGCCGGCCCTGTCAACAATACATTGTGTCCTTCCCGTAATAATTCTAGAGCTCTGTCTTGTGTCATAGACAGTGAGTATAGCAGACTTTTCGTATATACGGGATTTTACACAGGGCGACAGTGCAATGCATTTGACAATTTTAAAAAAATATGTAATAATGGTCGGGTCAATAAGGAGATCTGCGAAGCGTAATCAAACTTCAAACTCAACTTTTTGTATAATTTAGTCAGAATATAACGTAAACACTATGGTAGGAACTATCAAAAACATGACAGATAAGGGCTTCGGCTTTATCGCAGCTGAAGGTCAAGAAAAAGAAATCTTTTTCCATTCTTCTGCACTCGTTGGCGTATCATATAATGAACTCAACATCGGAGACACTGTTTCATTCGAAGTAGAACAATCAGACAAAGGACCACGCGCCGTTGACGTACAACTTGCTGCATAAGCAACGTTCATTCAACACTTGATTATAAAAAATCCGCAGCAATGCGGGTTTTTTATTTGCCTCATTTCTTTCTGATAAAAAAACGAACCCTCAGACGAACGTGTTCATCACAGAGGGTTTTCGATGAGATCGACGAAAGACCTCGCGAAGTGCCGCAAGGCTGCAAGTCCTCCAGGCTTCATCAAGAGCTTCACAAGGAGGTCGATGCTCTCCATGATCTCTCGTGCATGCACCTGAGACGCCGCAAGCCTCTTGAGCGGCTCAATGCCGTCAACCACGGCTTGCACAGCCTCTGGTGTGAGGCGTTTGTTGTCCTTCAAGATCTTGATGATCCCAATGCCCTCTGCCAGCAACCGGCGGGTGGCAGGATCGCTCAGAAGCGCCGCAATCTCCGCTATCTTCATGACTTCCTCCGAATGAACACGTGGAAACGACGGGCGGCATTGATCAAAGGATCAAGCTTCAACAGCAAGTCCTCTAACCAATTCCGCGGCTTGATAATCAGGGTGTCTCCGTGACGCTCAAGACCTGGTTTTGCGTACGGACAGCCGATGAGCCGGCAATGCAGGTTATGAAAGCCCTGTTGAGCAGCGCTCGCATGATCATGACACGTCGAGTCTTTTGGAGTGACTCCAGTGCCAAGATGCGGCGGGCAATCTCGGTTGGTCATGAGCCTTTCCTTTAAAGCGGGAGCATCTTAACAGCAGTAGGCAATTTTTACAATACCCTGCTATACTGTACGTATATGAAAACAATCGCATCAACAATCCCAAAATACAACACCTTGCAAAAAGGTGAAACGAAAAAAATCTGCGTCCTTCTGCGCGCGGAAATCGAGAAAGCTCTTCCGAAAGCGACGAGTAAAGTCTGGCACGGCGCACCTGTTTGGTTTATTGATGAAAATCCAGTTGCTGGCTACAGCGTGCAAAAAACTGGCGTGTCTCTCCTGTTTTGGAGCGGTCAATCATTCACCCATCCAGGTCTCACAAAAGAAGGCTCATTTAAAGCCGCGGAGAAACGATATGAATCACTCACTGACATAAAACTCAGCGACCTGCGCAAATGGCTCAAAGAATCCAAAACTGTTCAATGGGATTACAAAAATATTGTGAAGAATAAAGGCAAGTTGAAGAAGATATAATACATATCTTTTTAGTGGTCGTATAACAAACAAAACACGCTAGTCTTACTGCCGACTAGCTTTTTTGTATTGATTATTTTGGTCGACGAGTTCGGAGCGTCAGATCATTTTCTTCACGAGTATCAAAATGAATATCATACCCTAAATCACGTGCGGAACGCGCGGTAAATTCTGTTGTCGCCTGAACATCGCTGGTGTAAATAAAAACTGTTTGCAGGGACTTGTTTTGACGAACTGCTAATTTTACACATCCATCCCCCATTGTGATTTTTATTCTTGGCGGTCCAGATTGCCCACCCTTTAAACCAGCCTCAATAAAACCTGGGGTGACTCTCCGCACAGAATCTAACCTTACAACATATTCAACAAGAGCAGCTGCGGGCTCAATAAACGTTGTATGATCCCCGCTAATTTTATCACTACTGACATGATCTTTACTCATACTCGTTTACATTATTGAACACAAACTTATTTAGACTGTATTATTTTAAAAAATGCTCACAAGCAATTCGAACGTTTAGAGATGATAACTGGCCTTGTTTTTCAAGCTCACGGATTTCATCAATAGAAAACCACTGGCACTCACCAATCTCAGCATCAACTGGAATGATAGCAACATAATGCATTAAAACGAGACGCTCTACTTTCCCATCGCGCTCAATTTCATCAGTAACAATAAGCGGATCAACTCCTTCTGTTAGCATGACTTGTAATCCCAGATCTTCAAATGGTCGATTGATTGCGTTTTGTTGTGGTGACTGCGAATCATTCAAGCGACCGCCAGTAAATTGGTACTTTTCAGTGCTTTCAGAAATATGTAGCAGGAATTTCTTGTCCTCATTTACAATTACTGGACCAGAAGCGATTGTAACAAAAATATCTTCACCCTTAAAATTTTTGCCTAGTTGATGGTATAGATCTGTCATAGGTTTTTATAATAGTGCATTTCTTTGATTTAGCAAGATCTATTATTTTATCGGAATAATAATTTCATTCCGCAACAGATATGGTGGAGAGATTGGCGGGTTGTAAAGCGCAGTTGTTGGCTTGCCAGAAACCTGCACACCATCGCGTTTCAATGCGTCGAACAACTCTTGTTGTTTGTGTTCAATGCGACGCTCTGTTGCATACCATGAAAATCGTAACACTGCCGCTGTAAACGAACTCACTTCTCGCACACGAACATTGTGTGTGTTTGGTTGTGGAATTGTGTCGATTGAATATTTACTCGGTAACACAAAATAGACAACGCGCTCATTGTCTCCAGTGCGTGTTTGCGCGACAGGGATTGTCATTGCAATTTTTTCCGATGTTGTTTCACCACGCGCGCCTTCACCTTCTAGTTTCGTCTGACTTGTATTGTTTCCAAAGATGTAATTTGCGATGCGCGAAAAGCCGGTGTTCAGCGCGGCGTCGTAATCTCCGGAGACGGTTGTTTCCGCAACGAGATAAGATTCGTATTTCCGAATTTCATATCCCTTTTTTGTATCGATAACGGTATATGCCGGCTCTTCAAGGTTTTTGACGCTGAAATAGCCGAACGCTGTCCAAATGCTGATCGCGGCAATGAGAATGATGAGTGCTATGAGGAGTATTTGCATGTCTATAGACTACACTATTCTCTTGGGAATTATAAGAGGCGTATTTGAATATATATAATAGAAAAAGTTCCGATACTTTTATAATAGTTAAAATGATATACTACTGACCCAATTATATGGGATATTCCATGCCATAACTAGGAATTATATTCTTTTTTTGCTAGTGTTTGATATATGACAAATATAAAGATATTACTTGATACAAATGTTATTGTGAGTCGCGAGGGTAGATATGTGAGACATGAAGATATTGGCCGTCTTTTTTATTGGCTCGACCAACTTGGCTATAAAAAGTGCATCCATCCAATAACTAGGTCTGAATTATCAAACCATGCTGACCCCAAGGTCGTGCAGGCAATGCAAGTCAAGTCTGATAATTATTATACGATTCAGTCGCCAGCGCAGATTAGCCCAGAAGTGCAAAAAATCTCTGCTGAACATGACAAAAATCAAAATGACATCAATGACTCAACCCTTCTAAATGAGGTCTACAGCAATCGCGTTGATTGCTTGATTACGGATGACCTAAAGATACACAAAAAAGCCGCACTCTTGAATATCGATGATAAAATTTACACTGTCGAAAAACTACTTGAAAAAATAATAACGGAAAATCCTAGTCTAGTTGATTACAGAGTAAAATCTGTACAAAAGAAATTATTTGGAGAGATCAATCTACAAGATACTTTTTTTGATAGTTTTAGAGCAGATTACGAGGAGTTTGACGAATGGTTTAACTCGAAGTCTGAAGAAACAGCGTATGTATATGAAGATGACGGGAACCTTGAGGCCTTTCTTTATATAAAACTAGAATCTCAATCCGAAAGTTATCACAATATAACACCTGTATTTTTACCAAAAAAAAGACTAAAGATCGGCACTTTAAAAGTACAAGTTACCGGTTTAAAAATTGGAGAACGATTCATTAAAATTATTTTTGATAATGCGTTACAATATAAAGTGGATGAGATTTATGTGACTATATTTGAAAAAACACATGCCCACGGGAGTCTTATCTTCTTACTAGAACAGTACGGCTTTAAGTTCTGGGGAATAAAAAAAACCACCAATGGTGATGAACGAGTATATGTTAGAAAATTCATAAATACTCAACCATCTCTAGACGAACCAAAATCTAGCTACCCCTTCGTTAAAAAGAATGCCGATGTATACTTTACCTGCATAAATCAGGTCTATCATACAGAATTTTTTCCCGATTCAATTTTAAAGACCGAGTCCCCCCTTGGTTTTATTGAACAACAACCACATAGAAACGCCATTAGTAAGCCTTATATATCACACGCTCCAACGCGAACTATGAAGCCCGGTGATATTATTGTCTTCTATAGAAATGGTGGCTTTAGAGACGGTGTCGTAACCACGATTGGAATCGTAGACTCTGTCATCGACAACATTAAAGACCCTGTTGAATTTATACGTGCCTGCAGAAAACGCTCAGTTTTTGATCAAGCAGGACTAGTAAAAATGTGGAATAAAAATCCAAAATATAGACCATTTGTATTAAATTTTCTATACGCGTACTCTTTACCTAGACGAATCAATCTAGCTAAATTAATTGATTTAGGTATAATACAAAGTGTCACAAATATGCCAAGGGGTTTTCAAAAAATTCCTTGGGATCATTTCATGAAAATAATAAAAGAATCCAAAAGTGATGAAAGTATTATTGTCGATTAAACCCGAATACGCGGAAAAGATTTTTGAGGGGTCAAAAAAATATGAGTTTAGAAAAATTTTATTTAAAAATCCTGAAATAACTAGGGTGATAGTGTATGCATCTTATCCAGTACAAAAAGTTATAGGTGAATTTGAAATTGAAAATGTCATATCAGAATCGCCTACGAAACTTTGGAGACAAACCAAAGAAGACTCTGGTATTACAAAAAGTTTTTTTGATAGTTATTTTTTAGGCAAGTCCCAGGGACATGCAATTAAAATAAAATTTGTGGAACGGTATAATAAACCCCTGTGCTTAAAGCAAGACTTTCAAATTCAACACCCACCGCAATCTTTCATGTACGTTAAATAAAATAAACGATTTAAAGAATTATTTTTTATAATATTTTTGATTGTCATGAGTTAAATATAAACTCAAGCCACTTTCTCCTATTTCTTCGCTAAAAAAATTATTTCCTCACTGTCTTCGCTGTACTCATCCCCGTTCCAATTCCCGTATACATTTTCAACCTGAAAGCCCGCTGTTTTCAAGTCTTCCATTATTTGATCCTTGGGGCGATATGCTAGTGCATTTTTTGAAACAAGCTCTTCTGAATCTTTTGAGAACAGATAATGCAATTCATATTCCACTTGATTCCCACTAACAACAGGCGCGTCAATCCAAAATACAACTTCTCCTTCTGGTGTAGTTTTTGTTCGTTGTGTATTCTCTTTGCTCCAATTTTTCCATGGCGCACTCAATGGATTTTTGCTGTCAAAAAGAATCACCCCTCTTTTTTCCAACGCTTCATAGATATTTGCCAATGCCTTATGCCATTCTTCAGTGCTAACAAAAAACTGTGCGACATGACTTGTCATAATAACCATATCTGCTTTTTGACCTTGAAGCTGCTCGGTACTGCCTAGTAACCACATAACCTTCTTCGCTCCTTCTTTTTCTTGAGCAAGCTTAAGCATCGCCTGCGCGGGCTCTACACCAACTACTGTATAGCCAAGTTGTGCTAATTCGCATGTTAGCAAGCCTGTTCCACATCCTACGTCTATTATGCGTTGCACTCCCAGCTCTTTGAGCTTATCCAACCAAAATACCCGGTCATCAGTCAAAGAATTAAAACTATCATATACTCTTGCAAGGCGTGGGTTATCAAATTCTGCGTAATCTGGCTTGGTCATATAACTACATATTTAACGATGCTATAACATATAATTGAGTATAACAAAAAAGCATTATTAAAGCTCACATGCCTCTGTCCAAAAACTTATAGCACCGCGTTAACCCCATCCAAAATCGCCTTTCCAAGCACGTCAACGTCAATATCTTTCAGTGTTTTAAACTTAATGCAATACCCGCTCACACTCGCCTTGCCGATTGTTTTGCCGTATGTGTTCGCCAAATATTTCTTGTCTTCAATACCAAGAATATACACGGAAATACCAGTAGTGTTTGCACTCAAACCAATTTGATAAAACTCCCTCGTTTTCCCACCGGCTAACTTCATGGTCTGCAATCCATATCCAATATTCGGATTAGAAACGATTTTCCCTTCGCTGTTTTTGCCGTCCAAAAACCAGAGCTTGCATTTTGGGAGCAGCTTTCGAATCATCCGATCCAGGGCTTGCATGTCGTCGCGCTTTGCGTCGGGCTGACTATCAATATAACGCTTAATCTCTTCTCGTGTGTTCATATGGAGCCGTTGTCGGGATTCGAACCTGGAACCCTTTTCTTATCTTAGTATTTTATCATGATTTAGATATTATGCTACACTGACACCATGATAGAAAACAGCTATTTTCGAGGCAAACGTATTGAACCCTCGATCCCTGAAGATGAACTTGGGCAAATTCCCGCAGCACTGCAAGCGCTATTTCACGAAACAAGCCTTTCTCCGGAAAATAGAGACGGAAAGCCCGCATGGCTGCTGTTTGATGTTGATGGGATTTTTATTGAACACAAACACACCCCGGAAAACATCGCTGCGCATTTTGAAGAAAACAAAGAAGCAGTACTCCGCATTCAAGCAGCCATTCAAAAAGCACTCGCACAAGGCTTTCATTTCGGGCTCAGCACTGGACGCAGCGTCGAATTTGTCCGCGCTTTAGTAAAAACCCTATTTCCTTCTATTGAACCAGAGGTCATTATTGCAGAAAGTGGTTTTAGTATTGTCCGTGGAGACGCCGAGACATTTCCCTCCACTATTACACCAACAGATGCTGAAGCGTTATTACAGATTAAGCCTGACATTGAAACGCGTTTTATAGAAAACGGTTGGCGCGCATATAAACTGCATCACTGCATTGGATTGGTGTGGCCGGAAGGACACAATCCGGATACGGCCCTTGAACAAGTCGAGTCATATCTACAAGACCGCGGCATGGCTGGTGATTTTGTTGTGATAAAAGCACCATCTTCAATTGACATATTTCCAAAAGGCGGCGGAAAGGAAGCGGCGCTGCATGATGCAATTGGCACAGATGCTGCAATGATTTACTTTGGCGACTCTCCAGGTGATCACGGTTCAATGAAAGAAGCGGCAATTGTCGTTGTGCCGCAGAACGGCCAAGCGAGGACAAAAGACTTCACTGCAGATATCACGAGAGATGATCACGATTCAAAAACGATTCTTGCTCTACACATGAAAGAGCCGTTATTGGGAGGCGTTGCGGATTCGCTTGATATTATTACAAATACAACAGCGGGACTGCAATAAACCAATGAAACTACAACGCAACATCACCCTCCTTTTTTTACACGGCTTTTTTATTAAGCGGTTTGCTTTTCCGGTTATCACACTGTATATCCTTTCGTACAGTATTTCCTTTACTCAATTGGGATGTATAGCAGCCGCAGCTACCATAGCATCAATTCTCACAGAAATTCCCGGAGGCATCTTTGCGGATAAATATGGGAAACGCCTATCACTCATCCTTGCATCAACCTTTGCTATTATTTATGGCATATTATTAACAATAGGCAACGGCTTTGTCCCCTTTTTGGTTGCAGCAATCTTTTATGGCATTGGGGGTGCGTTTTTATCCGGCACAACAGAAGCAATGCTATATGACACACTTACTGACCTTCATAGAAAAAAAGAATACAAAAAAGTAAGTGGACGTCTCTCATTCCTAACACTGCTCACAAGCGCTGCGGTGCTTTCAATAACTCCGCTTGTCTATGAGTATAATCAAAAGCTCCCATTTATTATTTCTGTTGCTTTTTTTGCTATATCATTCGTTGCCGCATACCTCACCACCGAGCCACCAAAAACAGCCGAAGAAACTATTATTGCTCCTCAACTACAATTCTCCAGACATCTTGGAGAAGCTTTTCGACAGATCAGATCTATCCCGTATGTATCTTCAATAATTCTCTTATTCACAGTAGTGACAATCTTTTGGTATATCTTTGGGGACTACGCGCAACCACTACTTCAATTATCTGGTCTAAATATTATATATTTCGGTCTTTTTTATACCGTACTTCGTGTATTGTCTGGACTCGCCTCAGAGATAGCACATTGGCTTGATGGGTATTTTACAATCATGCAAAGTATTGCCGGCATGCTGTGTATCATACTTATTGGATTTATAACTGTGAGCATAGGAAAGGGTGTATGGCTGCCGATAAGTATGATTATTATAGATTGGCTACTGGATGTTGAGAGTAACACTGAACGATGAACTGAATGCACACATCACATCAGAACAGCGTACGACTGTTATATCACTTCAAAATTTTGCAGTCAGCATTACAGAAACTGTACTCATTCTTATCTTTAGTCGAATTGCAGACAAAGGAGGTCTACAACTCGCATTCCAGATAGCAACCATCACGCTCTTTATTTTAATGTTCACGGCATTTATTAAAATGCGAAATCAATATATTCAAAAGCCGCAATAATCCCTTCATATTTATTTCGCGCTCACCTTCTCAGCTGTTTTGATTATCCAAAAATCAAATAAAAAAATACGAGCTTACTCAAGGCAACTTTCATCACCACAAGCAAACTCGTTCCCTCCTCACCTCTCAATCACGGATCACGCCTCGAACTGCTTCCAGAAAGCGTACACCGCCTCATGGTAGCGGCTTGCCTCATTCATGAAGGCGGCGTAGTCCAGATTCGCCAGCCGGTTGTCGGCGTACGACGGAAGCAGTCCCGGACGCACAGACGCGGCCTGCAGAATGCGACGCTGGAAGTAGACTCGCATCAACTCACACATCTCCGACGGCGACTGATGAGAGAAGGTCCACGCACGCGAACGCGGAATCGCCTGAGTCATTTTGCCGTTCGCGAGTGCGATCATGTCTTCGTCGAACCAGCTCATCCCGCCGATGACAGCATAACGCCCAGACCCATCCGGAACAGGCGCCAGAATCGGATTCCACTCATTATCTTCGAAGATGTACGCCACGTAAGAACCGCGTGAATTCCAGCCGTTGAGGGTCACTCCCATCGGCTGAAATTGAATCGACACCATCACACCGTCACGATCCGACCGTTGCGGATCAAGACAAGCCAACGGAATAGTAGACATTGTCTACTCCTTATCCTGTGATTTTTTATTACCACTTTCACGGCAACAAAAACGCCCCATGATTGGGGCGAGTTTACTTTCAACGAAGTTCAAAACAAAACTACCCAACCATGAGATGAATGGCGGTAGTCGTTGTAGATTGAGCTGCTGAAAGGAATTTCATAAAAGAAGTATAATAAATATATATCGATTGCACAAATTACTAGCGCGTTATTTCGCAACAGCGTCTGGCGCGAGCTGAATTATATCCATATATATAAATATTAAAAAAAGGCCCCGTCGCATCGATGAAGACGCTAAACGGGGACGAGGGGGTGCACGGCGAATACGTCAGGCTTTCGAGAGCCTGTGACGAATGACCTGCCACACACTTCTCACGCGACGTACAATCTCTATGAAACCGTAGCCGCAAATGACAAGGAGGCCACTTAACGCAACGATGTCTCCAGCGCTCCACGTAAGCGTGTAGGACTCCTTCCGACTCATGCAAAGACTCACAGGGAAGATGTCCCCCAGCCACCAGAGACGCGCTTCTTGCGCTTCCATTCTAGGCCGTGGAACCTCCTCCTCTGACTTGGCTATAGCATAGCCAACAGGAAGCACGTACGGACACACTGCGTCCGGCACAATGAGGTCGATGTTCAGAGGAGTGTCAACTATCGGCACGTGCGGCATCATTCCGTTATTTGCCGTCACCACGACGCCGTTCATGCACAGCCCCACTATCGCTTCCGGACCCTTCGGGACCCCAAGCCCAGCTCGACTTGAACCAGAAGAAGGATCAGTAAAGAAATCAGCATGAAGACACCCCTTTTTTTGCACGGTCAATCTAAAACAGATTGACGTGATAAAATAACATATTTTCAATATTCTGTCAACTAAAAACCGAAAAATAATTAATCATTATTCAAAAAATTGGAGCCGTTTTCGGGGATCGAACCCGAGACCTCCACCTTACCATGGTGACGCTCTACCGACTGAGCTAAAACGGCCTATGCTGCAAAATACAGCTTCAATAGTGTAGCGAATAACCGCGAATATTTCAAGCATTCGATAAACAAGGCACATTATGCGCCGTCAAAATTTTTCTCCCCAGACGGCGCTTTTTTGCCCTCTATTCTTTCCCCCGCTCATGTGATACGATTTCTGTCACCACCCTTGCTATCATAAGCAATCTATGACCGTTTTATGCAAAAGAAAAAATCACTCGACACCGAACTATTATCCGCTATTACAACTATTGTACAAACGGAGACACGAAAAATCGTAAGAGAAGAAATTCAGGAAATAAAAGAGGTGCAACAACAACACACACTGATGATTTTAGACCTGCAAGACACAACAAAAAATATCGACACTCGACTCACCGCTGTTGAAGGTCAACAAGCGCAAATGCTCGATACAATGGAAGGGATCGCAAAAAAAGTCGATCGACATGATGCTGAAATTGCCGCAAACACAGCAAATTATCAACGACTATCGAAACGACTTCACCTTGCCTAATTTATTTTCCAGGATTCACTAACAAATCTTTTTCAATTTGTTTAATAGTTGCTTGCAGCTCTTCAATTTTCTGATTTTCCGGATTCACCTCTTTCATCCGTTTCAACACATCACGAGCTACTGGCAAATCTTTCATATCAATCGCGAGACGAAGTAAGGCGTCAATATTTTTTGGATTCGTTGGCGCAAGCTCAATCGACTCCGTTAAATAACGCTTTGCGCGCTCTAATTCCCCTCGTGTTTGATAAATAGACGCTAAATCAAATGGAATGCGATCATCTTCTGGAGACAGTGTTTTTGCAAATTCCAATGTTTCAATAGCATGTTCAAACTCACGACGTTGCATATAAATTTCACCAAGATATTCATAGGCTTGCACTTCGCGATCATTCACGCGAATCACATCCAAAAACAATTGTTCGGCATCAGTATATTTTTCATCACGAAACAAACTCGCCCCTTCTTCGAGCATTTGTACAATTTTTTGACGAGTCTTTTCCTTGTCTTTCTGATTTTGTGGCATCAGTTGATCAAGATTGTATTTCCGCTCAAGAGCAACCACAGCTTCATACAACCGTTTCACTTGCTCAGCAATCTGTTTCCCAATCGGAGCAAGAGCGCCAGACGCGACACCAAGAATTGATGTTGCGCGACGCTCAAGCCGACCTTGAATCAATTGGTATTTCTTTGAACGAAGCTTCGCTTTTGGCATTGCCGCAAGATCTAACAGCAGCAACTGTTTCCATTTACGTCGCACCAAAACCGCAAGTAATACCATTGCTGCGATAATTGTTCCAAGAATAACCCAATCGATTATTTGCATATCTTTATTTTAGCACGCGTTGGTTGTTTTGCCAGCGTCGTCAAGACTCATGCGAACGAATCGACGCACTTGAATGTTTTCTCCGACTTTTCCAATTGATTGTTCAACCAATTCACGAATCGTCATTGAATCATCACGGAAGAATTTTTGTTCCATCAAAGACACTTCTGACGCAAATTTATTTACTTTTCCTTCAACAATTTTTGTCTTCACCTCTTCTGGCTTATCTCCTTCGATTTGTGCGAGAGCGATTTCACGTTCTTTGTCGAGCACTTCAGCTGGGATACTATCCGCAGTCAAATATTGCGGGTTCATTGACGCAACTTGCATTGCGATATCTTTTGCAAGATTTTGAAAATCATCTGTGCGAGCAACAAAGTCTGTTTCACAGTTCACTTCAACCAAAACACCAATGCGGCCCATGTGTACATAACTCATCACAACACCTTCGCCAGCATCACGACCAGCTTTCTTTTGCGCAACAGCAGCGCCACGTTTTCGTAAAATTTCTAATGCTTTTGTAGCATCTCCGCCCGCTTCATCAAGCGCACCTTTGACATCCATGATGCCAGCACCTGTTTCTGCACGGAGTTGTTGAATTGTTTCCATTGACATATTCTTTTGTGTTAATGAATTGATTTAGGCTTTCGCAGCAACTTCTGCTTTTGCAGCATCAGCAACAACTTGTTTTTTGCCTTCATTGATCGCTGTCGCAAGAACAGACAACACCAAGTCGATTGATTTCACAGCATCATCATTTGCTGGAATTGGATGTGTAATTTCACGTGGGTTCACATTTGTATCACACAGCGCGATAACCGGGATGTTTAATTGCAACGCTTCTGTCAACGCAGTTTTTTCTTCTTTCAAATCAACGATACATACTGCATCTGGAAGTTTTGTTAGATTCTGCAAACCTTCAACTGATTGTGTCAGGCGTTCGATTTCACGATCAAATTCCAATTGTTCTTTCTTTGTGTACTTCTTCAAGTCACCGTTATCTCGTTTCATTTTCAAATCAACGAGTTTTTTTGGTACTTCGATCACATTCTTAAAGTTTGTGAGCAAACCACCGAGCCAACGGTTATGCATATATGGCATTCCGCAACTTTCAGCATATTGTTTCACAAGTGCTGACGCTTGGCTTTTTGTACCGATAAACAAAATAGTCTTGCCCTTTGCAGCCATTGATTGAACAGCTTTTGCGGCAGATTCTAATTGTTTTTGTGTTTCTTCCAAATTAATAATGCTCACGCCTTCACGTGTTGCATAAATATTTGATGTCATTCCTGGATGACGTTTGCTTTTTTGATGGCCAAAATGGACACCAGCTCGGAGCAATTCCGAAAGAGTTGGCATATTCATATATATGTTCCTTATTGATTATCTCCGACAGTGGGCGTGAGGGCCGACGATTTACATCGGGCGGCAGGAATTCACTCCAGGTATCTGTCGTACGGGTTAAAATATGCTGTAAACAGCTCACAGACTATACCATTCCTTGCCTTTTTTGGCAAGAATCAGTACTATTTTCGGCAGGAGGTGTCCTTTGGCAGAGAGACAACGTGAAGTACGCAGGATCGGGGGTTCGGTTGTAACCCCTGGGAATCTGCTCCCGGACGGATCCCACCGCCAGGCGCTGCCTCACCACACGACGTTCGACGAGGTGCATCCGGAAGACCTGTTGGCCGTTCTTCCGGGCCCGGATTGGAGACCCGACCCAGCAGATGACCCGCACGCGCTCACCGCGCGACTCGCGCTTGCAAGCTGCCCGGAGGGGGCAGATCCTGATCAGTGGCTGATTGATAGCGGATTGCCGCGTATCCGCAGCTAGATCTGACCACATTCAGACAAACGCGGGCTCTTGGAAGAGTGAAACATCTCTCTCGCGAGCCTGCACCCCTCACTTTTTATCTTATTTGACAGAAAAATCGTTCTATAGTATAGTTTTTTGGTTATGAAAAGCGATATCCACCCAACAATGCATCGTGTGACGCTCGCCTGCGCTTGCGGAGCCTCTTTTGATACATTGTCTACAAAAAAAGACGTAGCCACTGAAGTGTGCTCACAATGCCATCCATTCTTTACTGGTAAGCAAAAGTTTTTAGACACTGCTCAACGTTTGGAAAAATTCAAAGCGAAAGAAGCGCAAAAAGAAGCCATTGTTGCTTCTGGCGGTCTCCGCTCAAAGAAAGAAAAAGAAGCAGCTCGAAAAGCAAAACGCTCAACTGGTGGAGACGATGTCAAAAATTCTGCCAAAGAAGCCTTGAAAGCAGCAAAAAACGCTCTCGCGGATTTATAGCGACACGTTTGAAAAAACGGGATATTCTCCCGTTTTTTTGTTTGCCCTATTCTATGATATGATACCAACACTATGATCGATTCAGCACTCACCGGACCAATCCTTGAACATTTTGCTCGCCTTGAAGCCCAATTACAATCGGGTGAATTAGTGCAAGATCGCAAAGCTTTTGAACGCGTGTCGATTGAATACAACGAACTCAAAGTCACTGTTGAATTGATTCACCGTTTAGAATCTGTCGGCAGCGCCCTCACAGAAGCGCAAGCAACAATTGATGAAGGATCTGACCCTGACTTTGTCGAACTCGCGAAGGAAGAACTCAAAAGTCTTACAGCGCAACGCACTGAGATTGAAGAAGCCTTGCAACGACAACTCCTGCCAAAAGATCCGAACGATCAAAAAAATATCATCATGGAAATCCGAGCCGGCGCTGGCGGTGACGAATCCGCTCTGTTTGCTGCTGAGCTATTTCGTTCATACATTAAATACGCAGAGTCACGCAATTGGAATGTTGAACTCCTCGCAACCAGCCAAAACGGCGTTGATGGTTACAAAGAAGTCATTGCTAAAATTGAAGGAATTGGCGCATACTCTGCATTTAAATACGAAAGTGGCGTGCATCGTGTGCAACGCGTTCCAGAAACAGAAAAACAAGGCCGCGTTCACACATCAACAATTACTGTTGCAATTCTCCCTGAAGCTGAAGAAACTGACCTTGAAATTAGCCCGAATGATTTACGCATTGACGTGTTCCGCTCTGGCGGCAACGGCGGACAAAGTGTAAATACAACCGACTCTGCAGTTCGCATCACTCATATTCCAAGTGGTATGGTTGTGGTTTGTCAGGATGAAAAATCACAACATAAAAATAAAGCCAAAGCCTTAACAGTCTTGCGCTCTCGCCTCTTGCAACACATGGAAGACGAGGAAGCAAAAAAACGTGGCGATGAACGTCGCTCACAAGTCGGCACCGGTGACCGTAGTGAAAAAATCCGCACGTACAATTTCCCACAAGACCGCATCACTGACCACCGCATTAAACACAACTGGTCAAACGTTCCGAAGCACATGGAAGGCGAACTCTCTGATATCATCGAAGCCCTCCAAGAAGCTGACCAAATCGCACGTCTCCAAAATATCCAACCAACAACACACTAACATGACAATCAACGAACTTATTATTCATGGCGGGGAGGCCTTGCAAGACGCAGTGACGCTTCCCTTCTTGGATGCGGAAGTTCTGCTCGCTCATTTACTTGAAAAAAACCGAGCCTATATTATCGCACATGGCAGCGATATTATTTCAATTGAACAGGAACGTCAATACAATAATCTTATTGGTCGCCGTGCTGCCGGAGAACCAATGGCATATCTAACCGGTCATAAGGAATTTTATGGCATTGATTTTGAAGTCGACGAAGCCGTCCTTGTTCCCCGTCCTGAAACAGAACGCCTCATTGATGAAGCCCAAAAACTCATCACCACACGCTACGGCACATCAGAGCGTGTCCGCATTTTAGATATTGGTACAGGCTCTGGCGCGATCGGTCTCACGCTCGCAAAAATTCTTGATAAACAAGCACAAGTAATCGCGACTGACATCTCATCTGACAGCTTGGCTGTTGCGTATGAAAACATGAAACGCATTGGTGTTGACGTTGAACTGTTGCACGGATCTGTCTACGAACCACTTCCTGAAGGCATCGCGCAGTTTGATTTAATCATCAGCAACCCGCCATACCTCACACTAACTGAAGCAGAAGGCTCAACAGTCCAATCAGTAGGACTTCGATATGAGCCAGAACACGCACTTGTCGCGCAAGATGATGGCTTTGCTATTATCGCAGATATTATCCAAGGCGCCACACAGTGGTTATTGCCATATGGCTCACTCTTGTTAGAAATTGGATCACATCACGCACCGCGCATCACAGCTGCTGTCGCAGACACTCTTCCAG
This sequence comes from uncultured bacterium, assembly GCA_937996685.1. GTDB lineage: Bacteria > Patescibacteriota > Patescibacteriia > UBA9570 > XYC2-FULL-38-9 > CALKUP01. The sequence goes on along the minus strand of CALKUP010000002.1, from coordinate 203,075 downwards.
AACACGCTGTTACTATTATTCAAGATTTTGGAAACGAGGACCGCTTTGCAATTATTACCCCAAAAAAATAACAGCGAAGATCTTCGCTGTTATTCAAATGTCACTGGCTGACCTGGCTGCATTGTTTGCGGTGCTTGCTGTTGTCGTGTCACAGGCTGCGGTTGCATCGGCTGTTGTGGCCGCGACACAGGCCGCTCTACAGGCTGAATCGGACGTAGCTGCGCAGGAGAGGTTTGGACTACCCGCTGAACAGGAGCGGCTTTTACAACAACAGGATCTAATCCAATTGGACCATCGTCATCTGCACGAGGTGTTTGCGCACGCGCCGGCGCTGCAGTAGCTGGACTTGCAACAGAGTTTGCTTCAGGCAACTCTTTTTTCAAGCTCGCAAACGCATCTTTAAATGGTTGATGCACAGCTGGTTTTTGTGCAGCGGGAGTATTTGTATTATTTGATTGACGAGGCTCGCTCGGCATTGTTGATCGAGAACCTCCCGCACCTGACCCACTTCCACCACCTTGTGACTGAGGCGGTCGTTGATCTGGTGTTCGAGTGTCGTCTGGTTTTCGCTTGCGCTTACGTTTGCGCTTACGCTTTTCTTCACTTGAAACAACTTGCCCAGCAGGTCCGGCTGAAGTTGCTTGCGTTGGAGCAGTAGCTGTTCCTTGCGCACTTCTTGAACTCGAACCTGAAGCAGACCCCGCTCGTTGTCCTGGTTGTGGTCGTTGATCCGGTCTTCGGGTGTCAGCTTTGTCTTCCGCATGATTTGGAACAAAGCGCGGTTCTCTTGGCGCTGCGTCTGATTTTTGAGGTGCCTCTGTCACTGTTCGTGGTTTTGGGGTTGCAGCCCGTGGCTGTGAACTCACAGGAGCGGCAGGAGTCTTTTCTGCTGCCAGAGATTCACGCTCAACTGGAACATCTGAAAATGCATCACGCAATATATCATCAAATGCTGTTGGCATCGCTTCTTGTTTTTGAGCAACAGGTAATGACTGAGGAGCAACAACTGGAGGAGGCGTTGGCATATCAAGAACCTCTTCCGCACCTTGCAACGCACTCAAAAAGTCAACACCCGTAAACACATCGTCAGCATCAACAGAAGCGGGCGCGACATCATTCAACACGTTTACAGGCGCTGTTTCAACAACCGAAGCATCTTCATTCGACTCTTCAACAGTCCATCGCATTACTGGCTCTGCATCTGCGACTGGAGCCGGCGCCTCTTCAAGTGGCCGTATCGGAGACACACCTTGAACAGAACCACCAAATCCCCAATCTGTCGTTGCTGGCGCAGCAGCTGCCGCTGGAAGTGGAATGCCATTTTTTGGTTTTTGCACAATACCATCTTCGTCTAATTCTTGCGTGACCTCTTCTACCTCAGGCTCACTTGCGCGCGCGTCTGCTTTTTCTTTATCTGCTTTAATTTTTTGGGTTTGCTCGTCATCAACCGCGGCCCACAAATTAATTGCATATTCCACTTCTTTGCGGTCTGATGCATATGTGTTTCGGGAATTTTCAATAATCACATCTTTTAAATGCGATGGGTTTGAAATTGGCGCAAGCGTTGTTGCGGAAAACGGATCACTCGCCACACCGTCAATCATCAAGCGCATATAAACATGGAACGACGGCAACTTCACAATATCTTCTTGCATGAAGGTTGGTTGAAATTCTTTTTCCAACTCTTCTGCGTCAACGCTTCCCACGCGGAACGACACCATTGTTCCAACGTTTCCGAATACCGCAGCCTTTACCTCATCTGACAACTGCTCAATATATTGGTGAGCCATTGTGATATTTAAACGATATTTACGTGCCTCAGATAAAATCGACGCAAATGATTCCGTTGAAAAGTTTTGAAACTCATCAACATACAAAAAGAAATCACGACGTTGCGATTCTGGAATATCAACCCGACTCATCGCAGCAAGTTGAATACGCGTAATCATCATCGCACCAAGCAAAGCTGCATTTTCTTCACCAATACGACCTTTTGATAAATTCATCAAAATGATTTTACCGGCGTCCATTTCTTTACGCACATCAATGGTTGATCGCTCTTGCCCAACAATATTACGAATCAATGAAGAACTTAAAAATTGTCCAACCTTATTTTGAATTGGAGCAATCGCTTCACTGCGAAATTTTTCACTGTAATTATTATATTCATTCACCCAAAATTGCCGCACAATCGGGTCTTTGATTTTTTTGATCACCTTTTTTCGATACGCTGGATCAACTAAAATACGATTCACATCAAGGAGTGTTGCGCCCGGATAATCCAACAAAGACAAAATACAATTGATCAAAATATACTCCAACCGTGGTCCCCAAGAATCTGCCCAAATCTTTTTAAAGACACCAACCAAACCATTAGCGATTAAATTTTTATATTCATCATCAACTTGCTCGACAATATTAAACGCAATCGGAAAATGAAAATCGGCTGGGTTAAAATAAATAACATCTTTAATACGATGCTCAGGAACAAAGTCAATCACCTTTTCAATAAGATCTCCATGCGGATCAATCACTGCGAGCCCTTCACCATTTTCAATATCTTGAATGATCATGTTTTCAAGCATGGTGGATTTCCCCATACCAGTTTTACCGATCACATACATGTGGCGGCGGCGATCATCACGCTTGATTCCAAATTTACGCGCTTCCCCACGAAAATTTGTTTGCGCAAAATACGTAACCGTATTTGGCATTTCATTCCAGTTCACCGTTGAGGGCATTTCTGGAATAGGTGGATTGGTGTTTGTGTTTGTTTGTTGTTCGTCTTGCATACATCAATGTATCACTTCCTTTATATTGGCAGATTTTGCGGCGGAGCGCCAGCTGAACTACTACTTGCTTGCGGAGCGGATGGTGGATTATTTGGTGCTGGCGGCGCTTGCATGCCTGGATGTTGCACTGGTTTTGGGATTGGACGGTTTGCTGTGTTTTCAGGTGGCTGCTGCACTGACTGAGGTTGCATTGCTGTTTGAAATTGTGGTTGTTGCACCAATTGAGGCTGTGGCGGTTGCGGTGACTGCGACTCACTAGCACCCCATTGCTGTGGCGACATCGACCGCGCAATACCAGGAATCGCTTGCGCTGCCTGCTGAATTGGATCTGTAATCGCATGAATCATCGGCATAACAGCCTCTGGGGTCACTTTTTTGGCGACAGCTGGAATAACGTTCGCCACTTGCGTCACGGTATCTGTAATTTCTTCCGGTGTCGGCATAATTGATTTTGGATTCACACCAACCTCCATTTGCGCACGACTATTCAGAGACCATTGCTGCGGTTGAAATTGCGGTTGCGCAGGAGCTGTTGCGGGAGTCGGAATAGAAACCGGCTTTGCAACAGGCGTTGGCAACGCTGAATCAGTGATCGGACGAACACCCGGCGGGAGGCCTGGCATTGAATGCAGAGGCACTTCACCAGCCGCATTTGTGAGCTGCGATGAAATTGTGCCTGGCTGTTGACCAGTTGTACCAACAAAGTTTTCCTCAATTGGACCAACTGGAATACTCGCAGCACGTGGTAGTTGTTCGCCGGGTTGCGGGATACGCATTTTGGTTGGTGTTTGCATTGGTAAATTTTCTGGAACAACAGGGTCGTTATCACCAGGCATACTGGCTGTTGCGATAATTGAATCGGACACCTGAGACTGCGGCAACCGCGTTGGTGGTTCGGCTTTTTTCGATTCGGTTGTAGAAAGCAGCGGCGCTTGCGCAGACTCTAAAGGGAAATGAAACAATGTTGCAATTTCAGCACTCGACATTGTAATTGCGTCACTCCCCGCCCAGTTGGAGCGTCCTTGATAGGCTTGTACTAATTTTGTTTCTCGAATATGTCGACGGCGTTGCCAAAACAAATACGCCGGACCAGAAGTTGTCGTGAGTTTTCCACCTTTGAAACTATTTAAATCAAGTGAATTGAACTGTTTAATTGCACCAAAAATTGCGCCAGGGACACGATACCGATCATACAACGCAGTTTTTGCAAGATAGACAATACGAAATTTCACCGAAAATTGCATGCGGGTAATTTTCTTTTGAATTTCTTCAATAACAACCTTTTCACCAGTTGTAACACTCATGAAGTTTCCATCACTTCCCTCTCGACCAAAGCCAGTATCCTCCACTGCTTCAAAATGCACTGGCTTTCCTGCGTTAAACAAACGCCCAAGTGTTGAAAAAATAAATTTTTCAAATCCTTTTGGACTATAACCAGAATCTTTTCCAATTAATGCATCCACCTCTGAAATACCACTACTGCGGATACCACCGTCTGTTGGGGTGATGACCAACTGCAACCACACTTGCTCTCCTTCATGAAGTCGGCTCATCTGCTCCAAAATCGACGCAAGTGGGTCTGCAAAAGTGCCAGTCAATGAATGCTCAAAATATTCATACGTCTTAATCGGGTAGACATCTGGTTTTTCAAACACTAATTGCGTTCCCCAAATTTTATACTCATCACTTGGAAATTCATTCGGCACATTCTTTGTGTAATCCTCAACCTCTGTAATTTCGGCATCTGGGTATTGCGCATAAATTGCCGACTTCAAAACATTTTCAAAACGCGCATTACACCAGACAAAGTATTGAATGTATCCATCAATACTGACAATTTCTAACGAGTACGGCTCAACGAGCATACCATGCCAATACTGATCTTTTTTATTGTAATTAAAAAATGTCCCGTGCAATGCAACAATCACTTGCTCAACAGCTGCCATGCTCTGCTCATTCACACTTGGAACATCGACTGCAAATAACTTGTATTTTTGTTTTTTTACATACCAGCCAATAACATAAAAAATCCACGTCACCCACAACATCCACACAAGCATTGGAAAAAAGACCACAAGACCACCATGTGTCATGATGTATCCAAGTGCTGAAAACGGACTTTGCCCCGCAGCAGCAAGCAACTCCTTTCCAAACGTGATAAAAAAATTTTGTATTTGCGCAAACATAAGAATAGACATCAAGTCACTTGTCTATAGTATACCAAATGATCAGACAAACGAATAGTATTTACGCTACCTGGTGTGAGTAACGACCGTCCTCGTGTTTACGAAACACTTCTTTGTCGGTTAACGCTAAATAAATTGTGTTCTTTTTTACCATGCGCTGCTCTAACACCTTGTCTACAATTTCATCGCGGTGCATTGACTCTGCTGCATCTTCTAGCACTTGGCTAATGACATCTGAAACAACTCCTTCTTGATAGCCCCATTCTTTCAAGGCATACAAACCACGACCAACCAAGACATACTCATCGTTCAAAATCAACTCATTATGCACTGTTGGTGGATACGCTTTTTTGCCAAAAATCTCTGTGATCTTTTGACTAATTTCTTCAAAATGCAACGGCTTTCCTTCTTTTTGTAAAATCAAATAGACACGATCATGCATACGCTTCGGATTCACCAAGCCCCAATGCGCAAGACCGTATTCATCAAACGGATTTTTGCCGACAGCGCCAGCAACGTCTAAATACGACGTTAACACCTGCTCTGTAAAATGATCAGTGTTTTCTTTATATAAATCTGTCTCCTGAAACTCGCCAAAAATACGCTCGAAGCTATGAGGTTTTTCGAGACCTTCAATAATACGCTGTAATTCAGCGACAGCACGTTCCACTAGTGACAAAGAAACTGTTTTTGTTTTCCAACTTTGTGAAAACTGCTTATTCGCACGAACGTGTTCAATTTTATCTTTCAATAATTCAGACAATAGAAAATGAAGCGCTGCATGATGCTTAACGTCTGAATGATGGACGCCAAGTAATTCCCGGCTAATCATTTCCATTGTCATAATGCCACCGTGTTCATGAATAACAGCCATGACAACGTGTTCAAACGGACGAATGGATTCACGAAACACGCTACTATCTTTAATTGCAGCAATTGACTGACGCTCGATCTGACGAATCCGTTCACGTGTTACAGCGTACTCTTTTCCAATCATTTCAAGAGTCTGTTTTCGCTCACCAGTTAATCCATAACGACGCCGCAAAATACCTGCTTCTTTTTCAGGTAATACGGCCAAAAGTTGCTCAGTGAGCTGCAAGGCATCAAAAGACTGTCGTTCCACGACGTCTCTGCGCGATAAGACTGTGTCTAAAATAGAGTTACTCATATGTGTCATTCAATTCACGATAGACACATAATGACATTTATTTGAAAATATGTCAACTTTTATGCGTAGTAAAAGTTGGATTTATAGCTAATAATAGCTATTTTTATCGATTTTGGAGGCGTTTTCCAATACGCTCACCAAGAATCAATACAGGGCTTGCGATAAAAATTGATGAATAGGTTCCAATGATAATACCAATGATTAATGCAAGGACGAAATGCTGAATTGTCTCTCCACCGAAGAAATACAAGGCTGTTAAGACAAATAAAGTTGTAAATGAGGTGTTAAGAGAGCGCGCCAAAGTGCTATTGATACTTTTATCGATAATTTCAGCAAATGTATACTTATTTTTCTGCTTTAAATTCTCACGAATACGATCATACACAACAATGGTGTCATGGACAGAAAAGCCGAGAACAGTGAGCAGTGCTGTCACAAACAAGGAATCAATTTGCACTCCGGAGACCATCCCAAGAACCACAAAGACCCCAAGAACAAGGACGATATCATGTATCAACGCCACAATTGCACCTAAACCGAACACCCATGATTTTACTGGGCCATATGAAATACCACGAAACGCATATGATACATACAAAATAATCGCGAGCAACACGAGTCCGGTTGCTAAAAAGGCTTTTCGTTGTAATTCTTGACCAAGTGTTGGCCCAACGCTTGAAAATGACTGCTCTGTCGCTCCATATTGCGCTTGAAAACCTTGCAGCAGCGCATTGTGTTGATCTTGAGAGATGTATGATGTACGCACCAATAGTCCGTTTGTGTTCACAGACTGCGTTGTCCCCTTTAATCCCTGCGACTCAAGAACCGTTGTCGCTTGATCTAAAGACGGCTGCTTACCTTCAGGAAAAGAAAGCTCCAAGACTGACCCTCCAGTAAAATCAATCCCTAATGAAAATCCGTATTGATTTGTCACACCAGAGCGCACTTGAGAAGCGTAGTTGTATCCCCAAATACCAAATGACGCGACAACCAAAATTAACGAAACAGTTGTAATATATTTTGCTTTATCGATAAATCGGTACATGTTCATATTAGTCATTTTCGTTATTGAAAGGAGCGACACCAAACCACCAAGAATTTTTCACTGGCAATAATTTTAAGAGAGTTCGAGAAATATTCACTGCTGTAAACATTGAGACAAGGACACCAATTGCAAGAGTGATCGCAAAGCCGCGAATAATCGATGAACCGAACCAGTATAAAATCAAGCAGGTCATTAAAGAAGATGCATTGGAATCACGAATAGACAGCCATGCTCGATCAAATCCGTCGTCAATTGCTTGCTTGACTGTTTTACCGCGATGCAACTCTTCTTTCATGCGCTCAAAAATCAAGACATTGGCATCAACCGCCATTCCGATAGACAAGACAAAACCAGCAATACCAGCAAGGGTGAGAGTCACTGGAACTAATTTAAACACCACAAGCACAAGAATGGAATACAACACTAACGCAACCATCGCAATAAGCCCTGGCAATCGATAATAGACGATCATAAAAATACCGAGCGCGATTAAACCAACAACCCCAGCAAATAAGCTTCGTTCAATCGATTCTTGACCCAGTGTTGGCCCGACTTGCTGCTGACTAATCAGCGACACTGGCACAGGTAGCGCACCAGCATTCAAGCGCTGTGTTAATTGCTTGGCTTCATCAAGTGAGAAGCTACCAGAAATAATCGCCTGCCCCGTTGAGATTTCTTGCTGCACTGTTGGCGCGGACAAAATTTGCCCATCGAGGTAAATAGCAATTGTTTTGTTCACGTTTTCTTTTGTAATTTTTGCAAACAACTCTTTACCTTCTGAATCAAAATTCAATGAGACTGTTGGCAATCCTGTTGTTTGATCAAGAACTACCGATGCTCGATCAAGTTGTTTGCCAGTCAAGTTGGTCGCAACATAATTCGGACCAGTACTCACCGGCTCTTCAGACTGTTTTGTCAGTAAAATGTGATGTACCTTGGCTTTTTTTCCTTCGGTTGTCGCTGTGTTTGTTGCGTCAGTTCCTGGAGCTACTTCATTTGTCGCAGCTTCAGTGCGCTCATCAACCCGAACAATATGATATCCAAAGGTTGTTTCAACCAGCTCTGGATAGACCTCGCCTGGGGTTGCTTTACTAAAAACAACTTCATTAAATGGCTCAACATAGGTTCCTTCTTGTGCCTCACCTAAATCACCACCCGCATCCTTTGATCCCGGGTCTTGTGAATATTGCTTCGCTAAATCATCAAATGACTCACCGGAACGAACACGCTTTAATACGTCTTCGGCTGTTTTTTTATTTTCATCGTTTTGTTTACGAATTGCAGCTTTTTGCTCTTCTGTATACACCACTTCTGGTCCTTCTGTTTTAAATTCGAGTAATGGGGTTTCTCCAATTTTTTTCGCCGCAGCAGTCACATCTGTAATACCCGGCAGCTCAACATTTAAGCGATAATCATTACCCGAGCGAACTGTTTGAATTACAGGTTCGCCGACACCAAATGCATTAATGCGCTGTTCAATAACATCACGCACACCATTTAATGAATCAGTACGATCAGCTTCTGGAACATTTGACATGTCAGCTTGATAGAGCAACTGCGCCCCACCTTGTAAATCAAGGCCAAGTTGAACATTTCCGGAGCGTTGAAATGAACCAAGGCTAATTGCAGGTCCCTTTGGATACGCTAGATAACCAGCCCCAATAGCGAGCAGCAGAATGGATAGTGCGGTAATACGCAATTTCGTCTTTTTTGTCATATCCCAAGAGTATACAGCAAATCGCTTATTTTTGAAACAATACCTAAATAATTTGGATTATTGATGGATAATGACCGGATCACCGACATTTGCCCATTCATAAATCCACTTTGAATTTTCTAGGTTGATATTCACGCATCCGTGACTCATTTTGTGTCCAAAATTATTATGCCAGTACGCATTATGGAGATAGTATGTTGGCAAAAACTGCAAATTATACGGAACATCCTTGATGTCATAATTATCTGGATGATTTTCACCATACGACCACTCATAGTCTTTGTTTAATAACTTACGACGAATTGGGTAGGTTCCAGTTGGCGTTGGGTATCGATCGATGCCTGTAGAAACCAAGAATTCTTTTTCCAACACACCATTACGATACGCGCGTAATTTTTGCTCAGATAAATCAACATCAATATATTTATAATAATCACTACGACCAGTCACTAATCGTTTTTCTGGGACGGTCACAATTTCCATTTTTTCGTCGTCGTCCACATTACCAGCCGCAACCATTCCACCGCCAATAAATTGTTTTTCATAGACCTGAAAGCCTTTTCCTACCGCTTTACCGTTTCCACGAAACAGACGGGCGGATACTGTGCGGTCTTGACGTGGTAACACAATCAACTCCTCAGAGCCATTATCGTCAACATCCGCAGCAGCAAGATTGAGACCTCCTCGATAACTTTGCGGAAACGCGAAAAAGTCACCGGCAATTTCTTCTTTTTTATGCACTCGATATGTCTTCACTTGAGGCGAACCAAAAGAGCGTTTTGCAACCGCAATTTCTGCCTGCTCTCCACCATCAATATTTGCTACAGCAACACTCACTCCTCCTTTATGTGTTGACTCAAATGGATGGAGCGTACGATACGCTGTTTTTCCTTTTTCATTTAAAATCCGCACAATCGCTTCTGTTCCAATTCCGCTACCGACAACAATTTCCGCTTTTGTACTCCCTGTCACATTTCCAACAGCAATTGTTGCGCCACCAGTAAATGTCTTCGGAAATGCATAAAATCCATTCGTAATGGTTTTTTTGCCACGACTTGTAAACACCCGAACCAAGCTCGCTGCGCCTTCTCCTGGAACAGTGACGATTTCGTCGTACCCTTTCGCATTCACATTTCCAACCGCCACATGCACACCTTTTTTCATTGAACGGTCATATGCCAAAAACTGCGCGATCCGCTTCCCGCTTGCGGTATAGACCTGCACATACGGCTCAGAACCAGGACCGGCTCCAACGATAATTTCTTCTTTTGAATCACCGGTCACATTTCCAATTGCAACAGACGCGCCATTCGTTGTCTTGCCATCCATGACACGAAACGATTCTTGTCGTACAGTAGTGCGTCCGTGGCCTCGCATATCAAAGACATTTAAATCAGGTAAGCGCGAATCAGTGGCAGCAAAAGTACTCATCGGGAAAATAAGCCACGCAGCAAATACCAGCGCGACAAGAAGTGAACGTTTTGTCATACGAAATATGAAATTGTAAAATATGGACTTAGTATAACCGCATACGAAATCCAACGCAATAACAACACTACTGAGAAACCGCAATTGAATCTACTACTGTTTTTAATCTTGTTTGCAAAACATCATGCTCTGTACCGTATCCAATTTTTTGAGAAACCGTCAAAACCTTTTTTCCTGGCAACTCAATATAATACTCCACTGCATCAAAATAATCACTTAGTTCATTCACTGGTGTTTCTTTCGGTTCAATGTATACACGGTATGCATATCCTTTACTTCCCCCAATAGTTGCAATTTCTAGACTCTTCACAACTGGTCGCGGCATTGCGCTATCTGTGGCTGCTTTTTCATCATCTGCTTTCTGTTGATCTGTTGCATACACCCCTTGAGCCCTCTGCACACCAAGCGCATAATCAGATGAAGACACATCAAGAATAGACGCAGTGAATGTCACACCATTTGGATCAATTGCACTGCTACCCTGTTTCACGGCCTCGTTATCTGAATCAACAATAGATACAGCATTTTGCGTTATTGTTTCTGTCCATTCTTTCGGAATCTTCATTGTGAGCTTCCCTGAAGTTGTTTTCACTGTTTTTACTGCAGCATCTTCAACAACAGCTGTGTTTTTTATCGTAGAGCTTGATGACCCGGTTGTATGAACCGGACCTGTGCATGTAGCTCCAGTCAGAATAACCGCGCTCATCATACCAATAAATAGCGCTCCTCCTGTTTGTTTTTTCATAAAAGAAAATAAAAAATAATAGAATGATTATATCAATAATACACCAAAGAAAATAGAGTGGTGACAGAAAAGAAATCCTCTTCCCTGCCACCACAAGCACACCGATGCTCAGTAACTGAAAGCCGTGGTCACGCCGGTGCCACGATTCCAGTACAGATAGCCGTTGCGGAAGTTCTGGCGCTGCCCATTGCTCCACGCATACTCGTTTCCAGTCGGAAATCCGAGCCAGCTACCGGTCGCACCCATCGCATTGTACGTCGCTCGAATGGCGCCGCGCGTCAACCACGCAAAGTTAGTATTGTTGTAGCTCGGGCAGAAGTTGCCGCCTACACAACCCAACGCTTCGTAGTAGATCGCACAATCACCAAACGCGCCACCGCGATACTCGAGCTTGTACCCCAAGCCGTTGTTGAGTCGCGTTGCCGTCGTGGTCGTCTGGTTCGCGACATTGGCGATGCCAAGCCGCACCTTCGCCAGGTCAATTTCGTGGTGGTTGATACTGCGACGCGTCACGCCGTCAGTCAAACCGCCAGAACCGCCGTCCCAGATGAACAGTGGCAAGTACGCCTGGTTGCTGCCGTTGCGCATCTCGAAGTGAAGGTGGCACGCAGATGAATTGCCGGACGTCCCGAGCAACCCAAGCACCTGCCCTTCTTCAATCCACTGACCGTTGACGACGTTCAGTTGCTGAAGATGCGCGTAGATCATATCGTCGTTGTCGCTGTCGTGATCAACGCGCACGTAGTTGCCGAGGCCGCCGCCACACCCGGTATTCGCACCAGGAGAGCCAGCCGCGATATTCGGACAACCGGTATTCACCGCTTCGACTCGTCCAGTCGCAACCGCAATCACCGGCTCACCGCAATCCTGATTCCCAGTCGTTCCCGCCTTGTTGAAGTCCCAGGCAACGTGCCCGGCGTACGTTCCAGCAACAAAGCTCTCGCCGCTCATGAACGGGAGGTTGTAGGTGATCGGCGGCGGCACCTGGTCATAGACCTGACCCGTGTCGTCTTCGACCGCTCCTTCAACTCCAGCAGGAACCTCTTCGAGCTGCAAATCCGGCGGATGGTAACAGCCGGAGAACAGCAGCAGAAATCCCAGCACATGCCACATGAATCGCATGAAGCACCACTTTCTGCATCGGTGTTGCCATTCAGCAATACAAGCGACGATTCGCCTACACGCTTCATGACACCTGACATTCATCAGGCAATCACAGTCGAGGGTGGACCACGGCGCTGCGCCTAATGAATGACCTATTTTCAATAAAACAAAAACGCGTTGTTTCTATAAACAATTATCTCTCACGAAGAGAGATGCCGTCTATGGCAAAAAAGCGCCGTCTGTGGAGAAAAATTTTGACGGCGCTGAATTCGCCTATTGTAGAGGCGACTATTATGCAGCTAAAGCATCTTTCAAATGATCGACATTTGGAATCGGAGATGGATCGATACCAAGTTCCATTGCAAGATAAAATGACAAATAACTTCCAAAGACAATGGCTTCAAACACCTGCATTAAACGAGTACTTCCATGCATTTGAATATGACTCACCTGCAAACCCTTGTCTTGTGCGAGCGCTGAGGTGACCGCATATCGTTTTTGAATACGGTCGTGATACAACGCACTTTCAAAAAATAACACATGCACTTTTGACAATAGTTCTTTTGGAAATACAAATGCCTCAATAAAATGGTGGTTCATTTCTGGGACAGGCAAACGAAAGGCAGCTGTTTTACTATTTTCATTCATTTGATTTGTCGCGACATGGACAGCCCCTTCTAAAAACTCAGAACTAATAAAAAGCGGAAATGAGCCAACGAGTTTTTTTGCAGTTTGCTTTGCAACATTCTCTTCATTAGCAACATCTGCGCCAAACAGACCGTGAAGACTCGTAATAAAAGCCGCGACATCATTCATTTCAGCATTAGTGATTTTTAATAAACCAAGTGACACAAATAATCCTAATGTGCCTGCGATAGAATATCCAGACGCCATACGTGGCTGATTACTTGGATTGTAGGTTGGGTGAAAAATATACGCCGGAATTGATTGCTCTGCGGCAATTTTTTCTAAATCACCACCGGTTGTAATAATAAAGACATTCTTTGTTCGACCACGAAGCTCATCAAATGCATGCAACACCTCTTCTGTTGTTCCGGAATAACTCGAAAATATCACAAGCGAATCTTCATTCACTGACGCTGGAAGCTGGTAATCATTCACCACTGTAATTGGAATCTGCAATTGATCAGCAAACGCTTTTTGAATAACATCAATACCAAGCGCACTACCTCCCATGCCAACAAACACAATGTTTTTTACGGACTTGTAACTGTCTGGTAGTTCTGTATTTTTTGTTGATTCCCACGCTTCAAGACATTGTTTTTCAAACACCTCAATAGAGCCGAGCATGTTTTGTGAGTCAAGAGTTGAAATAATTTCGCGATTCATAAGGATAGATTCAGATACTTCTGATAGATTTAATACTGAAATATGGTACACTGAAGTATATATGAATCCACTACTTCTTTCAATACTCTTACTCGTCGGCTTTTCACTTTTAGTAATATTATTAGGATTTTTTGGCATCGGCGGACTTTCGCTCGCGCCCTGGGTTCCGTTGTATCCATCAGACCACAAACGCGTCATGGACATCCTTAATCTGAAATCAGGTGATATTCTCTATGAACTTGGCTCTGGTACAGGAATCGTCACAACCAATGCTGGACTCATTTACGGCGTGACAGCAACTGGAATTGAAATTTCACCGGTCTTGTTTTGCTACTCTGTTCTGAAAAAATATATCAAACAATCACACGGTGCTCGTTTTTGGTTAAAGAATTTGTATACAACAAACCTATCTGACGCGACAGTGATTTACATTTACGGCATGCCGAATAAAAATGGAAAGGTTGTCGCAAAATTACAAAAGGAATGCAAGCCAGGCACGCGCATTATTTCATACACCTTTCATATGCCTGGACTACAACACACAGTCAGACATCGAGACACCGACACGCAAGTCCCGATTTACGAATACATCATTCAATAGCACGTCTTCTTTATAAGAAGTCGCACATTATTTCATTCGGTATGCCGAACGTAATTGTTTTGCAATCAATGGAAAACCGAGGAGCAAAAAGACCCAGAGAGCGAACACTTCATATTGAATAACAACCGCGAAACACACCAAGTAAATCGTTGTATCAACAGTTCCGACGTACATATTTTTACTAATGAACAACTCAGCTGTTCGACTGGTTGGCCAAGAGCTTTTTTTCGCCTCTCGCAAATACCCGATCACTTGCCATGAAATAATTGCGCCTGCGCCTAACACAATCACCCACACTGCTTCCGTGTGATACCAATACCATTGTGCCGTGAGCGCTGCGATCATGAGTACTTCCTTGAAACGATCAAATACAGAATCGAGCCACGCCCCAAAAGCACTCATTGAGTTTTGAATTCGAGCAATTTCCCCATCTGAACAATCAAGTGCAAAACCAGACTGCAATAACACAACCCCAACAAGTCGCCAATAATAATTCGGTAAGAGAAACAACGCAATCCCAGCAACACTCACAATAAATGACAATGTACTGACGGTTGATGGTGAAATTGTTGGTCGAACTTTTAATAACCAAAATGAAAAGACGCGAGACAATCGACGATTAATCAGTTTTGCAAAAACAGAATCTTGCGCTTTTTGAAATGGAATAATGTCAGCAACGGAATGAATGGGAGTCATAAAAAAATGTTAATTACTCAAACGGATCAATGTCGTGTCTTCGGCAAATGAAAAATCAATATCATTTTTCTCGCCAACTTGCAATACCTCCAAGCGACCACCTTCTGCAATCCAATCTTTTTGGAACTGAACAATCTCAGTAGTTTGATTGACCGGCAACACAACATATAATGAATGCGAATCATTCAATAATAGACGAAGGAAATCCCGGACTTGTACTGGATTTGGTTGATCTTTTTCCTCTTCAAATGGCAAGCGCATACTGCGAATGCCGGTTTGCGCCATAAAAACCTCTGACAAACCGAATCGCACAGGACCTGCAAAGAGCGCAATTGGCTCCTTCTGTCCAGTATTGTCATGCGTGACAGTGTCAGCAATCTGTTGTAGCAATACACTGTCATTATACGTAATTGTTCGAGACGGATATTCATCAACGGCGTGATCAATTTTCATCAATCGCAATGGCTCAACGAGTGAACCAACGACAACCAAGAGACCAAGCATGAGCAGCGCGCATTGAAATTGCACACTCGCCTGTTTATAGAGCCCTTGAACAGACAACACAAAACCTGTCGCAAATAGCAAAAAGTACGGTGGCAGCAACGGCAAGATATACCGAGAATACGGATTGATCCATAACGCGAACATTGTCAGCGTTCCGGCAAACCACAACCCCCACAATGCAGCGACCGCGCGCTCTTCTCGATTGCCGAACCAGAAAGCCCCGGCAGTCATCACAAACACCAAAACTGGCAAAAACGGAATTGATGAGACATCAGACAACACATTCCAATATTGACCAAGTGATCCATTTGCTGGACGATATCGCCCAGTGCTTTCAAACATGTTTTTTAAGCTCACCGTCTGCAAATGATTCATGTTTGACAACAAGACAACACTTCCGGTGTCGCGCTCTTTAAACGGTTCATTTTGTGTACTAATTTGCACTGAATCCCACACAATTGGCAAGACTCCAATAATACAACCAAGCAACACACACGCGATAATCACCCATTGTTTTTTCACGTATGCAAGAAGTGCTTTTACAGAAGCTGAACCACTCCACGTCAACGCAACCCCATATACGATATATGCTGGCAAAATAACAATCGATGTTTCTCGCACAGTGCAGGCAAAACCAAACAGCACACCAAACAACAAAAGTCCCGCATATCCCCACGTGAGCACAGGGGTGCCCTGAGCGCGTGATCGGCTAATTACTCGAATTGTCGGAATGTAGACAATTGCCGACAACAACAAAAACACCATCGATGGCAATTCACGCATCGGGTAACTGATCACTGTGTCATAAAAAATATCCGTTGTCGCCAGCATTCCAGCGGCCACTAAACCAACGCCGTGTCGCGCAAGCGGTAAACGCGGCAATGCAATCACTGCAAACAGATAGGTCAATAACACAACGAGACCACCAAGCACCGGCTGGACAACATACATACCAAGCGTTGAACCATCGCCAAGATGTAATGAAAGGAATGCACCAAGTGCGAGTAACAGTGATGCGCCTACTGGATACTTTGATGCAATAATGCCATCAGGGTGGATAAACTCATGATGCGTTGGCAACACCCAACTCGCAATTCGATAATCACCGAAAAAATCCAAAGCTTGCTTTCCGAGCGCGTCGTGCCACACGATCGGTTGTCCACGCGCAATTAACGAACCAAGATAAATATACCCAGGTGAATCGTCTCCGGTTGCACCAAATGCCAAATGATCACCAAACGCCCAGACAGAAGACACGATAATACACACTAAAAAGAAAACAGTCAGCGCTACTTGTGCCAATGGGCGGGAGAACATGGTTTTTATTTATCGTTTAAAAATTGTTTTTTTGTCAGATACAATTGATCTTCTTGAATTTTACGAATCCAGCCAAGTGTTGTTCCAAGAAGCCCAAGCATCAAGCTATTGAAACTCAAGATAATCACCACTCCAGATAAAATTAATGACTGCACATGACCATCCCCTTCTCCAATTGCAAGGAAATATAAAAAGCGCACAACTGGAATCACACCAACAATCGCAAGAGCCAGCGCAATCCACCCAAAAAATCGCATTGGACGGAAAATAACGACATTGCGCAAAATATTTGTTCCCGCTTTCCACATGTGGTCTGGAATATTTTTAATCAAGCGAGATTTACGCGTCACTTTTCGCGCTAAAATTGGCACTTCTGTAATTGTTAAATGCAAATCTTGCGCAGACATCAATGTTGTATGCACATATGTATGCAATGAATAAACACCAAGCTTCAAGGCCGCCTCTCGTGAATAGGCACGAAAACCAGTTGAAACATCATATCGCGGCATCCCAACCCATGAGGTCATAATAAAACTTCCCAATTGGTTCAAGTATTTATTCAAAAATGGCATATCTTTGAGCTCTTCTACTTTGCGAGAGCCAATACTAATTTCAGCTCGTTTTTCAAGCAGTGGCGCAATAAGTTCTGGAATTTTTGATTGATTGTAATGATTATCACCATCTGTATTCACAACAATATCTGCCCCGCGTGACACCGCTTCCCACAACGCTCGCTTGAAGGTTGTCGCAAGACCTTTATTGCCTTCGTTTTGAATAATATAATCAGCGCCTGACTCGCGCGCGATTTCGACTGTTCGGTCTGTTGACCCGTCATCTAAAATCAATACTTCAACTTGATCAATGCCTGGAATCGTTCGCGGAATTTCCGCAATGACATCAGCGAGGTTTTCCTCTTCGTTATAACACGGGATAGTAACAATTAATTTCATAGGAATTTATTCAGGACGACCAACAGCGATATACGTAAACCCAAGTTCATCACGCATTCGAGACGGTTTTAATAAGTTACGACCATCAAATACCACGGGTGTATTCATAGTTTGTTTAATCTGACTCCAATCAAGCTCACGGAATTCTGGCCACTCAGCCGCAATAATCACAGCGTCAGCGCCTGTTGCAACATCATACACATCTTCTGCGTATGCAAGAGCAACATCTTTCAATTCCGCTTTTGCATTATTTGTTGCGTGATAATCAAAGGCTGTCACATCAGCTCCAGCAGCTGCTAATAACTTCACAATATCAATAGCGGCTGATTCGCGAACATCATCCGTATTGGCTTTAAACGCGAGACCCAAGACACCAATCTTTTTGCCGTGCAAGTTTCCGCCAAAATGATCTTTCATGCGTTGCACCATGTGCTCTCGTTGAAAATTATTTACTTCAATCACCGCTTTCAATAATTTGAAATCGTAGCCATGCTCACCACCAATTTGATCAAGGGCGTGCACATCTTTCGGAAAGCACGAACCGCCCCAGCCGATACCAGCGTGCAAGAAACGCGGTCCAATGCGACCATCAAGTCCGACGCCATACGCCACTTCTTCAATATCCGCGCCCGTGCGTTCACAGATTTGCGCGATCTCATTAATGAAAGAAATCTTCGTTGCCAAAAATGCATTCGATGCATATTTAATCAGCTCAGCACTTTCAACAGATGTCACAACCTTTTCGCCTTTTGTTGGCGCGAAGACATCTAAGATTACTTTTGCCGCTCGATCATTTCGAGCACCAATAACGATTCTGTCTGGATTCATAAAATCCTTCACCGCTGAACCTTCACGTAAAAATTCTGGACATGACACAACATCAAATTCGCCGCTGTAGGTTTTGCGAATAATCTCCTCAACTTCCCGGCCAGTTCCAACTGGAACAGTTGATTTGTTCACAATGACTGTATATTTTTTGAGGTTCGCACCAAGCGTTTCTGCCACTTGATACACAAATCGCAAGTCAGCGCTCCCATCTTCTTTTGGCGGCGTCCCAACAGCAATGAACACAGCATCAGCGTCATCAAGCACGGCTGTGAGGTCTGTTGAAAATTGCAAACGACCAGCTGCAACATTTGTTTTCACAACAGTGTCGAGGCCTGGTTCATAGATTGGAATAATCCCTTGCCGCAACCGTTCAATTTTTTGTTCATCAATATCAATACAAGTGACAGTATGATTGATTTCAGCGAGACACGCCCCAGACACGAGGCCGACATAGCCGGTGCCAACAACAACAATATTCATAATAAAAATAGGATAAAATTACCCGTCTAGTATGCCAAAAATAGCCGACCTGGTCAAACTGAGAGGTCTTTTTTTGGCTCAGACTGCTGATATGAAAACCAGAACCATTTTGGGCGGTTGTATAACACAACCCCAACCAACACACCTAGAATCCCTGCCATAATGTCTGTTAGCGTATCATTCGCCTCGCCTGCCTGCCCAACCATTGACGTTCCAAGAAGAAAATCCAAAATTGCTTCATACCACTCCCATAACAACACCAAGCCAATCGCAATAAAAATAAACCGAATCATTTGCCAAAAATCTGGCTCCTGCTTCCACCAATAATGAAATAAGAAAAACAAAAATTCGGTCGCAAGCAACGGATTAATAAAATGTATGACCAAGTCATAATAAAACCAAATATAATACAACCCAATTGCACCAAAGCCATTACTCGCGAGCGCGAAAATCCAAATCAACTGCATGCTCGCAGCATCTTGAAATGCGACACGGTCTTTTTTAATGGACCACGTCAGCGCAATCCACAAACCGGCGATTGAGAACGCGCACAAAAAAGAAATCACCGTGCGAAAAATGTGATTATCATGATTCTCTTGATACAAAAACGGCATGGCCCCAAGAAAAATCACCGTCGCAACAACTGTCAGCGGGCCTGCAATTCGACGAATAATCTTCTCTATCATTTACGTATAGTACTCCGCGGTCTGCACCATAGCAAGTTTCGCGACACCAATCATGCCAGTTGCAACATATGGTTGCAACTGATGACCTGGAATAAGAAGCTCTGCTGTATCAAGCGCGGTTCGTTGTACATTATATCCCTTCTTCATCAACGATCCTTCAAACGGGAAATGCGCGGATCCTTGCTTGTACCCTGCGTGCTCCGCAACTACGGCAGACATAATACCAATCACTTGGCCAGCTTGAGTGAGAACACGACGACACACACTGCGCAACACATCCTCTTCTTCTGGGGTTACACCAGCAAATTGCAAATCAGAAAAATCACTACTTGCTAAATGAGATATCAACGCTTGATTTTCTGTATTGATAAACATCTCAGCAAATCGAGCAGCATTTGGAACCATATCTTCAACTAAATACAGAGCCGCTGCGATGCGGTATGGCAAATTTCCACCGCCCATCCAATGCTCCATTACCGGACGCTCTTCTGTGATATACCCGCGCCGTTTCATTTCCTCCCACACAGCGTCGGGCTCCATCGGCATGTGTCCAGACTCTAAATTTAAAATGCCTTTCGTGCTATCAACAAATAACGCCGCATTTGTTCCTGTTCCAAAGACAAACCCAACAGGTAGATCGTCTACATGTTGTACATCAAGACTAACCGCAACTGTATCGTTGATGATGGTAATGGCACCAGGAGATGTGATCCCGAGTGCGGTGAGTTTCGTGCGCAATAAGTCAGACAATGATGGTTGTTGTTCAGCAGGCACTGAATCATCACAATCTGTCACAATCCATTTTTTCGGCAAATGAGACATCGTGATACGACAATCAATATCGCCATTCTCTTGCTTGAGATTTGTTTGCGGAAAACCAAAAGAAATACCAATCGCAAGATGTGGATGCGCTTCAACTCCGTATTGTTTCGCAACTCGCGCGACATTCCCGGCGATTAAATCCATCAACGAATCAAAGGTGTGTGTCCGCTCGCCTTCTGGCATCTCATCAGAACTTGCCTCTTCAAGAATCACTGTTCCGTCAGCCTGCTTTCGCGCCAAGGTGAAGATCCAATTTGTTCCGCCGCATGCTGCAGTAATCGCAACAGCATCTTCCGGAAGCTGCGCAATCTGTGACTGTGAAATCGCAGTAACGTGAGACGGAATTGCCAATACACCGCCATCAGCCCGCGTCGGGATGCCTTGTCGGTCAATACCGATTTGAATTGCTGTTGATAATCGATTTGCGATATCACGAATTTCCTGGTGTGAAAACCACCGAAAACGCATGTCATCAAATCGCTCTTTTATTGCTTGATTGAGAACAAACTCGTGTTGTCCGGGTTGTGATTGATTCATAGAATCAAATTATCACATATCGTATGAAACTGGGCAAGAGACCTCTTGCACTCCAGTTGCAGTAATAACATGCACGCGCACTTCTTGAATTCCGTTTGGATATCCATGCTGTGTTCCGCGAGCTGAGAGCGCACCATCTTGTTTAACTGTGATTTCAATCGTGTTGTACGCCCCGTTTTTATATTGCTGCGTCGCGCCATCATCTTCGTAGTATGTATATGACACCTCTGCGACATCATTCAAGAGCGCAATGAATTCAACGTTTGCAAAATCTCGTGATTCTTTTTCATGAAACACCTCACCTGCTAACACAGGGATAACGTATCCATCACGCAAATAGAGCGTTGTTTGCTCGAGTGGTAATTCAACATCAACTGCTTTTCCTCCATCAAGCCACTCTTTTCCAAACCATTCATACCACTTTCCTTCTGGCAACAATACTGAACGCTTGTTCTCTTCTGTGAGAATTGGCGCTTGCATAATCGCTGGACCAGTCATAAATTGGTCACTCACACTAAAATACTCCGGGTTATTAAATTCATAAAATAACGGACGCATGACAGAACTGCCGATTGTATAATGCTCATGAAAAACAGTGTACAAGTATGGCAAAAATTTATACCGTGTATTGATCATTGAACGAACCGCATCCAATGTATCTTTTGAAAACGCATACGGCTCTTGATGCGCGCCGCCACCATGGCCAGTCTTTGTATTGTGGTTACGGAAAAACGGAAACAGGAAACCAGCTTGATACCAACGTGTTAACAACTGTTCATTTGTCTCTCCCATAAAGCCGCCAACATCTGGGCCATTGAAAGACACGCCAGATAATGACAAGTTTACAGACTGTGGAATTGACATTTGTAAATGCTCCCATGAACTAAAGTTGTCTCCAGTCCAGACGGCTGCGTGCTGTTGAATTCCAGCAGAACCTGATCGAGTTAAAATAAATGAGCGCTTCTCTGCGTCTGCTTTTTCCAAGCCTCGCTTTGTCGCGATGCTCATCATATCTCCATAGATATTATGGTACGAATGATGCGGCACTGTGCCATTTTGAAATAGCATGTCATTCCGCTCTGACGGACCAGTCGATGGGTCATTCATATCAAGCCACGCACCATCTATTTTGTAGGTATCAATAAATTGTTTAACGTGATCACTCCACCATTCCTTTGTTTCTTCTAGAGAAAAATCTGGCATCACCGTATCTCCCGGCCATACTTGCGCGATATAGCGTTGACCGTTATGTGTTTTTGTAAACACATTTTTTGAAACACCAGACTCATACACATCATACCCTTCTTCTTCTCGTACACCCGGATCAATAATTGTCACAGCATTCACTCCTTTGTCATGAATCCATTTAATTAATTGAGCTGGATCTGAAAAGGTCGTGTTGTTCCATGTAAAGACCTTAAACTTTTCCATGTAATCAATGTCGAACCAAACACAATCAAGTGGTAGCTCATTTTTTTCATACCCTTCAATCACATCACGAATTGCTTGTTCATCAAGATACGAAAACTTACACTGATGCTTACCAAGTGCCCAGACAGGCGGCAACTCATGAACGCCCGTGAGCTTCGCGTACTTTTGCACAACCTCTCCAAGCGTATTACCAGTCATCACATATAACGTTGACTCACCGGCGTATGCACCACAATAAAATCGCGGTTGCCATTCATCTGTTGTTTCTTGAGGCACTTCGTTTGGAACTAGATGCGTACTCTTCCCGGTGTTGTAAAATGTTTCATCTGAGTTATCAAGAAATAAACCAATGTACGTTCCATTGGAATATGTAATGAAAAAATTCACTGACGCATATGTTGGATCATAATCATCACGTGTCCAAGAATGTGGATGCTCACCAAGAACATCGTTGTTC
This sequence comes from uncultured bacterium, assembly GCA_937996685.1. Taxonomy (GTDB): domain Bacteria; phylum Patescibacteriota; class Patescibacteriia; order UBA9570; family XYC2-FULL-38-9; genus CALKUP01. Next base: position 180,171 of record CALKUP010000002.1, on the reverse strand, counting down.
CACATTTTCATCGCCCGATTTTTTTGATTCAGTACTCCAGTTTTACTCCCAAAGCCCCAAAATGGTTGTTCATTGCTCTCTTTCTTGAATTGAAAAATAGTATGCTCACCGTTCAATCCAACAAAGACATCGCGAGACTGCAGCACCTCTTTTCCGTCTTGCACAACTGTCAGCATGACTGGATGTTGTGTAATGCGATATTCTGTATTTCCGTTTTTATAGACTACTACATCACCCTCTTGTTTCACCGCTTGAGAAGATACTGAATTTTTAAAAATCGAATGGTTCGGCAAACGCTTGTCTGTGTAGTTCAATGTCAAAGATAAAATATCATTTTCTAAAAAGTCTGTTGATAGCTGATAGTCTCGATCAGTAAACGATTGTAAATAGTCAAAGTTTCGTGGGAGTGGGTATTTGTAAAATTGGGACATAGTAGGAAGATTATTTATTATCTAGTCTATAGTACTAAAATTGAACTATCTATTCAACTAAGAAAAAGGGCGGCGATCTTTTCAGATGCCGCCCGGTCGTCGCATATGCGCTTCTCGCGATCAGCTCGGAGAAAGCTCAAATTCGACGAATCGACACTGACCTGGCTTCAGGTAGACCTGCTGGAGAACTCCCAGCGTCTTGTCTTCCAGGACCAAGGTCACGTCGTTCTCGTTGTCAAAGTTGACAAGAACCGCAGCCGCGCGGGTTCCTGCCGCATTGACGAGGTAGTACCCGGCTGCCGGGTCAGGCTTGTGTCCGCCACGAACCGGAAGCGGCTCAGCGCGACAGCCGGGGCCGTAGAGTGCCCGGATGTGGTTCGCCGTGTTGCACGCGTTCTTGAAGAACGCGGCGAACTCCGGAGATTTGCCCCAATTGATGCGGACAGCGTCTCGATGTGCTCCGAACGGAATCGCCTTGCGACGATCGTCGAGCATGTCGCCAGCGTTTTCGCCAGCGTCATGCAAAACCTCTTGTCCCCCGTACCAAATCATGGCGCCGGGGTGCAAGAGCGTGAGGTAGCTGACCTGCCGCTCGATGTCTTTGAAGTCTCGACGGAGCGCGGCTTCGTCGTGGTGCGTCACGTAGACACAGCTGCTGGCGATACCTCGCTGCCAAGCGAGGAAGCCCGCGCGATCGATCGCCTTGGCAGCCTGGGCATGGCTGCCCTGGCGCCGCCGCATCGAATCGAACCACGGCTTGAAGTAGAGAACATCGAAGCCCTCTGCCGACAGCCGCTCGCGGTGCGCGTCGTTGCAGCACTCGCCGAGGAAGCCGACGCGCGGCTTCACAGCCCGAACCGCGTCAATGACATAGCCCAGGAGCCCGTCCGGCATCCTGTAGCCCATGTCAACACGGATCGCCTCGAAGCCAAGGTCGACCAGCCGCAGCGCAACTTCCGTCACGAAGCCGCGGCCGTGATCACTGGCGTGATCAATCTGCGCGGTCTTCTCCCAGACGACTCGAGAGCCATCAACTTCGGTGTAGCCACCGTGCTGAATCCAGCGCTCGCGGTCATCTCGGTCCTTGACCACAAAGTGGTCGGCAGGGCACTCGCCCGTTGCGGTCGTTGAGCTGGTGCGGCGGAAGATCTCCGGCCGCTCCGAAACCAACGACGAGTCGTACGCGACGTGGTTCGGAATCAGGTCAGCCATGAAGCTGACACCGATGTACCGAGCCAGCGTGATCAGCTCACGCAGCTCCTCTTCGGTGCCGAGGCGCGGGTTGATAGACCCGTAGTCCCGCACTGAGTACGGAGACCCGTCGTCGTCTCCCCAGCCGTCCATCGGCCACAACTCTTGGAGCCAAACCGTGTCAAAGCCCGATCCCTTGATGATCGGAATGACTCGAGCGAAGGCTCGCAACCAGGAGTTGCCACCCTCAATGAAGCGGGTGAACAATTCCTGCTGCCCGTGCAAGGGTATGCCGGGGCCGAATCGAGCAGCAAAGCTGGTCGGGTCGAACGCGCGCGGCAACACCTCGTAGATCCGCGCGGAGCGAATCCAGTCCGACGGCGCCTTGATCTGCGTCTGCAGCTCCTGCACTTTCGCGCGGAGCTGCCGAGGAGTCTCGATTCCGGGAACAAACGGCGCAGTGTACGGCGCGATGGCCGCGTGCGCCACTGCCAGCCTGTCGGCAGGGTAACGCCGGGCGAGCAACTGCTCGGTCCAGGCGTAGCCTTCCAGCCCAGCGCCCTGGGCTTGAGTGAGCTTGGTGCCCGCTCCGAAACCAAACGGAGTCGTCTGACCAGGAACCCCAACCGCGAGAATGTCGCGGGAGGAAAAAGACACAACAGAAGAGAGAGCAAGAAGAAGGGCGGACATGGTGCCTCCAAGGGCGTTGTCTCAATTTTGGCGGATTTCGATGCTTGTTCATCGATCGGTGTTTTTAAGAAAGAATTGATCTTAAAATAAAAAACCGATGAACAAACATCAATTTCTCCATCTCTTTTTAATTGACAAAGAACAATAAATGCGCTAAAAAAGTATCATACTTTATCATACTATACAAGCTAAAGTATGATTTTTACCTAATATTGGCTATATATTAAATATCATACCTGTTGATAACTAGCCTGTAGGAGGTAGAGATGGCAGGATTTGACGAAGGCGGATATGACGCTCGCCCGGTTCCACCGGAGGCGCACCCGAGCGCTGCCGGTGGACTAAACGAGGCAGCCTGCGAAGGCTACCCTGTCAAAAAAACTGTCTGGCCGGCAACAAAGCTCCGGCCGGCCAATGACCAACCACACGAGGAGGAAGCCGCAAGCAAACAACACGCGGCAAAATAAATCCGAATCAGCGCAGACCGCTGCTTCGGTCATGCGGAAGAATTCACATTCTTTCGCATGGTGCCTCAAAAGATGTGCATCTTTTCTGATGAGTCCAAAAGGACGAAAGACACAAAAAAATACCAATCAAAAATCTACGAAATAATCCCACCACCAAGCACAACATCTCCGTCATACAACACTGCTGATTGACCGGGTGTGACGGCGCGTTCTGGCGTGTGAAACGCAATTGCAATTCTTCCCCCTTCTTCAACCGTAACTGTTGCCGGTTGTGGTGTTTGTCGATATCGAATCATCACCTCGCATTCAAACTGAGCACCAATGTGCACACGTGGATCTTCAGCACTCACAAGCCAATGCATTTTTTCAACACCGCACTCCTTCGCAAATAACCGAACATCATCAACATCATTGGTCACCAACAAATCTCCAGTCGCAAGATCTTTTTCAAACACATAAAACGGGCCCGTTCCGCCAATATCAATTCCACGCCGTTGTCCGATCGTGAAAAAATGCAACCCTTGATGCTCGCCGATTACATGACGTGCACCATCCGCCTCCACTAACACAATATTCCCCAGCTTCTTTTCAATATATTGATCAATAAATGTTTTGTAATCAATATCTCCAATAAAACAAATCCCTGTCGAATCTTTTTTCGCAGCGTTAATAAAGCCTTGCTCTGCTGCAATTTTACGCACTTCACTCTTTGTTAAATCTTGCAATGGAAATAACACGCGCGGCAAAACACTAGAGTCAATTCGATGCAAAAAATAGGTCTGATCTTTTTCGCGATCAACTGGCTTTTGTAGCTGATACTCCCCATCCGCGGAAGCGCCAATTTTCGCATAATGCCCGGTCGCAACAAAGTCAACTCCTTCTTGTGCAAGTGCGCGTTCAAAAAACAATCGAAACTTAATTTCTTGGTTACACAAAATATCCGGATTCGGTGTGCGCCCAGCCTTCAGCTCACTCACAAACTCCGTGAACACCAAGTCACGATACTCATTCACAAACACCATCACTTGAAATGGAATTCCCAGTTTTTCTGCAGCGGCGCGAGCATCTGCCAAGTCAACTTCCCACGGACAATCGTTGATCCGATTTTTTCGATACGCCGCCGTCTCCCCGCTCCACTCTGTCGGATCCTCCCAATTCTTCATGAAGACACCGCGAACATCATATCCTTGCTGTTGCAACAGATATGCCGCAACAGTGGAGTCCACTCCTCCACTCATTCCAACAATCACCGTTTGTTTCATCACTTCTCTGCTTATTGAACCAGTCGGCCGGAACCAGTTGGGCTGTAGCCATTTTTGACTTCAACACCATCGGCAAATCCATCTCCGTCTGTGTCTGCTTTTTTAGGATCACTACCGTACTTCTTTTCATCTGCCTCTGTCAATCCATCTCCATCCACATCTGTATTCGCAGTCGACGCCGCTCCTTTGTTCACGCTATTGACCACCGGAACACCGTTCGGAGTCGAGCCAGTGTTCGGCACTTTAAAATATGTCGAGTAGAGCCATAAACCAACTGCCACAACACTCCCGAGCGCCGCAACAATTGCTGCAACAATCAGCATTTTTGAACCAACGCTTAATTTTTCACGTCCAAATAAATCAGCTTCATCCTCTGGTGTCATCAGCATCGGAGTTGCAGAACCTTGATATGCCGCAGATTGCATAAGCTCTGGGCTTGCTGCTTGAGTTGGTATCGCCCCCGGCAACGGACCCGTCGCAACAGGCTGTTCTGGGAGAGAGCCGAACGCGCCAAAACCAGCAGGCTCTTGTCCTGGCACATTTGCCGGAGCAACTTCTCCTGGAACATGCGCTGCGGATTGCATCACTGGTTCTTGCATCGCCATTTGTGGTTGCACTGGCATCGCCGTCGGTTGAACCGGTTGCTGCAGAGCAGTTGCCTGATTTTCTGGCATTGATGCGGGAAATTCCATTCCTGGCAACGGCTGCGCCAAAGAATCGGCTGGGGTTTGATTTTGGTCTCCTTGATTCATGGAACAATTATATCATATATGATACAATTCATTCAATGAATATCCTTACATTGATTCGAAACCTCAAGATTCAATACAAGATCTCATTGATCTTTATTGTTATTCTTATCTTAATGATCAACCTCGGCGTACTCACTATTACCGCCACGGACGACATTCGTTCAAAGACCGACGTGATTGCAAATCAATTTGTTCCAAAGATTGTCAGCACCGGGACCTTAAAAGATAGTTTAAATATTTCCATTGCCGCTGCGTACGATTACATCCAAACTGGCAACCAAGACAGCAAGCTCCTCTATCAAGAAAAACTCCAAGATGCGCTGCGCGCTCAAGTTGATTTATTTTTACTCTCAAAAACATCTGACGATTTTGAATTCACCAGCTCATTTCAAGAGTACATCAACAACACCACAGAAAGCTTGAACGACCTCGTTGCAGCATACGAATCTGGCGCAGATACAAAAACGTTGCAAGAAAAATTAACAGCCGTTTCCAATAATCGAGATATCTTCATCGACTTTTTAGACACAAAAATCTCAACCAAAATTCAAGCCGATAGCAAAGCAGTCCAACAACAAACCATCGACCAATTCCAACGCACGATCATTATGGTGATCTTGGCGATCTTGCTTGCAATCGTCACAATGTTGTTATTGTTTTCATTTATTCGCCGGTCTGTCGCCAAACCAATTGAACGCCTCACAACCGCAGCAGAACGGATTGGCTCAGGTGATTTTTCACAAACCGTTCCTGTTGAAGGCAATGACGAAATCGGCGTGTTGTCAGAAAGTTTCAATGCTATGACAACGCACATCCAAGAAGCGCAGGCAGCATTGCAACAAGAATTAGAAAAAACCAAATTACTCGATAAACAAAAAACGGAATTCTTAAGTATCGCAGCGCATCAACTCCGCACACCAATGAGCGGCATTAAATGGGTTGTGCAAATGACTCTTGACGGTGACTTTGGGAAAATCGACGACGAAGCACGCAAGCAACTGCAACTCAGTATGGAAAACGTTGATCGTATGATCACCTTAATCAACGGACTGCTTGATGTCACTCGCCTTGAAACCGAAGGCTTTGCATTCAACTTTCAAAATAGCGACCTCCTTCCATTGTTTACTGATGCGGTAAAAGACTTATTTCAAGCAGCAGAAAAAAATAGCGTCACGGTGAATATCGAAACACCGAAAGAGCCATTGCCGCAATTAAATATGGATACAGAAAAAATTTCACTGGTCGTCCATAATTTAATCGACAATGCAATTAAATATACACCAAAAGACGGGACAGTAAGCGTGCACTTTTCTCATGATGCAGACACTGTCACGATGACTGTTTCTGATACTGGATACGGAATTCCAAAAGAAGAGCAAGAACGGATTTTTTCAAAATTTTTCCGAGCGTCGAATATTCAAACTGTTCAAGCAGACGGATCTGGACTTGGGTTATTTATGGTTTCTCAAATTGTGAAACGCCACGGCGGAACCATTCGATTTGAAAGCGAAGAAAATAAAGGCACAACATTCTTTGTTACGCTTCCAATTCACGGACCAAAAAACGTGTAAGCATTTGGCTGCTTAATCACGCAGCGCAATAATACGCTCAACGTATTTTGCGATCATATCAAATTCCAGATTCACCGCATCGCCAACTTTCCAATATTGGATTGTCGTGTTTTCCCAGGTGTGCGGAATAATCGCAACGGTAAAATGCTCATCTGTCGGCTCAACAACCGTTAATGCAATCCCATCGACTGTCACTCCGCCTTTGTGAATAAAGTATTGCTTTGCTGTTGCAGGATACGCAATTTGAATGCGGTATGAATCACCATCAGGCGCAATTGATTGAATAACACCCTGACCTTCGACGTGCCCGGAAACAAGATACCCAGACACCAAATCACCAAGCTGCATGCTCCGCTCTGTGTTCACAAATTGTCCTGCCTGCTTATCGCCGAGTGTTGTGATACGCAATGTCTCCGGCATATACTCCACAGCAAATGTATCAACATCTTCTGCGATCACTGTTGAGCACACTCCGTCAATCGAAATACTCTCTCCAATTTCTAAATTCCATTCACGTGGTTTATGGATCCGAAAAATACTATTTGAACCATTTTTTTGAATTGCTGTAATTGTTTGTGTTGCTGTAATAATGCCAGTAAACATATGTCTTATAAATCAAATTTTTCAAAGTATGCCCGAGCCGTGGTTGTATCATTGTTCATCGCAACAAGCAAATCATCCACAGTCTTAAATTTTTTTGAACCGCGCACATATGACAACAACGAAACAGTCAGCCAATGTGTATAGAGATTTCCATTAAAGTCTAAAATAAAAGTTTCAATTTTACGCTTTGTTCCACCAAATGTTTCCGCTGCTCCAATAAACGTCAGGCTTCGAAGCCACATCTTTCCATTCCACTCAACCATCTGCGAGCGATATTTTTTTTGCAGCGCGGCAGGACAACGATCAATAGACGTGAGACTAACATACACACCATCACGAATATCTTGATGCAATATCATATTTGCCGTCGGATATCCGAGCGTTCTCCCAAGTTGATTCCCACGGCGCACAATCCCGCGAACACGATGTAATTCTTTCATTCCCGGCAGTGTACAAAAAACCGCGGATCTTGTCCACGGTTTCCCCTGCGTTGTCGGCAGTTGTTATTTCTTCAATTCCTTTTGTACTTTTGTCCACTCTTTTTTGAGAGAAGCAGACAACTCTTTTGCCGCGGCTTCAGTCATCTTTTTACGCTTTGTGTACTCAACCAGTAAATCATCGATCATGTCTTCGTACATTTTCTTGGTCATCTTTGTACTCTTTTCAACACGCTTACTGATTTCACGTGACAAATCTTCCGCATGTTCGCGACCTTCTTTAATCATTGCTTTACCGTGTTTGGTTTGTGTTAAAAACGCAACCATGCCAGCCGCTGTTGCAGCTGCAACACCAGCGCCGATTAAAAATTTTGAAGTAGTTTTTTTCTTTGTTGCCATACTATCTAAATAAAATGACTAATTATAGATACAGCATAGCACAACTCAACGGCATTAGACAGTGATCACCTGGCCAACATGTGGAATAGTGACGCTTGCAGACACATGTTCTTCAATGTGCTGTTTAAACGCTGTTGCTTGCTCAAGCTCCCCGTGTGTAATACACACTTGCTTCAATCGACTTTGATTCATATGAAGGAGCCAGTCAGTCAACTTGTCTTGATCTGCGTGCGCTGAATACCCGCCGATTGCAGACACCTTTGCATTCACCTCAAATTCTTGCCCATTAATCTTCACTATTTTTTCTCCGTCACGCAGGGCCCGGCCAAGTGTTCCTTCTACTTGATATCCGATAATCAAATAGTGATTTTGTGGGCTGCCGATATAACGTTCAATGTGCTTAACAATTCGACCACCTTCTGCCATTCCACTTCCCGCAATAATAATTTTTGGTGCCGGCGCGTGGTTAATCATTTTTGACTTCGCCACTGATTCTGTCATCAAGAGTCCGGGGAAATCAAAAATATTATCCCCTTTCATTTTGAGCTGCGTTTCATCATTTAAATATTCTGGATACCGCAAAAAGACATTTGTCGCATTAATGGCCAGCGGGCTATCTAAATAGATTGGTACATCTGGAATTTCTTTTCGCTCAACCATTTTATTCATCTCAAACAACAATTCTTGCGTGCGCTCTAATGCAAAGGCCGGAATCATTAACACTCCGCCGGCATTCACCGTCTCTGCAATAATCGCCTTGAGCTCTGCTGTTCGAGTCGCAACATCTTCGTGAATGCGTCCGCCATATGTTGATTCCATAACGACCAAATCCGCGCTCTCAATATATTCTGTTGGATACAACAACGGCACTGGCGCATTTCCAAGATCACCAGAAAACACCACACGCTTACTCTCTGACTCAAGCACTACAATTGATGACCCAAGAATATGACCCGCGTCATACAACTCGATTGCAATATCGCCCACCAATGTTTTTTCGTGATAAGAAATTGGATGAAACAACTCCGTCGCTGCTGACACATCTTCCACTGAGTACAACTGCGGCATTCCTTGCTCAATCGCATGCTCTTCAATAATCCGAACCGAGTCTTCCAAGATTAACCGCGCGAGCTCAAGCGTTGGAGCTGTTCCGATAATTTTTCCAGAAAATCCTTCGCGCACCAATTTTGGAATCCGACCGCAATGATCTAAATGCGCGTGCGTCAACACCAACGCATCAACCGTTTGTGGGTCAAACGAAAAATCAGCGAAATTCTCTTTCCAATTATCACCGCTTCCTTGAAATAAACCAGAATCGACCAATAACGTTGTTTGAGTTGATTGCACAAGATATTGCGAACCTGTCACTTGCTCACTTGCACCATAAAATGTGATATTCATGTAGACAGTTTACCGCGAGCGATACCACTGTGCAAATGCCTGCAAGGCTTGATGTCTGTGATCACTCGAGCGCTCGTCTTCAGAAAAATATGCAAGGGATTTTGAAGCATTTGTATTCGGCTGGATGTCCGGCACAAACAAGACAACATACGGCATTTCAGCATGGGTCTTCGCGGCAGCCTCGCTGTCAAAGTCATGCGTCACGCTGCCAGAGTACACACCACGAAAAATCATTGGCTCGTTGAGCGTCTCGTCCATATATCCAACAAAGCACCGAAACTCCGCTGCGTCTCCTTCAGAGGTCAACGCCCGCAAACCGTCATACCCAATCATCTTGTACACATCTTTTGTGTACACACCTGGGAATTGCTGGTGCCGCTCAATATAAAAACCCGAATCATCAACAAGCACCGGACGCTGTGTCGCCGCATAGGCCGCCGCTGTTTTTGCGCGAATCACTGCCTCGTGATCACGTGTTTGTAATTCCGGAACATCAACCTGCACTTGCTCAACCGCGATATCAAATGCAGAAAGCGCATGTTGCATTTCTGTGAATTTTTTTGTGTTACCAGTAACAATGGAAATCATATGTGTGATTGACAGAGCTGACAAATTCCCGCTGGAAAACGGTGTGTCGCAAAATTGTATTGCTCAAGCTCTCCTGCAAATGACAGTAATTTTCCAGTGTGCTGCGATCGTCGAATCTGAATTGCATTTCCCGTCTCCACGATTTCTGTATCTTCTGTATTGTCTGTTGCGAGCACTGCTGGCCCGCGTGTAATGTCAACATCAATAACAGAATCTGCATCAACAACAACATTACTCATTGTATTGACGGAGTTATTAAATGCAATACCAATCCCGCCACTAAAATTACTCCGCGTAATACTTTGATAATACCCTGTTGAACCAAGTGCTGTACTGATCACAATGCCATCACCAACAACCTCTTCTACATGCGGTTTTCCATTCACAGCAAAACGCAGACGCACGCTCATGTTCACACGCGCGTGACCAATCATCACATCATATAACGCTGTATGTGTCCGCGCACCACGTGCTTCTAATTTATCGTACTCTTGAATCGTATACTGATCATCAGCCAGCGCTGCAAGCATGTCGCGCTCTGTCCGCGCAACACAGGAATCACACAGCATCGTATTCCGCAGCATCATTTTTGGAACCTCCGGGATATGTTCTTCTCCATACAACAATGTTCCATCGCCTCCGTAACAAATCACCACATCGCAATCCGCCTTCCCAACATCTCCGTCAACCAAAAAACGGTCATTCACTACCTGAAGACCTGGATATCCCTTCTTAATACGGTCAATCAATGCGTCGCGCACCATTCCGACCACATAGACACGTTTCATGCCTATGCAATGGACATTGTGCTGCTCACCATGATGAACAAGAAGAGAGCAATACTGACTGCAATCATTCCTTTAAACATGGGCACATAATGCAACTTTTTTGTGATTTTGTCAATTATTTATCCCCAGCAATGTGTAACATACGCAAAAAATAGCGTTTTTATAACTCATTTGCTACAGTATAGGCATGAATTGCCCAAACAAAGAGCTCTGCGGATCATGTGGTTGGTCACATATCCCGTATGACAAACAACTCACCCAAAAACTTGCAGACATTAACGGATCATTCGCCTTGAAAGAGCTGGATTTGAAATGCGAGGAAATCCTCCCCTCACCCGTAACAGAACACTTCCGCAACCGAATGGATTTTGTCATCGATTTTGAAGGTCGTGTTGGTTTGCGGCAAAAAGGAAAGTGGTGGCGCGTGATCGACGACCACACCTGCTTTTTAGCGAGTGAAGATATTGAACGCTTGTTTCACAGTGTCCGAGATTGGACGAAGACCTCCGAGTTAACATTTTTTGATCGCAAGGCACACACCGGACTGCTCCGCTATGCTGTGATTCGCTCCACGCTCAAAGGCGAAACCATGATTACGATTGTCACAAGCGCGCCCGCAGACCCTGCAGAAGAAGCTGCGACACAAACGGCACTGGAAACACTCGCGAGCAGCAGCGGCGCCACAACTGTTATCTGGAGCATTAACCACACCATTTCAGATGTGAGCGTCGGCGATGAACTCCGTGTGATTTCTGGCGATGGCGTCATTCACGAAGAAATCAATGGCGTACAATTTGCAATTTCTCCAAATGCCTTTTTTCAAACGAATCCGCATGGCGCGAGTGTCTTGCAGCAAACAGTTTTGGAACGCATCGCAGCAGTAGCACCAAAAACCCTCCTTGACCTGTATTGTGGTTCTGGATTTTTTGGAATAAGCGCCGCAATGAAACTTCCAGACACAACAGTGATCGGGGTTGAAATTGTTCCAGAAGCCATTGAAGATGCGCGGCGAAATGCGACACTCAACGGCATTGGAACTGACCGTATTGAACTCACCGCCCAAAAAACAGAAGACTTTGACTGGGGCGGATATAACGCGGATTGCGTGATCCTTGACCCACCACGCAGCGGCATGCACGATTCAGCTCTTGCTGATGTTCTGCGCATCCTTCCACCTGAGATTATCTACGTTTCGTGCAATGCAAAAAACTTTGCCCGTGAAATGGTTCAATTGAAAAAACACTACACCGTTTCATTCATGCGAGCGATCGACATGTTTCCACACACACCCCATGTTGAGCTGGTAACGCATTTGACTCGAAAATAAGGTATACTATTGGGATATGGAAACCACACCCCAAAATCCCAAAACACCCACCACACAAGAAGCCTACGTCGTTACCGTCGACATGGGCTATGGCCATCAACGCGCTGTCTATCCACTCGCGCATGTTGCTGTGGCTCCAGATAGCTGGAACGAAACCGGCAGTACTATTATTGTTGCGAATCACTACCAAGGCATTCCGAAGCGCGATCAAAAACTCTGGACATCCGGCCAATCATTTTACGAAAAAATTTCTCGGATGAAACGCATCCCACTGCTTGGGACGGCTGCGTTTGGCATCATGGACTACATGCAACGGATTCAACCGTTCTACCCAAAACGCACTGAGCATGATCCGTCCTTTCAGCTCAAGCAAATCTACGGATTGATTAAACGCGGTTGGGGTAAACACTTGATCGACACGCTGAACGAAAAACCACTACCACTGATTACATCATTTTTCACGATTGCCTTTTTTGCTGAAGAGCACGGATATCAAGGCGATATTTACTGTATCTGCACAGACACCGATGTCAGTCGCGCATGGGCACCGCTGAATGCTGAAACAACACGTATTCAATACCTCGCTCCGACCTTTCGTGTGAAAGAGCGTTTGATTCGCTACGGTGTTCCAGAAAAAAACATTATCACCACTGGCTTCCCGCTTCCTGCTGAAAACATTGGGGATGACTTTGAGGTTCTCAAGACGTCTGTTGGCCGGAGGCTTTGTGCTCTTGATCCAGAAAACAAATGGCGTGAAAAGTACATGAAAACATTGGAGCAATATCTTGGCACTCAATATTGCGTGATCGAAGATCACCATCCACTGACTGTCACGTTTGCTGTTGGTGGTGCTGGAGCACAGCGTGAAGTTGCGAGCACCATTCTGCGCAGTTTGCAGCCGCACATTCTTGAAGGTCGCATTAAGCTCAATCTGATTGCCGGATCACGAGATGATGTGTTTCGCTATTTTGAAAACCTCTGCCGCGAACTAGGCCTCGCTGACCACGGCCATCTTGTGAATATTGTGTACGACGCAAACAAATATCATTACTTTGAAAAATTCAACCATGTCCTCAACGAAACTGATGTACTATGGACAAAACCAAGCGAGTTGTCGTTTTACGCCGGACTCGGTCTTCCTATCATTATGACAGAACCCGTTGGATCACAAGAAGACTTTAATCGACAATGGCTCCTTTCAACCGGTGCTGGCATTGATCAATTAGCCCCAAGCAACGCTGGAGACTGGCTACTCGATTGGGTGCATTCTGGTTGGCTCGCAGAAGCTGCCTACAGCGGCTTTGCAAACGCGCCACATCAAGGGACGAATCGCGCACTTGAAGTCATCTTCGAAGGCCGCACAACAGACATTGAAGAAACGCAAATTCTTTAATCGATTGAAGCGAGTGTTTTATACATTTGAGCAACCGGAAACGCCACGATAACAAGCGTTGCGATTGCACCTGGCCAGAGATAGATAATCAAACTTGATTGAATCACAACCGTATTCCACGGCACTGTTGTTGCAACTCCATACACTACCCATAACAGGCCAGCAACCAGCACAAGGTGTGATACTGCAAAACATTGACTCGCAAATCGCTGCAGTGGATGCGTCCCCCATTCATAGTACACAATAATATATGCAGCAGCCCGTAATAAAAAGCAAAGAGCCGCGAGAAGCAACGGAAGCGCAACAACAGGAGCCACCATTGGCACTGCGTCATTGAACAACCACACAAACGCGATCACTGAAAGGATCAATAAGGTATGTGTTGTTTCCCACGTCACATGCATGTAATCATTAAACGAGCGACCTCGGGCGATACTCAAAAATGACAGATTCATTTCAATGAGCAATAGCGGGACATAGAGCACTAACGGAAAAATAACAAAAAATAATGCGATGTTCATAGTGGTCCTTCTTTACGAATCATTTGAAAAGCAACGCCAAACGACACAACAAACAGCAAGACAAAAGCTACAGGGAAAATAAATCCCCACTCCATCACCGAGACGCTTGCAGTAAACGCTTGTTCAACGCGCAAATATCCTGCAACCGCATATGGCTGCCTACCAAGCTCTGTAATCATCCAGCCGAGCTCTACAAGAAGAACGGACAGCGGACCCGAACAAAGTACAAGCCAACCCGCGATACGACTATCAAGCGACATTTTTTGTGCACGACGATACAACGCAAGATACAGCAATGGGATCAGCGTCAAAAAACCAACAAGCACCATCTTTACTTCAAAGAGACGATTGACAATCAACAGCGGCCAATCAGCGCGCGGATATTCTCGAAGTCCACGAACAACAGTATCCGCATCGTTATCCGCAAGGATACTTAATCCATTTGGAATACGAAGTCCTCCTTCCAAATGCTCCTCATTTGAATCAAGGTGACCTCCAATCACATACGGCGCATGATCCAATGTTTCTGGCTGCATTTGAATTGCGGCGAATTTACGCGGCTCTGCTTGTGCAAGATGTTGCATTGACGCATGTCCGAGACCTGCAAGCAAAATAATACACACAAAACCAAATAACATGAAACGATTCACAACAAGCCGTAGAGCACGTGCCCGCTGCTGTGAGCCACCTTTGGTAATAAGGAATGTACACACACCAGCAATTGCAAAAAATGTTGTCATGTAATATGAAATTAGAGAGTGTGCAATTTCAAAAAATGCCGTTGCGGTAAGAAGTCCTTTCCATGGATGGATATTTGTCATGACTCCATTTACCATTTCAAAGCCTTGCGGATTATTCATCCAAGCATTTGCTAGCGTAATAAATACCGCTGACATGCCAGCACCAAGAATCACTGGAACAAGCAGCAGTAGATGATGATACCCGGCATACCGCTTCCATGTTGAAACATAAAAACCCAAAAACACAGCTTCAATCAAAAACGCATACCCTTCAAGCGCAAATGGAATTCCGATAATCGGCGCCCCAAAATCAACAAGTCCTGACCAAATAACACTCATTTGAATTGCAATCAGCGTTCCTGAAACAACTCCCACAATCACAAACAATGACATGATACGAGTCAAAAAATGAGCAAGAGACAGCAGTTCAGCGCTTTTTCGGCGAATACTCCACCATTCAATACAAAAAATGGCAAGCGGCAAACCAACACCGAATAAAGCAAAGATAATGTGAAAGCCAAGGGAATCACCAATAAATGCGCGGGCCGCTGATAAATCATTCATATATCTCTATAATACAGCCGTCTTGTAAAAATACAAGGATTTTATTGACGAGAATTTGAGAATTTGATATCCTACTTCAAGCGCACTCATCTATTGGGGAGTCGCCAAGCGGTAAGGCACATGGTTTTGGTCCATGCATTCGGGGGTTCGATCCCCTCCTCCCCAGCAAAAAAATGAATTCGTCCTTTTGGGCGGATTCTTTTTTTTATTGAGAGGGATCGAACGGGCAGGAATGAACCAGGAGCGAAACGACCAAAGGAAGGATCGCGACGCAGTGAATGTCGACGATTTGCCAGTGGCAAATTGGCGCTGCCCAGGACAACGAAGCTGGCGTGAGCCAGCAAGGCGAAATCCCCTCCTCCCCAGCATGAAAATAAAAAGACCGTCATTCTGTGACGGTCTTTTTATGTACAAAACAGGATTGGATTTACACTTTCAAATATCGAGTGATTGCAATCATACTGGAAACCACTGACAATACAATCGCACCAATCATTTCTCCGAAGAAAAAGTAATACCAATACGTTTTCGCATAGGCAAACAACGAAAAGTTGTACCCTTCAAAAAATGCGCGGACTGAATCATCAGTCAAGAATAACAAGCCATATCCTAAAATCAGCGTAATACCCGCAGCCAATGCGCCGAGCAACGCGCCCTCGAGCACAAACGGCAAGCGAATGAACGAGTTCGTTGCTCCGACAAGTTTCATGATCCCGATTTCTTCACGATAATTATAAATCGTAATACGCAATGTATTAAAAATAACAATGATTGAAATAATCAAGAAGATCGTACTAATCACCAAGGCGCTTTGATTGGCAATACGCGTCAACTCTTCGATACGGGAAATCATCTCTGAATTATCTGAATAATCTGTTCGGTCGACAAATTCTTGGTACGGTGAGTTTTTGATTGATTCCAAAATTGCAGGATATGAAGAAATTTCCGTTGCCTTAATCGTGATGCTCGCAGGTAATACAGAGTCATCTAATTCAGAGAGAGATGCCAATAAAGCTGTGTCGTCAGCATGACTCTCTTTAAATTCTTTCAATGCATCTTGTGGGGATGTGTACTGAACACTTTGTGTCTCCGGAAGTCCACGCACAAATTCTTGCGCATCAAGCACATCTTGCTCTGGAACGTATTGATAAAAATATAAATCAATTTCCACCTTTTGTTCAATTGCTGTAATAATCTGGCCGCCGACGATATTCAAACCAACAACCAGCGTCATACTGATAGTTGTTAATACGAGCAAAAACAAAGTGACAACAGAAAGCCATAAATTACGCCAAACATGCTGCGCCGCGAATCGAATTGTACGGATAATTGAAGACATACTTATAAATGATAACTTCCCTTTTGTTTATCTGCGATAATCTTTCCTTTTTCAATGGTAATGACCCGCTTCTGCAAGCGATTCACAATATCAGGATTATGCGTCACCATCACAACCGTGGTGCCAAGCTGGTTAATTTTGAGCAACAAATCAATAATTTCGTTAGCGGTAATGGTATCAAGATTTCCTGTCGGCTCATCCGCTAATAAAATTTTTGGACGATGGACCAAAGACCTTGCAATCACAACCCGTTGTTGTTCACCTCCTGACAACTGCTCAGGAAATTTTTCCGCCTTGCCTTGCAAACCAACGATTTTTAATACTTGAGGAACAATTTTCGCAATTTTTTCCGGAGTCGTTCCACACACCTCTAAACCAAAGGCAACATTTTCATAGACTGTCTTGCGTTGCAATAATTTAAAATCTTGGAACACTACACCAATCTGACGACGCAAGACTGGGATTTGACGGTGTTTGATATTCGTAATATCCCAACCACCGATCACTACTTTTCCTTTGCTTGCAAACTCCTCTGCAATAATTAACCGAGCAACTGTTGTTTTTCCTGCTCCACTTTGACCAACAATTGAAACAAATTCACCTGGCTCAATGGAAAAAGAGGCATTTTGTAATGCGTGCGTTCCGTCTGGATATGACTTTGTAACATTGTGAAATTCAATCATAAGAGAAGTTTTCTATACGAGGCAGTATACAGGAAATTGACCTTTGCGACAATCCTCTTTATACTTTGACTTGCACCCATGAAGATAGTACCCGTTCCGGGCACGAGCTCATTTACCGAACTGTTCTGGAAACAAGTATATGAAAATGACAGGACGTTCATTTCATCCATGCCGATGTAGCTCAGTTGGCAGAGCGACACATTCGTAACGTGTAGGTCCCGAGTTCGATCCTCGGCCTCGGCTCCAAATAAAAAATCCGCTTTTAGTAGCGGATTTTTTATTTTTATATCAGAGAAACATTATTGCAAATCTGCCATAAACGGACGCACTGTCGCTGCTTTGACACGCGCTTGAATCACATCATCCAATTGCTTTGTCATGACAAGAATATGACTCACTTCTGCAGTTCCGACAGCATCGTCACGCTTTGTCACCTTCAAGATATGCCAACCATATTGACTTGTAAACGGCGCACTCAGCTCACCAATTGGTGTTGAAAACGCCTTATCTTCAAACTCAGCAACGGTTTGACCTTTTGAAATTGTTCCCAATGAACCACCTTGTTCTGCTGAAACTGTATCATCACTTGATTCTTTTGCTGCATCTTCAAAAGATTTCTTACCGTCTTTAACATCAGCATATAATTGATCAATCTTGGCTTTCGCGTCAGCATTTTGAGAATCGTCTTTTGACAATTTGTCTTGCAATTTATTGCGCAATACTGCTTCTGTTAAGATTTCTTTTTTGAAATCATCCACTGACCAATCATACAAATCTTTCAATGTTGATGTCACTTCATCAATACCACCCTTTGCTTGTGGCAAAATTGTTTTATCAAAATAGTCGTTTACTTCTTGATCAGATACACTCACACCTTGTTCTTTCGCGTAATCTGCAAGAGCAACACCTTCAACGAGACGAGTAAATTCTTGTTTACGAATTTCTGCAGATCCGGGATTTTGAGCCAATCCTAAATTCAACTCTTCTTGTTTTTTATAAAAATGCTCTGTAGCAGCTACTCGCTTTTCAAATGTTTTTAATGGCAAGATATGTGAATCAACCATTCCAATTGGCAATGGCAATGCATTCTTGACTGTTGTCACTGCACCGTTTTGTGATTGCGCAACATAGACCAACCAATACCCACCACCAAAGACCATTAACAATACCAAGACAGCAATGACCGCAATTGCAGCAAACATCATTCGCTTGGTTTTCTTTAATGCTTTTTCAGCGTCTGTCACAGCTGTTGAGCCGGCAGAAGGCGCCACTGATCCTGTTGCATCTTCTTTTACAACTGAAGAAGCTGCCTCGGCAACCGGTTCAGTTTTTGGAAGACCTGTATTCATTTCATTCATACGTGATAATTAAATATTACTAAAAAAATAATCAAACCACTTCTTTGGATTACTGGTTTGCGTAGTCCTGCCTGATATAGTATCAACTGTTTCACCATTTGGCAAAAGAACTTCACTTTCAGAATCTTGTGCAGAAGCCGTGTTGTCTGACTCAATAATCACGACTGTTTCACCAGGGATAATTGAATTGAGCGTTAAACGACTTTGCTTTTCTTGTGCGGTACTTGTATTGAGCACTTTTGTAAGTACAGCCATCTGTGCATTCCTCGCTTCTTGCTTTGCGATTTCTTGCTTGACCGTTCGGATTTCACGACCAATCTGCACACGACGCACTGCTTCACGCGTCACCGAAACAAACAAAAAACCGGTGATCAGCAGCAACACCATAACAAATAAACGCGTATCAAAAAATCGCTTCACTTCAATAGATGACCCAGTGCCTCCTAACGCTGCAGGTGTTCTATTTGGTAATTTTTGCGCTCGAGAAAACAAACGAAATCGTTTTTTGAGGGTTTTTTGTTGTTTTTTTGGTTTTCTTGTCATGCTTGCGAAAGACACTGGGTTTTTGTATACTCTCCTATATGAGTAAACGAAAAAAATCCTGGCAGGAAAAAGTATACCTTGTTCTCGCGCTGATTGCAATTGTATCAATGGTACTCTTTAGTATCCTGCCGTTTCTTGCGCAATAGTCTATTTGACACTCTTTAGAGGTGGCCTAAAATACTGCGATCAAGAAGATACAGGACAATTCCTAGAATTGAAAAGACCGCTGAAATGATCCAAAACCGCATCACGATTTTTGGCTCTTCCCAACCAATTGCCTCAAAGTGATGGTGAATTGGCGTTGAGTGAAAAATCTTTTTTCCATTGCGAAGCAATTTTGATGTCCACTGCACCAGAACTGAAACAGATTCCATGACAAGAATAAATCCAATCACCGGCAGCAACCAAACGGTGTTTGTGTAAATCGCGACAATTGCCAGCGTAATCCCAAGCGGCATTGAGCCAGTATCCCCCATGAAAAAACGGGCCGGGTGAATATTGAACCACAAAAATGCCAGCAATGAACCACCAATCACCGCGCAAAATACCGCAAGGTCAAAGCGGCTTTGCATAAATGCAATACCAGAAAATGCCGTGAATGCACCAAGAAGCACACCGCCTGCAAGTCCATCGAGTCCGTCTGTTTCGTTTACAGAAAACGCAGTTGCAACAATAACAAAAAAGAATGCCGGCAACGCAAATACACCGAGTTCAATGTTCCCCCAAAATGGGATATGCAAAATTGTCCAATCAAGCTTTGAAACAAACCAATACGCAGCGAGCACAGCGATACCAGAATAAATCAATAATCGATAGCGCATTGCCATTCCCCCGCCGCCTTTTCCAGCGCGACGAATATCAATAATGTCATCAATTAAACCAACAAGAGCGGACATAATCAACGCACCAAGTGGGAGTAATGTTTCACGACGTGTCAAAAAATTCATCTCTGGGGGGAAAATTGAACCAGGAAATTGCACACCAAGCGCACAAATCAAAGACAATACAAGCGTTGTCCCCCAAATCAGCACGCCACCCATTGTTGGCGTTCCTTTTTTATGTTGATGCATTTTCGAGAACAACGGAGTTGCGTTATTGTCATTACGAATATTCTTCCCCATTTTATAGGCATACAAAAAACGTGTCAGGAGCGGGGTCCACAGCATTGCTGTAATAAAAGAAATTGACGCGAGTAATAAAATTTTTACAGCAACCCAGACAGTCAAAGACATACAATTATGCGTTTACGTGAATAATAAAATAGAGGCCAAGTAATATAAGCGCATTCATAATCCCTGAAAAGACCACGGACACCCAGGCAATCAACGGATACCGAAAATACGACCAGAATACAACTAAAGTATTCAGAACAAAAAATAACAGTCCAGCTCCTGGAATCAGGAGTATATTCCACCATTGTCCGGTGATATCAACGCCAAAGTAGATTGTGTAATGTAAAAAAACCACCCCTTCAATTGGCGGAAACTTCCACAAAATGTACCCCCACTGCGCGGCATTAATAATGAATACCAACAGAAAACCAATCCAAAATGGTGCGGGCAAAAAACGGACGCGTTCAAAAAATCGAGTGGGCTCAATCCCTTTTCGGGCTTCAATAGACATGCATATAGTATAGCGTGAAAGAAATTGACACGTCAATCACTCTATGGTATGCTATTGCGGACTTCAAATTATTGAAAAAAGTCATTGATATTTATCCTAATCTGTAACCTATGGCACATACCAAGGCCGGTGGCTCGACCAATCTGGGACGCGATTCGAAAGCAAAGCGTCTCGGTGTTAAAAAATACGGTGGTCAGACCGTTGAATCCGGAAACATCCTCATTCGACAACGTGGAAGCAAATTCCGTCCAGGAGTTGGCACACGCATTGGCGAAGATGACACAATTTACGCAATCGTTCCTGGCGTTGTAAAATTCACCAAGAAAAAAGTAAAACGTTTCACAGGACTTCTCAAAACCATCCAAACTGTATCCGTTGTTGAAAAACAATAAATACACACAATAAAAAAGACGCTCACCGATCGAGCGTCTTTTTTATTTTCATTGATTACTTGCTGCGGACAATAGCTGCTTTAACAAAACCAACAAATAACGGATGCGGTGTCAACGGACGAGACAAGAACTCCGGATGAAATTGCGTACCAACAAACCACGGATGATCTTTTAATTCAACAATTTCAACCAAGCCTTGTTCTGGGTTAATTCCAGAAATAACCAGCCCAGCATTTTCTAATTGATCAACGTAATCATTGTTAAATTCATATCGATGACGATGACGCTCTGAAACAGTATTCACGCCATACGCTTTTTGTGTCTTGCTTCCAGGAGCGAGATCACAACGGTAACTTCCAAGGCGAAGTGTTCCGCCGTATTGTTTTGCTTCGATGTTATTTTTTTGATTCGGATTCACAATAATAATCGGATGATCTGTTTGTTGATCAATTTCAACAGTGTGCGCACCAGTAAGACCAGCAACATTTCGCGCCACTTCAACACATGCCAATTGCATACCGTAACACAAGCCAAAGTATGGAATCTTGTTTTCACGGACATATTGAATCGCTCGAATTTTTCCTTCGATCGCTCGTGATCCAAAACCTCCAGGCACAAGCACGCCATCAAAATCACCCAACTCTTTTACCTTATTTGGATGCGTTTCATAATCCTCTGCATCAACCCATGTCAATTCAATTTGACGTTTTTGACTCCATGCCGCGTGTTTCAATGCCTCGATGACAGAAATATACACATCTGACAATACAAATTCACCAGTTGCGAAATACTTTCCAACAACCGCAATTTTTACCGTATCTTTTGCTGTACGCGAAACGTTCACAACAGCATTTAATTGCTCAAGTGCTGTTTTTGCTGTCACGCGCTTTGTTTTTAATTTCAATGTCTTCAACATCGCAACCCCAAGACCTTCATCTTCAAAGGCTTGTGGCACCGCATAAATACTATCAATATTTGGCGCTGCGATAATATTCTCTGGTTTCACCGCACAGAATACAGATAACTTTTCTTTACGAACAGCATCAATCGGTTTTTCACTACGCGCAATAATAAAGTCCGCTTGCAAACCAGCTTCATTTAATTGACGAACTGCTGTTTGTGTCGGCTTTGTTTTCATCTCACCAACTGCTGATGGCACAGGCAAGTAACTCACAAGCACAATCGCCACATCTTCTGGACGCTCATTTTTCATCATGCGAGCCGCTTCTAAAAACAACGCACTTTGATATTCCCCAACTGTTCCGCCGATTTCAATAACAGTAATTTCAGCATCATCTGTTTTTTGCGCTTTTTTAATCCGAGAAATAATATTCAATGGAATATGCGGCACAACCTCAACGCACTTCCCTTGGTACTGTAAATTACGCTCTTGTTGAATAACATCCAAATAGACACGACCTGTTGTCATGTAATTTACTTTATGAATATCTTGATGTAAAAACCGTTCATAGTTCCCAATATCTTGATCTGTTTCATCACCGTCAGCAGTGACAAACACTTCTCCGTGTTCTGTTGGGTTCATTGTTCCGGCATCAACGTTAATGTATGGATCAGCTTTCATCGCAGTGATTCGATAGCCACGTGATTGCAAAATTAATGCAATCGATGACGCTGCAACACCTTTTCCAACAGACGACATCACACCACCAACAACAAAAACATATTTCGGGGCATACGCTTTTTTGCGACTACCTTTTTTGGTTACTTTTGCCATACAAAAAAATAAGAGGAAATTAATTCAAAAAATGAGTATATCACGAAGCAAAACAAACAACAACTACTGTTTTTGCACAATGCATTGAATTGAAACAACTGCTTTATTTGGCAAATGAATCGAGACTGCATGCTCTCCAACCTGTTTAATATGCACACCGTCAACAAACCATTGCGGTTGCACTGTAAAGCACTGCTCTTTGAGAGCCGCGACCAATTCTTTTGCAGTCACCGCGCCAAACAACAACCCTGCGTCATTTGCTGGTAATTGCAATTGAATCGTCACGCCTCCGAGCGTTCGCTTCATTTCTTCCCATTCACGCTCTTCTTGTTCGCGTTGCGCTTTTGCTGCCGCCTGCCCTTTTGCAGCCTGCGCAACAGCGTCATCAGTTGCTGGCACTGCCAAACCTTTTGGGATTAGGAAATTGCGCGCGTATCCATCTGGTACATTTTTAACTTGTCCGGTTTTTTTAATAACAACTTTCATAATTCTTCTTATTCTTTTACAAGTGGTTTTTTCTGCTCCTCAGTTGGAGGTAGTATTGTTTTTACAAATTCTGCGTTATTTGTAAAGTACAATGTCGCGGCATCAAGTTGTGGATCTTTATCCGCTGCAACATCTTCTTTTGTATTCGTGCTGTAAAAATCTGGCACAACCCCTGTTTTATTGATCGCTGTTTTATTTGGAGTGAGCCATTGCGCGATTGTGAGCTTGAGCGTTGAACCATCAGCATATGAGCGCACATCCTGCACAGTCCCCTTACCAAACGACGTAGTGCCAAGCAAGGTTGCTTTTTTATAATCACGTAACGCACCTGCGACAATTTCTGACGCTGAAGCAGATCCAGCATTCATTAATACAACTGTCGGAACACCGTCAATTGTTGGCGCACCTTTTGTTTTATATGGAATATCTTGACCATCACTTTTTTGCTCATAGACAACTGGTGTCCCATTTTCAACAAACTGACCAATTACTTCAACTGCCGCGTCTAAATACCCACCTGGGTTATTCCGTAAATCCAAGATAATCCCATCTGGTTTATTGACTTTTACTTCTGTGACCGCTTTTGAAAATAAATCAGCAGTCTCACCATTGAATTGTGAAATTGTAATATGCGCAATCCGTTTGCCGTCTTTTTCAATATTTTTTGAAGTCACACTATCAATATGAATACGATCTCGGGTAATTTTTACATCAAACGGCGTTTCACCATTACGCTGTAATTGCAAGGTGACCACGGTATCTTTTTTTCCACGAATTTTACCAACCGCGGTATTCAAATCCATACCAGCTGTATCAACATCATCGATACGCAAAATTGCATCTCCTGGCTGCACACCAGCGGCCATCGCAGGACTTCCCGTGATTGGACTCACAACAACAAGTTGATTATTTTTAATCGCCACCTCAGCACCAATGCCCTCAAACTCACCATTAATCTCATCCATGAACTCTTTGGATTGATCAGGAGTGAAAAACACTGAATACGGATCATTTAAGCCCTGAACGATCCCTGATACTGCACCGTACATTAATTGCTTTTCGTCAACTGGTTGGTGCACGTAATCGCCTTTCACGTCATTCCAAACATCCCAAAATAATGAGAGGTCATCTGCATTTTTATTGAGTAAGGCATTTTTTGCCTCTTGGATATTTCCAGCCCCATCTGACGAAAGGGTTGCTGTTAAAAAACCAGCTCCTAAACCGACAACAAAGACGAGCACAAAAACGAAACCAAGAAAGGCTTTGTGTGCTTGTTGTTTTTTTTGCATCGCTTTATTTTGTAATTGTGTATTGATATCAAATTCCATAAAGTTATATTAACGCTTCTCTCGACGAATCTGCGCACCTATCTGCTGCAAGCGCTGCTCTATTTGTAAGTAGCCTCGATCAACTTGATAAATTTGCTCAATTGTTGTTTCGCCAGTTGCAATCAACCCAGCAATAACCATCGCAATACCTGCGCGAATATCCGGACTGACAACTGACTTACCATATAACGCTGTTTTTCCTTGAACGGTCACACGATATGGATCAAGCATTTGAATCTGTGCACCCATATTGTTCAGCATGTCGGTATAAAAAAGTCGACCTTCGTAAATTGTTTCTCGCACCGCACTTTGGCCTGTTGCCTGCGTTAATAACACCGTCATCGGCGCCTGTAGGTCAGTTGGAAATCCTGGATACTCATGTGTCACCAGCTGCAAAGGAGCGAGAGATTCATGTGTGTGCACAGTAATTGCATCACCAGCAATCGAATACGGAATACCCATTGTTTCAAAGGCGTGCAAAAGACTTGTGAGGTGTCCAGGAACGCAACCGGTTACTGTGAGTTCACTATTTGTCGCTGCACCAAGAATTAAAAACGATCCAGCTTCTAATCGATCAGGAATAATGATTGCCGGAGCAGGTTCCAACGCAGAAACATCTCCACCCTCAATCACGATCGTTTGTGTGCCTTCTCCTGAAATAGCAACACCTGATTCACGCAGCCATTGTGCAAGAGCAACCACTTCTGGTTCGCATGATGCATTTTCAATCACTGTTGTGCCGTGCGCGCCCGCCGCTGCCAGTATCATCGTTTCCGTTCCAGTGTGACTTTGGACTGGAAAAAAATAGCGCGTTCCTTGTAATCCGTTCGGAGCGATGAATTCGTATGCCGCATCATGTTCAACAACCTCAGCTCCCATCGCTTTTGTAAATTCAAGAAAAAAATCAATTGGTCGTTTTCCGATATTATCCCCGCCGGGGTGCGGTAATAATACGCGACCAAAACGGGTTAATAACGGACCAAGCAACACAAGTGATGCACGTAATTGCGGCACTAAATCTTCTGGCAATACACCATCAAATGTCGTCGGCGGAAGAATATCAACAACGTCTTCAGAAACGTTGACTGAACCGCCAATTGTTCGTATAATATCGAGCATTCGTAGTACATCCTCTCCCATTGGGACATTCTCAACATGCACAGCACGTTCAAACAATAACGTAGCCGCAAGCGCCTTTAATGCATGATTTTTTGCACCAAATACTGGAATCTCTCCAGATAGCTGATGTCCTCCTTGAATAATAAATCGTTCCATGACTCTAACTATATTCGAAAGCCTATGACCAGTCAATCAAGCGACAAACCAGAGCAACGCGGATACACCGTGCAACGCAAGCAACCGATTATTTTCTGGGTCTTTATTGTCATTGCAATTCCAGCACTCTTATTTGTTGGTGTCTATTCTGCTGGCTATCGATACAACAAAGAAACACGCTCACTGACTCGCACTGCTGCAATTTCTTTGATCTCTACACCAAAAAATGCGACAGTGTCACTCAATAGTGAAGTTCAAGCCGAAACAACGCCATATATTAAAACTGCAAGCGCGGGAGCATATCGCATTACTGTATCAAAACCGGGATATCACACCTGGGAAAAACAAACCACTATTACTCCTGGAAAATCCATTGTCTTTCCTGACATTGTATTGTTTTATTCTGAGCTCACACAAAAACCGTTTGTTGAAACACGATCTCTTTTGGAAAACTCTTTAGAAATTACAAAAATTGATACTGTCACAGAAGCCGCGAGCAAGCTTGCGAATGCGGAGCGCATTTTATCCGAACAGGGATTTTCGAACATCGAACAACTACAAGTAATCACCGGCGGTCCGAAGTTGTTACTTGTTGATCCAAAAGCTGCTCGCACATATGTTTTGAAAGACATCAACGACACTGATTACACAACAATTATTGATGGCGCAATTACAGACGCAACCTGGATTGATAAAAACACCTTGCTCTACGCCAGCGGCACAGATCTCTGGCTCTACCAATTAGATCCAAAAAACATGGACCTTATCGCGCGAGTTGGCACGCCAATTACAAGTGTTGGAGCACATAGCTCTGGACAATATTTTTACTACACAACAAACGCGGGTCTCTATGCTGTTGAATACGACTCACGAGACCGCAGACAAACCTGGACACTCCTGAGCGCACAAAATATCTTTATTGATCACATTCGAAACAACGGTCGTACAATTGTCACAACCAACACGCAAGACCCAACCGCAACGGCAACAAAAAACAGCATCGACCTCTACGAAGCCGACACCTTTTTACAACGATAATAACAGAGCGTTTTTATCGTGTCACACCTGCCTGCGCATCCAGGGCTTTATTAACGAGTGCATCGGCGTGTTTATTATATTCTCGGCGTACGTGTGTGTATGTCACTGTTCCAATTGCAACTCCAAGATTATGCAATTCAACAACCAGTGGCGCGATATTTACATCTTTCACCTTCCATTCACGATTCATTTGTTTGACAACCAGCAAGCTGTCCATTTTGCAATCAACCCGCGTTGCGCCAAGCTCTTTCGCAGCCTTGAGTCCAGCAACAACCGCGCGATACTCTGCTTGATTGTTTGTGGTGACTCCGAGGTATTCGCTGATTTCTTTTACAACGTTACCATGTTGATCAAACAACACGGCCCCGAGCGCTGAAGGCCCTGGATTTCCGCGTGATCCACCATCGGTAAATAATGTCAGTGTTTCATTCATATATCGTTATTCTACTGCTTCAATATCAATTAACTGAAATTGAATATCTTTGTTACCGTTCCATTCATTCACTGAAATGGTGTAGGCAATATTCACCATGCTTCCAGCTGGAAATTCTTCACACAACTCACCGAGAGAAAATCCAATGCATGGACGCACAACACCGTCTTGCGAAACACGCATCCGTAAATGCGCTTGGGTTTTCCCAACGCAATCAATTTTTTCAATACGCACACCGCGAGAGACAAAAATTGGCTCGGGATTGCTTTGACCATACGGAGCAAATTGTTCAACGGTTGAAACCAGATTCCAATCTGCTTCACCAAGTGTGATTTCTTTTTCAGCTTTCACAATCTTTCGTAAATCCTTGCCAGCAAGCAACTCGTTTCCACGAGCACGCATGCGCACCTTGAACTCTTCCAAGGCTTCGCGGTCTTTCAATGAAAAACCACACGCTCCTGGATGTCCGCCGTATTTTGTAAACACTTCATCCATGGATTGCAACGCTTCAACAAGATGGAACTGCGGGATTGAACGACCACTCCCAACAATTTCGT
Source organism: uncultured bacterium (assembly GCA_937996685.1). Lineage (GTDB taxonomy): Bacteria > Patescibacteriota > Patescibacteriia > UBA9570 > XYC2-FULL-38-9 > CALKUP01. Next base: position 152,256 of record CALKUP010000002.1, on the reverse strand, counting down.
CGCCCATAGTCGTAATCACAAACGTCGGTCGGTTATATTCAGATGCAACTTTTCCTGCTACAAGTCCGACTAATCCAACCGGCCATTCATCCCCTTCAACGATAATAACGGTTTCATTGGTTTGCAACAAGGCTTGCTCGAGCGCCTCTTTGCTCATTTTACCACTTTGCACTTGCCGCTCTTTATTTGTTGCTGCAAGTTGCTTTGCCATCACTTGTGCATTGTCTCGGTTTTCTTCTAATACAAGCTCCAGTGCTTGATTGGCATGATTAACGCGACCTGCTGCATTAATGTGCGGACCGATATGAAACCCAATAGTCTCAGCTGTCGCATCTTTCGCTTCCTTGCCCATCACCGCAAACAGTTCGCGCAAACCAGGGCGTTGATTTTTTTGTAGCACCACTAAACCGTATTTCAAAAAGACGCGGTTTTCACCAACCAGTTCCACAAAATCTGTCACTGTACTAATCGCGACTAAGTCAAGGAGCCATTTTTCAAATGCTTCGCCTAAACCATGCTCACGAATCAATGCCTGACAGAGCTTAAAGGACACTCCAACACCCGCAAGATATTTAAATGGATATGGCTCTGCAGCAATTTTTGGATTCAAGACAGCGAGCGCTGCATCTGGCAATTCCGGCGGTTCACTGTGATGATCCGTTACAATCACTTCCATTCCAGCATCAACCGCTGCTTGAACTTCTGGCTTATTGGAAATCCCACAATCAACCGTAATGATTAATTGCGTTCCAGCGGCTTTCAATTTTGCCACTGTGTTCATGTTCAAGCCATAGCCCTCAGTGTCACGATGCGGTAAGTAATAATCAACATCAGCATGAAGCGCGATTAAGGTTTTGTAGAGCACCGCAGATGCACACACACCATCCGCATCATAATCACCATGAATAGTAATTTTTTCTTTATTCTTCAGTGCCTGATTAATGCGATCAACGGCAACGCGCATATCACGAAACAAAAAAGGATCGTGTTGATCTTGAAAATAATCTGGTTGCAAAAATGATTCGATGTCCGCTGTTTCTGTGATTCCACGATTCGCAAGCAGTTGAATCACAAGCTCAGAAAATTCTGGGAAACGCAACAATTCCGCTTCACTAATCTTTTCCGCAACCTGCCATTGAAACAATTTACCCATAAATCAATTCTGTTACCTGATCGAGCAATTTAATTTGATTTTTATGTTTGAGCTTTTTCTTTGCTGCATCAAATGAGAGCCACATATATTGAGAATGCTCATCTGACAACTGAATTGGATCACCAGTTTGAATCAAGTAATACACAACACTCCGACGAATCGTTGAGCCTTCAAATCGAAATGTGTAATACATTAATTTCCGAAAATTATGCACCAAACGAAATTTCCGAATTCCTGTCTCTTCGTTGATTTCGCGTTTCAATGTCGCAACTTCATCTTCTCCGGCTTCCATTTTCCCTTTTGGAAATTCCCAATATTTATTTTGTTGTTGAAAAATAAGCAACACTTGCAATTTTTGATTCAAGACAATTGCACCAACGGATTTTGAAGTACGCGAAGTGCGGCGCGGTTCATCTGGTTGAGGAGTATCATTTTTTGCATCACGAACAGCGCCAAACACGTGTTTTTGAAACCGTTTATGGACTTTTTGTTGTGGATGGCTTTTTGTATGCATACAAAAAAATGTCATGTAGCTGACCAGGTATCCTGGTTATGGAATTTAATGAGTGACTTTTTGCACTCAAGACTACAGATAGTATACCAAAACAACCATCGCAACGCAACTCTCGCAAACCCCTATAAAATACCCTTATATAACCGTAAAATGCTCAAGCCAGCGTTCAATTCGCGCAATTTCTTCTTCAACAACCCGGCCATCTGACTCACCAGAATGCATTTTTTGTCCTTCGTATGACGCGTGTTTTTGATCAATATGTAAATCAACAATTGTTGCGCCGTCCGCTTCTTTCACATAGACATGATACCGCGGATAATATTGTTTGCTTAAACGCAACACAAAACTACCTTTATGCGTATTTGGGTCAACAAAATAATGATACCCTGCTTCACGCAAGACTTCTCCAACATTTTTTGCAAGTGGCTTTGTCCATTGAATCTTCATAATCTTTTGTTATCGGAATTTTTTTGGCAACTTTTCCCATGGAACAAATCCATTTTGCGCGCCCGGTTTTGCGATTAAACGATCAGCGATATATTGCCCGAGCTCTAAGCTTTTTGCAAGATTGCCATCATATCGAATAACACCAGTGACAAACGATGAGCCAAAGCAATCACCGGCACCACTTGTATCGAGCGGCAGCTTGTCTGTTGCGGGCTGAAAAATAACTTCGTCATCACGACGCACAATAGATCCGTTTGCCCCATCTGTAATCAGTACAATTCCTGAGCCGAATGCGTACACAGCATTCACCAGTTCCTCTAATGAATATTCACGATTTTCATATCCGCATTTCACAAGTAACTCAGCTGCTTCATCACTATTCAAAATAAGCACTTGCACCTGTTTCATCAACTGCTTTAAAGCGGTTGTAGATCCTTGTAATTGCATAGAACCTGGATTCCATGCAACGCTCGCTCCCGTTTCAATCGCATGTTCGATAGTTTTTTTCCAAGTGGAATGATTTAACGATGAGATATAAAACCACTCTGTTTCAAAATTTTCAAATATTGTTTTTGGTGCCTGTAATTTTCGAGCCGCGCCGTAATAGACATACATTGTTCGATCATGACTATTTGGATGAACAGTGATAAAGGAAAAACCTGTGCGCACACCAGCAACCTCTTCAATAAAACGCGTATCAATACCTTGGGTTCGATAGTGGTCAATAATTGCTTGACCATCAACGTCTGCTCCAATACTACTCATGATTCCAACATTGAAATCAAGTATCGCGAAATTCATTGCCGTGTTCCCGGCGCCACCACCAAATCCAACTTGCACATGGTCACTGTGAATCTTTGCGCCGTGCTCCACTGCCATGAGTCGTTTGCACGTTGCGTCATTGATAGGATTATCAATGACTTGTAACTCGTTTGAAAAAAAAGACGTATCACGCAAACTACTTCCAATAGTCACGATATCAAATCGTTGTTTTTTTGAGCGACGAAGTGCTTTAATCATATATCATTTTATTACTGCGTCATGCGAATTAATGGCCGACCAGTCATTTCTTGTGGAATTGCAACACCAAGTAACGTCAGCACAGTTGGCCCAACATCAGACAATACCCCGACTGGTTGCAAGCGAGATAAATCACCGTTTGTCACCGGTTGCCACAACGATCGCTGCGCTGCTAAGACAGAAGATGCCATAATACACGGGACAGCATTTTTTGTGTGCTCTTTTTCTGGCTCGCCTGTTTTTGCATTAATCATCACTTCTGCATTGCCGTGATCTGCAGTAATCACTAGCGTTCCATCGGCCGCTGCCACAGCCGCTGCAATATCCCCAATACAGGCATCAACAACTTCAACGCCCGCAATGGTCGCTGCAAGATTTCCAGTGTGCCCAATCATATCTGCGTTTGCAAAATTCGCAACAATAAAATCAAACTTCTTTCCAGAAACTCCACCAACAACTGCATCACTGACCGCTTTTGCGCTCATTGCCGGAGATTGATCATATGACTGAACACGCGGCGATGCGACTAATGACCGCTCTTCACCAGAAAACGGATCCTCGGCTCCACCATTCAAAAAAAATGTCACGTGCGCATATTTTTCTGTTTCCGCAACATGCAGCTGAGTGAGGCCTGCCTCAGAAATCACACGCGCAATTGGATATTCTACTTGCTCTTGTTGATACGCAACACGGACTGGAATATTTTTTTCATACTCAGTCATTGTCACAAAAATCAACGAATTAAAAGCTGATCCCCGTTCAAATTTTGTAAAGCCTGGCAACACAAATGCTTTGGTCATTTGCCGCGCTCTGTCGGATCGAAAATTGAAAAAAATCACCACATCTCCATCATCAACAGTTGTCGTCGGCTCACCTTGTTCATTGACAATGACCGTCGGTACAAACTCTTCATCAAACACTTGCTTGCCGTACGACTCCTCAATCGCCGCAAGCGGACTGTGATTTTTTTGGTCTGCAACACCATGCCGCATTGCATTGTACGCTGCTTCAATGCGCTCCCAATGATTATCCCGATCCATTGCCCAAAACCGCCCAGCAAGGGATGCGATTTTTCCTGCGCCGATGGTATTGCATTTGGTTTCGAGTTCTGCAATGGTTTCAAGTCCAGCATTTTTCGCTGTATCGCGACCATCAAGAACAGCGTGAATAAAGACCTTGTCGCCCATCTCTTGCTGTTTACACAACTCAAGCAGCGCATACAAATGTGCAATCGACGAATGGATACCACCGTGACTCGCAAGACCGAGTAAATGAATCTTACTCCCGCGCTCTTTCGCTGTTTGCACAGCTTTGAGAATTGTTTCGTTCTGAAAAAATTGACCGGAACTCACATCTCGATCAATCCGCGGCAAACTTTGATATAGAATACGGCCAGCGCCAATATTCAAATGACCCACCTCTGAATTCCCCATTTCGTTCGGGGGCAAACCAACCATCTCACCAGAGGCATGCAGCGCAACCGTTGGGTACCGCTCTGCCAGCATATCCATATTCGGCGTCTTCGCTGTAACAATCGCGTTCCCGGGACCCGGAGGCGCAATACCCCAACCATCAAGCACGAGTAATACCAGTGGTCGACGGATAGCGGAGTCAGTTGTTGGTGTAGAAGATTCCATGAAGTGAGTGTAGCAATGAATGCATTACTTGACCATCGCGTCAATTACGAGAAGTCGGTTGTATTTTGCGATGCGCTCTGATCGAGACAGTGAACCTGTTTTGATATATTCGGCGCCAACGGCAACCGCAAGGTCTGCGATCGTGGTATCTTCTGTTTCGCCTGAACGATGTGAAATCACTACAGTATAGTGATGTTGCTGTGCCAGTGCGATTGTATCCATTGTTTCTGTGAGTGTGCCAATTTGATTCACTTTAATGAGAATCGCGTTGCCAACACCTTCTGTAATCCCTTTTTGTAAGCGCTTAGCACTCGTCACAAACAAGTCATCACCAACCAAGCGAATCTGCCCACCAAGTGAAGTTGTCATTGCATTCCAGCCCGCCCAATCATCTTCCGCGAGCCCGTCTTCAATTGAAATGATTGAATAGCGCTGTACAAGATCTGTCATATACGCAATGACTTGATCCGCATTCATTGATTGCTCATCAACAGTGTAGACACCATCAGTGTAAAATTCTGAAATTGCTGGATCCAACGCAATCATAACATCTGTCCCGAGCACGTACGACGTGTGACCAATCGCTTCTGCGATCAATGCAAGCGCATCGTTATTTTTGTGGAGCTCTGGAGCAAAACCACCTTCATCGCCAACCCCAGTAGAATATTTTTTGTCATGCAATACATTTTTCAATGCGTGAAAAATTTCCGCACCACAGCGAATCCGTTCAGCAAAGACCGACTGCTGCGGAACAATCATAAATTCTTGAAACGTCAAACCGTTTGTTGCATGCTTTCCACCATTCACAATATTCATCATCGGATACGGCAAAGACATCGGTGTTGTGATTCCAAATGTCGTGCGCAGTGATTCAAATAGCTCAACCTTGCGTGAACGTGCAACTGCTTGCGCGACTGCCAGCGACACCCCAAGAATAGCATTGGCTCCCAAGCGTGCTTTATTTGGCGTTCCATCAAGCGCGATCATCACCTCATCAAGTCCACGTTGATCTTCTGCATTCAACCCGACAATAGCTGCCTGAATTTCTGTTTCGACATTGCGAACAGCAGTGAGCACACCAGCTCCGTTGTATCGATTCGCGTCTCCATCGCGAAGCTCTACCGCTTCATGCACGCCCGTTGACGCACCAGACGGCACCATCGCCTCAGCTGTTGCACCATCAGACAAGGTCGCACGCACTGCAATCGTCGGATTTCCCCGAGAGTCTAAAATTTCACGCGCTGTAACAGATGTAATTGTTGTCATAAAATAACGGTTACTATCTAAAAATATTACTCAAGAATCTCAATGCCTGGAAGTGAATCACCAGCAACATACGCAAGACTTGCGCCGCCGCCAGTTGAAACATGCGAAAACGAACCAGTGAGCTCAACGGTTGAAATCAAAGACTCTGTGTCCCCGCCTCCAAGTACGCTATATGCCTCACTCTCTGCGACTGCTTTCGCAACTGCCGCCGAGCCAGCCCGAAATGCCTCTTGTTCAAATAATCCCATTGGCCCGTTCCAGAACACTGTTTTTGCGCGGCCGATAATCTGCGCATATAACGCTTGGGTTTTTGGGCCGATATCCAAAATCATTTCTTCGTCGGAAACAGTTTCAGATTCAAGATCAATAACACGTGTCGGCGCTGCTGCGTCAATTGCAGTACTCACAACCACATCAACGGGCAACACGACTTTTTTTGCAGCCGGCATATCATCGACCACCAATGTCGCCGGCACTGCACCAACGGTTTCTAAAATACGAACAGCATCCTGCAGCGGATCTTTGACAGTCCCATCTTTCTTTGTTTTTGGAGCTTCAATTTTTGACTTCCCAATTACTGTCCCTGCTGCGCGTAAAAATGTATTTGCCACGCCTCCACCAACCAAGACAACATCTGCTACTGGTGCGAGATGCTCGATTACTTTCACTTTATCCGTGAGCTTCATTCCACCAACAATGATCGCAAACGGTTTTTCTGGCTGATGCGCAACTCGTGACAACGCACGCAACTCATCTTCAAGTAAAAAGCCAGCGCCTTTATCAAAAATCAAAGACGGCAACGCGTGCACTGACGCATGCTTGCGATGAATCGCACCAAACGCATCATTAATATAGACATCAATATTTTGACTCAAGTTTTCTGCAAAATGCATATCGTTCGCTTCTTCACCTTTGTGAAAACGCAAATTCTCTAACAACAAAATTTCTCCGTCTGCAAGCGCTGCTTTTGCGTCATCAACAACTGAACCAATACAATCTTCAACATACTTCACTGGCATTCCGAGCAGCTCCTCCAAGCGTTGTGCTACCGGGCGCAATCGCATGCTCTCAACCACAGCGCCATCTGGCCGACCAAGATGCGACCCGATAATGACTCGTGCTTTTTGTTGCACTAAATATTCAATTGTTGTCAGCACAGCTTTAATGCGTGCATCTTCTGTAATCACGCCTGCATCATCAAGCGGAACATTAAAGTCAACGCGTAAAAATACAGTACGGTGAGCTACGGATAAATCACGAAGATATGTCATACGGATGAATCATTCTTATTCATTAACTGCATACCAGTATACCAAAAAGCGCAGGCTTGCATAAAGGGCAGAACGCTACGGAAATGGTTAAAATCAATGATTTTTCGAGCAAGATAGCCAATTCTTCCCGATAAAACGATATTTTTTGGCAACGCAACAACACCATATTTTCCTCCTAACGCGACAACATATCCCGGAAAACGGGAATGATAGGCTTGTAAATGCCCGCCTGCATCATGCAACAGGATATTCCACGCCACCTTTTCTCCTTGTGTCACCGCCTCGTACGCTGTCTGCGGTGCAAACACACCATCTGTGCCCGGCAGTGGAATTTGCGCGCTGTCACCAATTGCAAAAATCGCAGAATCTTCCGCTGATTGGAATGTCGCTGCCACGGGCAATTGTCCGTGCGTATTTAATTCAAGGCCAAGGGCCTGCATCAACGGATTCGCCGTCACTCCGCCGGTCCAAATAATAATATCTGCCGCTAGCGTGTCTCCCGTTGTACTTGTCAAAGAGTCAGCGGTAACAGAGGCAATGCGAAAACGATGGTGTAATTCGACGTTCAGTTTTTGCAATCGCTTTTCAGCACGACGACTCACTGCCGGTGACATCGCACCCAGAACACGCTCACCGCCATCAACTAATGCGACTGACACCAAGCCAGCGCTTTCACGACCGTAGACAAACGCCAGCTCGGCTGCAAGCTCCGAACCAGCTGGACCCGCTCCACACACTGCAATCCGTGTTGGTAGCCCGTGTTGCACGCGTTCCATAATTGACTCACGAATCTGCAATGCATCATGCGCTGTTTTTAAATTCACTGCATGCTCGGCAATTCCTGGTATTCCGTAATCAAATGCGATGCTCCCAGGCGACAACAATAGATAATCGTATCCAATTACTCCTTTTGAGGTTTCGACCGTCTTATGCGCTCGATTCACCCCATTGACCGTCGCAGACAAAAATCGAATGTGATATTGCGCCAAGGCAAGCTTCACGTCAATGCAGACAGTTTTTTTCAACTCTACACTATCTTGAATAGTGGCACTCCCTGCCGCAATTTCATATAAATCAGGTGTATAGAGCTGGTAATCGTTTTTATCAATCACCGTAATATCAAACTGTGGCTGCTTCCCCTTTTCAATTGCCTCAGCGAACGTTAAAGCAGCGGACAATCCTCCAAATCCAGCACCAACAATTACAAGGTGTCTTTTTGCTTGCATGTCAGCAGTATACCACAAAAATTTGATTATTCATACTGCCTGGAACACTGAACATCTCCTGGCAGTCCCTCTGTTTCACATGTAATTCGACCATCTTTGTCTGTACGGAATATCCAGGCGCCATATTGCTCAATATCGTGCAGCACTCGATAATGCGGATGCCCGTAATCATTGTCTTGCCCAGCGGAAATCAGCACAATTTCCGGATCGAGCCACTGCAAAAACTCTGGACTTGTTGAGGTCTTGCTACCATGATGCCCGGCCTTCAGAATATCAACATCAATTGGCTCGTGACGCTTCATGATCTCATTTTCAGACGTGATTCCAGCATCCCCGGTGAGCGCAAGAGCAAAGTCGTGGTAGTGCAAAATCGCCACAACTGAATCATCATTAATATCTTCATGGGCTGGCACATCTTGATCTGGACTGAGAATTTCAAGACTAACACCATCTTCTATCGCAATAGATTCTCCAGCTGTCGCAACATGCATCACTCCTTCACGCTCTTGCGCTGCATGCAATTCTTTTGTGACAGTAGTCTCTTTTGTTCGACCACTCACAATCCATTCATTGATCTGATACTGCTGTGCGATAAACGGAAATCCACCAATATGATCAGCGTCTTCATGGGTTGCGATCACATATTCAATTGTTGTATTCCACGGCTGCAGCACTGTGCCGATTTCAGACAGAATCCGACGATCACGACCAGCGTCAATAAGAATGTCGTTGCCTTGCGGGGTTTGCACAAGCAATCCATCGCCTTGACCAACATTGAGCTGCGTCACTCGCAGAACCCCACCGTCTTGTGTCCATTGCTGCTGCATTGTCGACATTGCTTGCCAGGCAACAAAACCAGACACACTGAGTAATATGAAAAATATCACCCATGAAAAGAGGCGGCTGCGTTTTTCACGAATCTGCTCTGCGTTCGTATTATTCATAAAAGTGATACTGAGGTTTTTTGAGCATGACGTACAAGATATAGATTCCGAGTACAGCATAGCACATCACCATGCTGGAGACTGGTACAGTCGTCGGAACTTGCGCATACGGCACGTGCGAAAAAAAGAGCACGAAGGTCACGCTGTAACGCAACACCACAAGAAATGGCACGCTCACCAGCGCAGCGAGCCACGGCAACACCACAGCGCACGCCGTGTAGAGAATGCCAAGTAATAAAAACGAAGACAGAAGTGGAACCAAAAAGAGGTTCGCAATAAATCCAATCACAGAAAATACTTGAAATTGCGCCACCAACAGCGGCGTTGTGATCAGCGTCGCGCTGAGGGTCGCGCTTGCAGCCGCGCGTAATTCAAAACGCTCGGGGACAAACGACAGCGCTTTCGTTAGCCGGTCACTCCAAACAATCATGCCGCAACTTGCAAGCCACGATAATTGAAAGCCGGCGTCATAGAGCAAGATCAACGGATTGAGAATGACCATCACAATCCCTGTGTACACAAGTCCACGCAGCGCTTGATTCGGCCGACCAAATGCATTGCTGCACAAAATAATCCCGCCAAAAATTGCCGCGCGCGTCGCAGATGGCTGCACACCGGTCATTACCGTATATCCAGTCAGTGCAACCAAAATAATCAGAATGCGTCCGCGTTCAGCTGTACAGCACCGGAGGAACGCTTGAATCCAGCCGGTGATGAGCACAATATTTGAACCAGAAATCACCAACAAATGGGATGTGCCCGTGACTTGAAAGGCTTGTAATATTTCATCAGGCAACGCGCGCATTTCCCCGAATACAATCCCCAGCAACAAACCGGCTTCCGGCAATGGAAGATCGCGCTGCAATCGTTCAATGAGCCACAACTTTTGATCAATGATGTGCGTGAGGATCGTTTCTTCTCTACCGATAATACGAATCTGCGGTTGACGGCATTCCGCGATAATTCGATACCGTAATAAATAGGCATCATATGCAAAACCATCAAATGGTTCCGGCCGCTTGAAAACACACGACAACTCAAACACATCGCCAATGCGAACAAACGGATAGACGTCAGTTGTAATCCGCACGTAATACTCTTCTTGCGCCCCAAGCCCATCAACGGCAATTGTGATCCGCTGGTCGTGTTCAGAGACATCTGGCTCGCGCACAACCACAGCGCGCACGTCATCGAACTGCACTCTGTCGGCATCATGAAAATACACCGCGCTCACCTCTCGTGGAGTTGGATGACGCCACACTGAAACAGCGCACACGAGCAGCAAAAGAAATAACACGACGGTTGATCGATGAAACATAAAACACCCCGAAAGCATTCATGCGGCCGAGGTGTTTTGTCTTGTCAATGATGTGTCACTACTAGTTTATTCAACTGTGACTGATTTTGCAAGGTTGCGCGGCTGATCAATATCACACCCTCGCTCAACGGCGATTGCATACGCAAGTAATTGCAACGGAATCACTGCCAGCATTGGTGTGAGCATCTCCAATGTCTTCGGAATAAAAATCACGTCATCTGCCATGTCACGTAATGAATCGTCCCCTTCTGTCGCAATCACAATCATTTTTCCGCCGCGCGCGCGGACTTCTTGAATATTGCTGACTGACTTTTCGTAGACTGAATCTTTTGGCGCAATCACAACAGTGAAAAACCGATCATCAACTAATGCGAGTGGACCATGTTTGAGCTCACCACTTGGATAGGCTTCTGCGTGCACATACGCCAGCTCCTTTAATTTGAGCGCACCTTCGCTCGCAATTGGAAAGTTGTACTTCCGACCCAAGTAAAACGCGTGATCATAGTGTGCGTATTTTTTCCCGAGCGCCATAATCACATCACGATTATTCAGCAGGTCAGTCATCAGCTTCGGCAACGCTTCCATTTCTTCTAAAATGCGCTTGCCTGTCACAAGGCTCATTCCTCGACTGCGTCCAAGCGCGACAGTCAGTTGCGCGAACAAATTCATCATTCCCATGAGCGCTTTTGTCGATGCAACAGACACTTCAGGTCCTGCATGAATAAACGCACCGCCATCGACTTCGCGCGCAAGCGTCGAGCCAACCACATTCACAATACCGAACGTCAACACACCTTGTCGCTTCACTTCTCGCAAGCACGCAATCGTGTCGGCTGTTTCCCCAGATTGTGACACAAAAATCACCGCTGTTTTGTCGTTGAGTACTGGCTTGCGATAGCGAAACTCTGAGCCAATCTCTACTTCAACAGGAATACCGGCATATTCTTCAATCATGTATTCACCAATTTGCCCCGCAATCGCCGCACTGCCACATGCCACAATAATAATACGTTCAATATCACGCCATCGATCTTCGTATTCCAAAAATCCACCAAGATGTGCAATGCCTTCTTCTGGAATCAAGCGTCCTCGCATCCCGTCAACAACGACTTGCGGTTGTTCCATCATTTCTTTGAGCATGTAATGATCGAAGCCACCTTTTTCTGCAGCCGCGAGATCCCATTCAACATGCTCACTTTCGCGTTGCACTGCTTGGTTGTCAGTTGTTGTGAGTGTATATCCAGCTGGTGTAATCACTGCCATTTCATGCTCTTCCATATAAATCACTTCTCGAGTGTACGGCAACAGCGCCGTCATTCCAGACGCAACCATATATTCATTGTCCGGCAACAAACCAAGAATCAAGGGACTTCCAAGACGCGCGGCAACAATTTTTTCCGGCTCTCGACTCGAAACAACACATAAGCCGTATGCTCCGACAATTTCCCCAAGCACTGTTTGCACAGCCGCTTCCAGTGACACGTCTGCAGTGTATGCGCGTTCAATTAAATGCGCGACAACTTCGGTGTCTGTCTGAGACACAAACGTATGACCATCTTGTTCGAGGCTCGCTTTTAATTCACGGAAATTTTCAATGATGCCATTGTGAATCACAAAGACTTCATTTTTGCAATCGCCATGCGGATGCGCATTCACATCTGTTGGTCCACCATGCGTTGCCCAGCGCGTGTGACCAATGCCAACTGTTCCAGTGATCGGGTGCGCCACAAGTTCTGCGCCAAGGACAGATAATTTGCCAGCTTTTTTCGCAACGCCAATAGCGCCATCTGGTTGCACAATCGCAACCCCAGCGCTGTCATATCCGCGATATTCCAGCCGCTTCAAGCCGTCCATGATTATCGGCTGGGCTTGCTTTTTTCCAACATATCCAATAATTCCGCACATAGGATTTCAATCAATAGTATTGCGGTAGTATAGGGCGATAGAACCAAAAAATCAACTATCGGACACAGCACATAAAGACAGAGTTAGAGAGGCTGTTAAATGACTCTTTTTACCACTCTTGACTTATCCATAAAATAGAATACTATTTATTGTTGCTATTCAGCAGCAGGAGAAAACGGGATGAAGAAGGCACAGCTGGGAAGATTGATCACCCTCATCAAAGAGGTTGAAGCGGCTGGAGTATCACCTGAGCGCATCGAGGAGGCGCTCAGGCAACTCAACAGCAAAGAAGAACCCCCTCTCGCTCCTCAAGTCCACCACACCTCATCAAACATGCTTGTTGGATATGGGTATGACACGAGATTCGGTTTCGTCAGAGTAGGCTGATTTCAGGCACAAGGCATAAAAGCCTGTCAGTCCACACATACTCGCCTAGTAGAGAAATCGAACGGCGAGTACTTTTTTATAGAAAATTAATATTAGAGATGATTTTTTCTAATACCTTCGGCTCATCTGTCCCGATTCTATATCGCTTTCCGTTGTTCAATAGTATTTCAACTGCATCAAAGCCAGACACGCTATAAATCCACATCTTTGGTGAGAACCACACTTTTATCCCCCATCCATAATACCAATGATTTTTCACCGCCTTGGCAGACGCGATGTCTTGCAATAAAAACTTTTTTTGATAGAGGCCGTATCCAAACTTGATTCGAAGATGTGTTTCATCAACCCTTACTTGCAAAGAGCAAAAGGAAACGAGGACGCCGAAAATCAAAAGCATCACAGCGCTCACCAGAGCATTTGAACCAGAATCAACTGACGGCGGTTCATTGGCAGCTGCGACATACACCCACACAAAAAGCGCCGCAACAGCGAGAGTTACGACAATCGTGAGATATCCGATTTGAGTATGTTTATATTTCATAGGATTATTTTATTTTTGTGTCGTTAATAACATTGTATTGCAAATACAGGTAAGAATTCTTTAATTTTTTTACCTTTGTTAATTCCAGCGCTTTAATTAAACTTAATTCCGTAACAGAAGATAAAGATTTTCCATCAATTAAAGAGGGAGTTTCCTTGCCTCCAATTACAGTTGGGGCAACTACAATAGCAATTTTATCAATCAATTTGTTTCTCAAAAAAATTGCATTAAGCGTCCCACCTGTTTGAATGGTCATTTTTTTAATTCCATGATCCACTTTTAATTTCCTAAATAAATCAACAAAATCAATTTCTTTCTCGTAATAAATAATTTCCAGATTGTCAGCGTTCCTTCTTTGAAAAGCTGGGTGATTTTTGTTTGTCGTAATAATATACAACTTCTTACTTTTCTGAAGAAAATTATCTACTCCTATTGTATTGAGGTGGGGTTTATTATCTATAATTAGAAAACTAACCGGCAATTTTACAATATTTTTTTGGGGTTTATTTGCGCCAACTTTCGCTTGAACTTTTCCAGAATTTAATGAATATAAATCTGTTGTCTGTTCAATATCATAATATTGCTGAAGACCTTCTTTCAGTCCTTTTATTTTAGAAAAATCTTTATCAACATCTAATGTATCATTACTTCCTGTTGAAATTTTGCCATCAACCGAAACAAGCATGAATAAAGTTGTAATTGGTTTTTTCATATTTTTTAGTTTTCAATTACCATCCATGTTCGCTATAATAAACTTTATTTTTTATTTCCTCAATTGCTTGCCTAATATAGGGTATGACATTATCAGGAATAGCATCTACCTCAAACCAAGATAAATCATCACACTTGTCGGGCTCTTTATTTACTATCTCCCCATCCCATTTTTCAGCAGTAAAAAAGAGGTCAACTCTTTCATTATCTTCAGCGGCTTTAGAATTTCTGTGCATTACATGGACGACTTTTAAATCTTGCGGTTTTAATACTATTCCGGCCTCTTCTTCCGCTTCTCTAATTACACACTGAGTAAACGTTTCATTCGGTTCAACATATCCAGCAACCATTGAATAATTGCCATCTTCATATCCAGTATTGTATCGTCTGAGAAGCAAAATTTTATTATCTTTGAATAGTGCTAAATACGCAGCAGGAACGTTTTGGTGTCTTTTTTTTGTCATACTATATCTATATAAAATAATCGTTATTTCATCCCCTGCATCCATTCCAAATAGGCTTTCACAAACTCCTTCAACTCACCTCCCAGGACCTTGTCCGGATGCGCGGACTCAAAATTCGTGCGATGATCTTTCACCATTTTATATGGATGCAACACATACGACCGGATCTGATTTCCCCAGGCTGCTGATTTCACTTCACCTCGCTCACGCGCTGTCTGCGCTTCTTGCTCTGCGACTTTCAGTGCATAGAGTTTCGATTTCAAAATCCCGAGCGCTGTTGCTTTATTTTGATGTTGTGAGCGTTCATTTTGACACACCACTGTTGTTCCAGTTGGAATATGCACCACTCGAACCGCTGAATCGGTTGTGTTCACCCCTTGCCCACCTTTGCCGCCTGAGCGAAACACATCAATCCGCAGCTCGGCTTCTGAAATTTCAAACTCTTCCACATCACCAAAATCCGGGACAATTTCAATATTCGCAAAACTGGTGTGGCGCATGGCTTCGGCGTCAAACGGTGAAATACGCACCAGCCGATGCGTGCCGTGTTCAGACTTGAGCAAGCCATAGGCATATCGCCCAGTGACATGTAATGTCGCGGACTTCAACCCCGCTTCCCCACCTTTTGATTCGTCAATAAGCTCCACGCTCCAATCATTGAGCTCGCAATATTTCACAATCATCCGATACAACATCTCTGCCCAATCTTGGGCATCCACACCGCCAGCGCCAGCATGAAACGACACATAGGCATCACGCGCGTCATGCTCTCCTGCCAGTAAAACAAATTCTTCCATGCTCGCGAATTGCGCTTCAAGCCCGGCAGCTGTTTTTTTAATATCCAAAAGCAACTCTTCGTCGGCTAACTCTTTTGCATCCGCCATCATTTCAATTGTCGAGGCGATATCATCTCTCAGCGCTCGCCATTGCTCATAATCCCGCTGCAGATCTGCAAGTTGTTTTGTGATTTTTTGCGCTGTCTGCGGATTATCCCAAAAACCAGCCGCAGTTGTCTGCGCTTCTAATTCCGCAATCTGCCAAGCCACTGCATCAAGCTTCAAAAGCTCCCATGCTGAGGCGACTTTGTTCTGTAATTCCTGTAATTCGATCATGAAATGGAGTATATCCTATGCCTGCTCTTGAGTCGAACGAGCAGCATCTTCTTTCTCCTGCGCTTCCAATTCCTTAATCGCTGCTGCAAACATATGATCAATATCAACTCCTGAGGTATCAATTTCCGCTTCATCCGATTCCACTACTTCTGTAGCAGGAGTTGTTCCAATGGCTGGTTGAAAATTTCCATCCCACTCAGCAATTCCAGCAGCATCAATCTTTCGCAGCGGCGGAAATGGTGTTCCGTTTTCATAGGCATCAACCACTTGTTGCAAATCTTCCATTAACCATTGCGTCATTTGATCTGACAGTCCATGCAACAATACACCATTGCCGATGGTATCAAACATTTTTCCAGGGCAGGTTAAACAATATGCCTCACCCATGTAATTTTTTAACACTTCTTCTGTTTCTGGATATTCTTCCAATACCTCACCAAAAATCGTATCAAGTGTTACTTCCATAACGCTATTATTGGCGAGTTGCTACGACAGCGGCAACGCGCTCTCTGCGAACTGATTGTGCATTCCACAACGCAATTGCTGCGGCGCCGAACGCTGGAACAAACACAACCGTACTGAGTAATTGATTACGCAAAAATGGCAGCGCCATGATATATGATTCCAACAGACCTGCACCAGTATGCGGATAGAGACCGCCAATATGCCAAACACCGAAGTTTGTCCATGCGAAAAATACGAGGTTTGAAACAAGTCCAACACCAGTCATTGCCAATACACGACGCGATGTGCGTGTTGTCGAAAACAGACGCGTCATCAACGACACAGCACCAACCATTGCCCACGCAGACCATGTGTAATACAAAATTGATGTGTTGCCGATAAACATATCCGAACCAGCCACTGTCGCGACACCAACAATCATTCCCCAGACACCACCGAGAAGACTTCCAGCAACAATTGTCACTGCGGTGATTGTTTCCACATTTGGGATATCACGCAATAGATAACGGGTCACAATGCCGACGGCAATCAATCCGATAGCAAAAAACAGTTTTTTCTGGGAATACATCTCTTTCATATATGATACTAATAAATCAATTATCTGTAGTCTGCCACAAAATTGATGAAATTGGCAAATATCTGGGTTTTTGCGGCGGTCGTGTCCATTTCTTCCAAGCGACGCACCAACTCCGAAAATGAGCCATATCCCAACAGAGCAGCGGTTTCTTTCGGCAGCTTCTCGAATCGCTCAGTCAACAGTTGTTCCATTTCATGAATCCGAATATCCATTAAAATTTGTGAGTTTTCTGGATGATTTTGCAATGACCAGGCAGGATTGGTGCCATAACGCAATGCCTGCATTGGACTTGCCTCGTTTGTCGCGAGAAGAATTGCCTCAGGAGCAATCTCAACGACCTCTTGCGAATGTGTCGCCTGAACCGTGAACGACGCATCAAATCCAGCAAATAACGGATCGCTCATTCCAGCCTCTGTCAGCTGTGCTGTGGTTGGGCCGATTTCCATAAATCGTTGCCCTGTCACATCAGTGAGCCAATCAACTCGACCACCGAGCGCTTGCGCCATAATTTGATGACCAAAACAGATCCCGAGAATTGGAATCTTGCGTTCAACCGCTTCACGAATCACAGCCATTTCACGCTGCATCCAATCTGTCGACTCCCAGCTTGTCACCATCGCACCCGAGCCTGACAAAATAATTGCATCCACGTTATCCAAGGAAATCACCGGTGTTTCAAATGGCGCGTGCCACACGACTGCGCGCGGATCTGACTCGTCTTCATATCCAAACATGCTTTTTAAGCGTTGCGCGGTGTTCGTGTTTCCGGGCGTTGTACATTCCGAAATCGCATGCGCTGCGTGTTGCGCTTTACTCACCACACTGCGCGCTGCTTGCTCTGCGTCCGTTAACGGAATTGAATTATCAACAAACAGAATCGTATGCTCTTTTGGTAATCGTGCGATCGCCGCATGCAACACCTCTCGATGTGTCGGTAATGTCGCTAACTCTTTTTCATAAAGCAACGCGCGCTGATCGCCGATGATGGCGCGCACATCGCTCAGTACTGTATCTATATCCATATTCGTGTATTACGCGCACTTACTATATCCGCATGAAAAACAGGTCATGCACCCTTCTTGCAATGTCAACGTCGCACTACATTCTGGACACTCTGGCGCAAACCCAGAATCCGCAATCGACGGTTGTTTTGTTGGCATCACTGGAGCGGCCTCATGTGCTTGCTCTGCAACCGCAGACGATGTCGGAGCGTCAGTATCAGCAGCAGCAACTGTTGTTGCACTACGGTCTTTTCCGTTCCCTGACAACTGTTTTGCACTACTGGCAAACTGCAGCTGTAATTGTGGATTCGCACTGGCTTGATGTTGTTGCAAAATTTGCGCAATGCCATCTGGAACGCTGAGGACTTGCCCGTTTTTCGTCCATGTCGGCATTGGACCACGAATGCCTTTGATTTGATCAATTACTGCTTCAACAGAAATTCCTGATCGCAATGACAATGAAATCAAACGACAAATCGCTTCTGACTCTTCTTGAAACACGCCGCCGGCTTTTCCAATCGTTGCAAACACCTCAAATGGCTTACCGGCTTCATCGTGATTAATCGTGACATACATTGTGCCGTAGCCTGTTTTCACTTTATAGGTCGCGCCAGCCACGACGTCCGGACGCGGTGCTGGAGTCGGCATTGACGGCAACTGTGGCGCGCTCTGCTGCACAGCACTTGCTGCCTCAACTGGAACTTTCACTGTTTGCGCCTTTTCTTCAGGTACTGTAACTGCCTCGGCTACTTTTGGCTTCGCATCAAGTGACTCAAGCACAGAGACATCACGTGATCCGTCTCGATAATATGCAATGCCTTTGCAACCCATTTTATAGGCTTGCATATACAACTCTTTCACTTGCTCAACTGTGTGATCATTTGGCGCGTTCACTGTTTTACTAATAGATGAATCAGTGTACGTTTGCGCGACTGCCTGCATTTGCACATGCTCCAATGGAGACAATTCTTTGGCGGACACAAAATGCGGTGGACGTTTGTCATCGGTTGCTTCAGGATTATGCTTTTTCCATTGTTCGTATAATGGATGATAGACAATGTGTTCACCTAACCGATCTTTGCGTTTAAATGCAAAATCATAGACTGGTTCGATGCCTGATGACACACCGGCTAAAATACTGGTTGTTCCAGTTGGTGCTTGTGTGAGCAACATGCCATTACGGATTCCATGCTCTGAAATCAACTCTCGAATATCTTCCGGCAACCGCTGGATGAAACGACCTTGCAAAAACTTCTCGCGATCAAACTTTGGAAACGCGCCTTTCTCTTCTGCAATTTCCGCACTCATTCGATACGCCTCATCTCGAATCATGCTGTAGATATCATCACACCACGCAACCGCTTCTGCAGAGCCGTATGGAATTTTCGCTTTAATCAACGCGTCAGCCAAGCCCATTGTTCCAAGACCTGTGCGTCGAATATTCGATTGCGCTTCTTTATTTTCTGGGAAAAAATATGGAGTTGTATCAATTACATTATCCAAAAACCGCACTGCTGTCCGAATCGTCTCTTGCAACCCTTCACGGTCAATCACGCCGTAATCATCCACAAACGCAGAGAGATTAATCGCTCCGAGATTGCACACATTCCACGCACCCAAACCTTGCTCACCACACGGGTTCACAGAAATAATTTTTTCAAAATACCAACTATTGGATTCTTTGTTATATCGCTCCATGAACACAACACCCGGCTCGCCAGATGCCCACGCACTTTCGCAAATCAAATTCCACAAATAGGAAGCCTTCACTGTTTTGTAGACCTTGCCATGCCATTGCAAATCCCAATCTGCATCAGCCTCGACTGCTTCCATAAAACGATCCGAAACTGCCACAGATAAATTCGCATTTGTAATCAGGCCCATTGTGCGCTTCACGGTGATAAACTCCTCGATATCTGGATGATCATCATTCAACATCAGCATCAACGCTCCACGACGACTCCCGCCTTGAATCACAAGACCGGTTGCAAATGAATAGAGACCACCAAATGACACTGAACCAGAGGCTGTTCCGCTCACGCCTTTGACATGCGCACCACGCGGCCGAATTGATGATAAATTCACACCAACGCCACCACCGCGAGACATGATTTCCACCATCGTACGTACGGAATCAAAAATACCGCCCCGACTATCTTCTGGAGACGGAATCACATAGCAATTATAAAATGTCAATTCATGATCAACACCCGCACCGGTCAAAATACGACCACCTGGCACGAATTTAAATTCTTCGAGTGCTGAATAAAATTTTTGTTCCCACTGTGGACGAACGTCTTCTGCTTCATTTTCGGCAATGGCTTTTGCTACCCGTTTCCACATTTCTTTGGGGCTTTTTTCAATCGGATTCCCCTTTTCATCTTTCCGCGCATATCGATCTAAGAAGACTTTTTGACGCAAACCAGTGAGTTCATGTGACATAGAATATCGTTACAATAGTGAATACTTGATTCAGAATAAAGCAAAAAAAACGTTCCGTCAAAAAACGTCGAAACAGCAATTTTTTGCAGTCCCGTTCGCTAAAATTCAACGCCCGAACGAGGCTCAAACAGATCCCAATCATCAACCGCGCCTTTTGTTTGTCGCATCACTGTCACAATATCAGCTGCATTGAGAATCTCTGGCGGCGCATTATGGCCAGTAATAATAATTTCTGTATTTTGATGCTTATGATCAAGGAAATCTAAAAATTCAGATATATCAACAATCCCATGAAAGAGTGCTGGATTAAATTCATCTAAAATCAAAATATCTGGTCGATTTGATTGCATGATATCGCGCGCGTGATCAAGTGCGCGGGTGGCAATATATTGATCCATTGCTGTTGGGTTTTCTAGATCAACGCGCTCTGTTGTTCCAAATTGCAAAATTTCAATATTTGAACCAAGGAGTTGGTGTGCGAGTAAATCCCCAGCATCTTTATGGCCTTTAAATAATTGCACCATCGACACCTTCATATTGTGTCCACTTGCACGCAGCAATACACCAAGCGCAGCAGAGGTCTTGCCCTTTCCGTCACCTGTGTAGACATGAATTTTTCCTAAACGCTTTTTTGGGTTAAATTCTTTTTTGGGACGCTTATGCCATTGCATAGTTATTTTTTCTTAGCTTTTTTCTTACGAGAAATTTTTTCCACCTCTTCGACAAAGGCGTGTAAATCATCAAAGGCATGATACACAGAAGCATACCGGATATATGCAACTTTATCCAATTTTTTCAAATACTTTGTAACAATGTCTCCAATCTTTGCCGTTGTGATGCTGTCGTGTTTGGCTTGTGATTGCACTTCTTGTTCAATCTGATGAAATGTTTTTTTAATTTGCGCGGCTGTAATCGGTCGTTTACTCAATGGGAGCTTCATGCTATAGAGCAACTTTTCGCGATCATACGCTTCTCGTCTCCCATCAGACTTCATCACGTGGAGTGTTAAAATTTCAATCTCTTCAGCTGTTGTAAAACGAAAATGACAAAACTCACATTGGCGGCGGCGGCGAATGGAACTTCCGTCTTCAATCATTCGTGTGTCAATCACACGAGTATCAGGTTTTTGGCAACTTGGACACTTCATATGAACAGTATACCACTAAAATAAAAAAAGTTCCCCCTCTCTTGCTGCCACCGTCTGTAGCAGTAAGAATTTATTTGAGCCACGGGGGCTTGGCTTTTTCCCAGCGCTGATATTCCGCGACAATCGCCTGAGCAGCCAACCGGGCTTCTTCAAGTCGATGCCACAAGAATCCGTACCCTTGACCGCGGTGTCTTTTCTTGTACGGTTCAATCCGACGTTGCAGCGCAGCAATTGCATCAATCTGACCCTCTACGCCCCGCAAGGTACTGTCATTGCTCGGGAGCCCGTTGATCCGAAACAACAACATGTCAAAGCGCTCGAGAGCGCTCGTCCACAAGCCAGTTGTAAATATTTCAAAGGAAGTGGCCGCATTCCTTTGAACCGCGGCCTGCGCGACCTCAATCAGACTGAGTTGAAAATCAATCAACTCTCGGTTCAGTTGTGCGGCAGGATTCTCAATGCGAGGGCGGAACGGCGTTTCCTGAAGAATACGAGCCATGATAGCCTCCATTAATGAGCAGGCGCGGAATTGCGCAATAAAAAAACGCTACACGAAGTAGCATTTTTTTTCAAGCTTTAAGCCTTAAGACCCGCTTCTTAACGAGTCACTGAAATATCAGCACCGTTTTCAGCATCCGGAGCAGAGACTGTTACACGGCCGTTTGCAGATTGCAGAATTTCATAACACGCACCGTTTGCCGCACATGTTCCACTTGGATCTTCTGGGATTGCTGTTAAATATCGTTCATTTGTCGTCAATGCAGACAAATTCACCAATCCTGTACAACTTCCAGCGCCGGTTGCACAAATTTCTGTCGCTGTTTCTGGAATACTTCCTGGCAGAGCACCGTCATTATCAACTGCATATTGATATACAGCGTTCAGCACAGTATTGACTGCTGACTTACGAGCCGCATTCCGCGCATCAGCGAGTTGCTTTGTTGGGTTAATCGCAACAATCACAATACCAGCCAAAATGCCGATCGCTGCGATAACAAGCAAAATTTCTAATAATGTAAAACCTTGGTTCTGTTTCCTCATACAAAAATCATTTTATTAATACACATTATTGGCAATATACCAAAATCCAAGCAAAGGCGCAACTAAAAGCCTGCAACTTCTTGCCATGAACCAATAACCACCGGTGGACCGACTGTTGTCACCGTAACAGCCACGCGCGCGGTTGCATCTCCTGACACCCCAGTGACATGGATAACGCGATTTGCGTCTCCTGAACCTGTCACAGGCCCGACCGCACAACTCTCACCGTTAAATGTCAGTGTTTCACTCCCAGTATAGGCGGTATTTTGAATAAGCCGCTCAATTACTTCTTGAGCACAACTATCAGCTAAATGTCGCGCCGCCTGACCTTCTTGCACTGCGAGCGACGTCCGCTGTGTGCCAATCCCAAGTAACAAAATAGTTGCGGCAATACTACTTGCAACAACTCCAATAATCACAACGGAGAGCAACAAGACGTAACCGGATTGGGATTCTCTATATCTTAATTGTGTAAGAAAATAGTTCATACTACTACGGTGTGTTGAGTTGCGCTGTGCCATTATACGTTGCAGCATACTGATATTCCTGACGCGGACTTTGATTATTATAACGCACATCAAATCCAAGAGAAATGACTTGCATTGTTTCACCGCTCGGCGTTGTGTCTGTTGCCGTGAAATGATCAATGACAATATTCGAAGACGTCACCGGCACTGCTGCGCTACTTCCTTCTTTTTTTGTTAAGACTCCAGCACTCAATTGAAAGACGGTTGGATGTACTCCAGCAACTGTTTCTGCAAGCGTCACAATCGCATCACCATTACCATCTGTTGTCAGTGTCACGCCGTCGCTATTACGAATTGCCGCAAGCATGCTGTCCATTGCGATCGTCGAGCCACTTTCAACTGACTCCACCACTTGATTTTTGACGCGCGCCTGAAGAGACAGCGCAAGCAAGCCCGAAATCGCGGTTGTCATAATTGCAACAATACCAGCGTACAGCAGTAATTCAATCAATGTAAATCCGGCTTGTGAGTGCTTCATCTTATTTATCATAATATATTCTGAATTCTCGCACGACTGGCGTTCCGCCACCTGTTCCATTGAGGTCTAATTTGTATTGCACCCAACGATTATTCTGCACTTGATCTGGAGGTGTTGAATAATCACCGTCTGTAAAATAGGTTCCCGCTCCAGATGCACCATACCACGCGGTCCAGGTTCCCGGCGACCCACCATTGTCTGGCGCTGTCCGCACTTGGGCTCGAATCACACAGTCAGCAGCACATGGCGTGTCGTCTTCATCCCATTCAACACGTGTAATTGTTGTCGCGCGTCCGAGGTTAAACGCCGATGAGGTCAACGTTCCAGATCCGCCACCGCCACCACTTCCACTCGCATCAGGGTTTTGTACATACATCGCTTCTGTCCGATCAATCGAAACAACGTCAGAGCCAGAGCTTACCAAAAAAGCCTTGAAATAGAGGGAGTTGCCTGTGAGTGGAAATGTTGCAATATTCGTATTGATTGTCGCGATAGGATTATAGTGCGTGGCACTACTCGCCGTTGCCCATGCTGAGCCATTCCAATACTTCCAAGTAACACCATCGTTGCTGACCTGATAATTCACCGCGCTTTCATTGAATGTTGTTTGTGTACTCGTCATACCATACCACGCAACAGGATCGGTCGCTGAGAATGCAGCCACATTGCGAATGGTCGGAGAGTTTGTTGGATACACTTTTCCAAATGGCACAATCTGCGGAGTAAAGGTCGTTGAGTAACGCGCTATATTTGAAAAACGGAACTCATCAACCACACCACCAAACGCCGATGCACTTGTATTACTCAAAAGCACTGCCTGCGACGCACTCACCACTGAACCATAGGTTGTTGATATACTTCCACGCTGTACGCCATTAATCCAGATTGTCATTGTTCCAGTCGTTGCGCTGTTTTGCGTAAACTGCCCTGCGACATGCACCCAACTACCAGTCGTCACAGTTGTCGCTGATGTGAGCGATGTATTCGTCACACCGTCCCCTGTTTGAAATACCAGATTTCCAGTCGTGTTAATCGACAGTTTATATGACCGCGTTGAAAGACCTGTTCCCCAACGTTGAAATAGATCGTCCGCACTATTGGTGGACTTTTTAATCCAACCATCAATGGTAAACGAACCAGACGGAGCCATTCCGGTTTGTGCGGCGCCGGCTAATTGAAAGTAATCACCCGTTGCGCCAAATTGCACTGCGCCATTAAAATTACCAGTCGTATTCCAGGTAATATTCGTTGTTCCTACAGGCGTCAAATCATTGTTGTTTGCGGTGTAATCTTGTAGGACCGCTCCACTCGTCGCTTCATTCATGTGCCACAACGCAACCGTATTTGCATCAGCGTCCGTTCCTGTTGACGTCAGCGCCGCCGCGCCGCTACTCACTGCCACGCCGCTGTCTGCGGCGTAATCCCCGCTTGTGTCGTAATTCCATTGTTGCAACATCACGCAGGTCAACGACACAGAATCAAGCACCGCTGGATCTGAACCATTGCTCACAAAAAAGGCTCGCCAATTCAATTTCCCGGCAGTTGTTGAAAATGTCGTGATATTTGTATTGATTGTCGTTGCAGTATTGTAGTCTGTGCCACTACTTGCTGTTGCCCACGCAGATCCGTTCCACCATTTCCAGGTCGCTCCGCTATCGTCAGACAACTGATAATAAATTTCTGCATCACGCGTTTTTGTGGCTGTTTCAGAAAATGCCTGCCACCGCCCAATCGTTGCCGGATCGTATTCCACTGCTGGAGCAACTGTTGGTTTTGTAGTCGAATAATTCAATCCAAATGGCGTTGTTGGAACTGCAAAATTTCCTGCATATCGCGCACTGTTTGAAACACGCACCTCATCAATCATCCCATTAAACGAGCTTGTGCCTGTAGAGCTAATACGAAAATCTGCCGCGCTATTCAAAATCGTCGAACTAAATGCCGCTGTTCCGACAGATACGCCATCGAGATAAATCGTCAGCGTTGATGTACCATTATACACCGCCGCAACATGTCGCCATGTACTTGTGTTGATCGCAAACGCAGCTGAAGTCACAGTCGTGAAACTCGTTCCGTTACTCACGCGGAAATTCAGCGTTGTGTTCAAGGCGCCAGAGCTGACCATATACAACTGATATGAACCCGTTGCCGCCGTTCCACCATTTTTTTCCATAATGACATCTGTTCCAGTTCCCGTTGCACCCTGTTTAATCCATGCTTCCAACGTGATAGCACCCGTAATATCAAGACCAGACTGCGCAGCATCAGTCACAGCCAAAAGATCACCTGAACCGTCAGATGTCACACCCGTCGCAAACTTTGCCGCTGCACCATACGCCGCATTACCCGCTGCTGTCAGATTATTATTATTTCCAGAAACATCTTTCGCTGTGCCCGAAGCATCATTCAAATGCCACAAACCTTTTGTGTTTGCATCAACGTCGGTGCCTGATGATGTTAAAAAGGCGGTTCCAGAATTCAGCGTGAGTTCAGCCCCTGACGCAGTGTAATCCGCTGGAGTTGTGAGCGGATATGTTTTTATTCCACAGCCTTGCTGAGCGCCGGTCGCTGTCACCTCTCCCGCTGTTGTAACATCAATATCATCAGTGTGACTATCATATTGATCTTCCGCAGACCACGTCGCTTGACCATCTCCACCTGACCAATCAGTCTGCTTCCACATGTCCGTTCCCCAGTTTGTTAAGCGTGCTGTTTGTGTGACAGTTCGCGCATTCCCAAATTGCCCAGTCCATTGAACAGTGACTGCAACTTCTCGTGTTCGGGTATCACGATTTGTCCCGTTGCACGTTTCAAAATCATTCGTTGCATTCCGACAGATATCTGTAAATGTGACTGTGCGGGTAAATTGATCACGTGTATCCGACGATCCAGAGAGAGTCCACACATTTCCCGTCACCACTAATCCATGCGGCCCAGTTGCCGCACTTTGAATGTCATACCACTGATGTCCAGCAATAGAGCGCACTGCTGTGATACCTTCTGCTGCAAAAAAATTCGCGCGCACACGGACACCAGAATCACCGCCGCCCTGACTTGCGTATACCAAAGCGCCGACGGTTCCAGATACAATAATCCCAAACACCGCCACTGCCAGCATTGCTTCAACAATTGAAAAGCCACGAATGTTGCGTCTATGCCATAACTGAAAAATCTGTAATTGCTTCATAGGATTATCGATTCACAACGCCACTAGTCAAAATAGTGAGCGTCACTACGGATTCACCGTGACTCGACACCCCGATTGTTTGATCAGCGGGTTGCACACCAGTCTGTTTTGCAAATACCATTTCAGGCGTGGTGCTGAATTGCACTGTTGTCGAAAATGTAAACACCTCATCAAATGCAGTATCACGAGCCGCATAAGAATCACCTGAAAATAACGTGACACTTCCGGACGCAACCTTCACGCCCCACGCGCTGTCTTGCGCACCTGAACGCGCAAGCAACGTCGCCCGATGCACTGTTTGTTCAATGGTGTTTGCGGCAAGCATTGCAGCATTTTTATTTTGCACTTGCTGATACACCGGAAATGATGCCGCGAGCAAAATACCAATTAACGCAATGGACAACAACAGCTCCAAAAGAGAAAATCCGTCTTCTGCAAACCCTTTCATACACTACAACGAACCTGAATTTAAACCACCAATTAAACTATAAATCGGAAGCACAACTGACAACGCAACCGTTACAACACCAACCCAGACAATGACTAATAAAATTGGTTCGAGAATCACTGCAATATTTTTTGTCGATGTTTCTGTTTTGCCTTCATAGATTTCTCCAATTTTTTTCAGACTTTTTGGCAAATGACCTGTTTGTTCACCGGTTGTAATAATTTGCTGGATAGATACCGGAACAAGATGGCGAATGCGTTTTTGCGAATCAAAAATAACGGCAAATGAATCACCGTCTTCAATCCGACGAGCCAATCCTTGATAAAACTTTTTATAACTTCGAAGGGCTGTTGCATCGGCCAGTGACTCAATGGCTTCAACGATTGGGAGTCCCGCTTCTAATAAATTGCCTAAAACATACCCCATGCGTGCGAGTTCGAGCTGTTGCATGATCCGGCGAATCCCTGGGACTCGGAACAATAACCACTGTCCAATAAATTTTGTTTGCGGGTGAAAAAACACACCATACACAAAAGCAACTGTGCCGAATACAATAGACGGCGCCGCAATGTGGCCGTAATCACGGAAAAATCGCCCCACAACCATTAAGATTCGTGTCGGCAACGGCAAGGCAATATCCATCTGTTTAAACACCGTAATAATATTTGGCAAAATAAACCACGCGATACCAACTGCAATCACCACGGTTAAACTCAATACAAATACCGGGTATAACAATGCGCTGCGAATCCGTGATTGAAACACACGTTCTTTATCTTGCTCGCTTGCGATCACTGCAATATTTTCTGCGAGCTTTCCGGACTCTTCACCGATCCGAATCAGCGAAACGATATGCATTGAAAATAAATGCGTATCACCAAGAGCTTGCCAAAACGGCACACCAGACAACACATCCTCCGCAATCATGCGTAATATTCGAGCGAGCGCCCAAGACTGTGCATCTTTTTCAACCGCCTCAATTGCCTGCAACACATCAAGACCAGATGATAACTGAATGCCAATATTGTCCATGATATATTGCTTGCGTTCACGAGAAACATTCAACCGCAAAAAACTCAAACCAAGCGAGCGCATGAAGCGCTGCAAGGCCGTTCGTTCTCGAGAAAAATGCTGTGTCATTATCGTGATTTTTTACGCGTCATTACCGCTGCTGTTGTTGTCGCCGGCGGATTTGCAACACGATATACTTCACCAAGAGTTGTCATTCCAGATTTTACTTTTGCAATACCATCTTCAAATAACGACACACTTCCCTGCTTGCTAGCGAGCGTCCAAATCTCTTGACTCGATGGTCGCTGTAATAACAACGCTTCCATTTCTGGCGTTATCTGAATCATCTCCATAATCGCAACACGTCCTCGGTATCCACTGTCATGACACGCCGCGCACCCCTTCCCTTTATAAAGCGTCGTTTTTGCTCCAGGAAAAAAACCATAACTATCCGGGTAGGCCTTTTTTAATTCTGTGCTTGTCACAACAACACTCACCCGACATTCTGTACAGATACGACGGACTAAACGTTGCGCTAATACCGTTTCCAATGTTGAAGCGAGCAAAAACGGCTCAATGCCCATATCAATCAAGCGCGGCATTGCTGTCGCGGCATCGTTTGCATGAAATGTCGACAACAATAAATGACCAGTCAATGCTGCGTTCACAGCAATTTCAGCTGTTTCTGTATCTCGAATTTCCCCAACGAGAATCACATCAGGATCTTGACGCACAATCGAACGCAAGCCTTTTGCAAATGTCATATTTGTTTCTGCGTTGACTTGGATTTGATTGATGCCAGCAATTTTATATTCAACCGGATCTTCGATGGTTGTAATATTAATATCCGGAGTATTCAACGCCTTAATCACTGTGTAGAGCGTTGTTGTTTTACCACTTCCTGTTGGGCCAGTGACCAGAATCATCCCAAACGGTTTTGCAAACGATTCTTTTAATTGCGCTTCATGTGCAGAATCAAGTCCAATATCTTCCAATGTAAAATTACGCGCTGTTTCTGACAATAAACGTAATACAATTTTTTCTCCATTCACCGTCGGAACAATCGACACACGCATGTCTGTCACGACTCCGTTTTGTTCATACCGAATTGCACCGTCTTGCGCTGCAAAATGTTCGTCAATCCGCAATCGCGCTTGCACTTTCACACGATTCACAATCGTACTGTAATACCCCATCGGCACGCGGCCTGCTTCTTCCAAAACACCATCAATACGGAAACGAATAATTACTTCATCCATTTGAGGCTCGAAGTGAATATCAGACGAGCGATAAATCAATGCGTCATTGATAATCTCTGTAATAATTTCTGGTGCTACACGTTTTGTTTTTTCAATGATTGCAGAAAAACGTGTTTCTAGCGCTTTCCGAAATACAGTCAGTGCTTCGGAAATATCTTGCGGCAAGGCATAGGCAAACACTGCTGCTTTTCCGCCGAGCGCAGCCTCAATATTTTTTGCTGCTTTTTTTGTCGCCACCACATCATCTGTCGCGATCACAACCGCATTGTCTTGCACACGGTATACCACAAGACGTGACTCAAGAGACATTGCCTCTGGAAGCAGCAACATTGTGTCACGCGCCGGTTTGCGTGAATTGATATCCGCATATGCAACACCAAGACTCTCAGCAATTGCCTGACCGATCAAATCAAATGTAATCGACTCTGTGTTAATTAAAAAATCAATACCACCGCCTGGTTGCGCTTCTTCTTTTTTTGTTGCCGCAAGACGATCGGATTCAGAAATATAATTCCCTTTTTCCAATAGAGCGATAACTTCAGGTTCAGAATAGAGGCCAAAACGATTCATATATATTATGTACGAGCTAATTTTTGCACACGCTCAACAACAACAGTGAGTGGCGTATCGGATTTCACATAATAATCATCAGCTCCAAGGTCTTTTGCTCGAGCGATATCTTCAGCTTGTGCGAGATTAGACGCAACCAAAATAGGCACGCCTGTGATCTGTTTTTCCTGCAAGGCTGACAATACCTCAAAACCATCCATTTCCGGCATCATCAAATCAAGGACGAGGCATGAAAAATCATCTTTTTCAATGGCAGCGAGAGCATCAACCCCGTTTTCAACAATGGTCACAGCAAAGCCTTCGTGCTCTAATTTAAGAGACAAAGCTTTTGCGACTGGCTTTTCATCTTCTGCGATTAAAATGTGGGGCTTGGATGCTGGCATAAAATGTATCTGTAATTACGTATAGAGTACCATATCTTTGCGCATAGGCACAGCGGCTATTTTTTCTCCTTTGAAAGCAATTCTGTTGAAGCCACTGTTGATATTTCTTTATCTCCAACCTTTGCTTTCATGCCAGTAACAGGGATAGCGACAAAAAAGGTACTTCCTTGATTTTCTTTTGAGGTAAACCATAACGCTCCGCCTGATTCTTGCATAATCATTTTAATAAAATACAAACCTAAACCACTCCCATCTGCGGCGGCATGCAGCGCATTGTCTGCTCGAAAAAACTTTTCAAAAATACGATCTTGCTGGTTCTTTGGAATACCAATACCCTGATCTTTCACAGCAATAACAATATAACTCCCTGGTCTGAGTTCCGCTGCTTTATTGCGTGTGAGCGCAAAACGCTTTTTTTGCACCGAAATAGTAATCACGCTTTTTGTATCTTTCGAAGAATATCGAATAGCATTCGTTAGTAAATTATGAATCACCTGACGTAAAATCAGCGGGTCGATCAAAACATCAGTAAATTGAAGCGCTGGAATATCGACAGTCACGCTTGTTGAGCGACCGCGTAATAACGGGCGGATTTCTGCGACTGTTTCTTTAATCAACGAATGAATACTCGTTTCAACCGGTTGAATTTTCAGCCTGCCCGATTCAATGCGCGAAATATTCAATAAATCATTCACCAACACAACAAGGCGCTTACTCCCTTGGTAAATTTCTAATAAAAATTCTTTCTGTTTTTTATTAATTTTTCCGGCATCTCCAGACAGCAACATTTCCGTGTACCAATTCAGTGTCGTGAGCGGGGTTCGCAGTTGATGTGACGCAACAGACACGAATGTGCTCTTTTGCTCATCGATCATCTTTTCTTTTGACACATCTCGAAACACTTCAATTGCACCGATAATATCTCCGTCAACAATCACCGGAGTCACCGTAGACGCAACCGAAAATAAGGAACCGTCCTTTCTTTGGTACGTATATTCCATTGATGTTTCAATTCGCTCACCAGCAAATAACGCTTTTGCTTGTGGGCGCTTTTCATACGGAATCGCAGCATTATGCAAATCAAACATCGGCAATACCTTTGTCACCGGCTGACCAATCGCCTCTTTTTTAGTCCAACCCATTGTTTCTTCAAATGCTTTGTTTACCCGTGTAATTCGGGTATCACTATCCGTTACAATAATCGCATCTCCAATACTTTCAATAAATGTATCATCCATTGCTTTTTCACGCTTCAAATCATGTACCCGGGAAACCAACTGAAGCTCTTTTGACTCAACATCTTGAAAGAGTGTTGTCATACTATAAAACAACCCAACAGCTACGATCAGCATTCCGGTTTGCGTCAATAATTGCGCCGCATAAAAATGTTGATCAAATATCGCGGTCGATTGCGAACCAAAAAAGAAATGTCCCAACGATGTACATAACAACGCAATAAGTAAACCAAAATCAAACGCATCGTGTTCCCAATCACCTTTTATAAAAAATAAAACGAGCGCAATCAGAGAAATGAGCCCAGGAATCAGTTCCCATGGACGCAAAAATGGACCGAGCGGTTGATAGAAATCAATCGTCACCGGCGTTGTAAAAAAGAAAATTGTCGCGGACAACGTCAACAACGCAACCACCAATGACAACACTCCCCACCGTACATGCGCTTGCTCTCCATATTTTTTTTGCAAAAACCAGACAACTGCACTCATCGCAAGCAACGAGACCCAGACAGTTTCTGACGCGAGCCATGACCAATGGACCAAAGCGTACTGCGAGACACGGAAATGATGAATTCCATAATCACTAATCGCAAGCAAACGCAACGCATCAATAATGCCGTGACTCACAAATGCAAAACCAATAAACAACACCGTATCATTCTTTTTCGCGAAAAATCGTGCAAACGAAATAGACGACACCCCAATAGTAATCATGACATCGACAGCGATCGATAAACGATATAAATCAATGGATGTAAAAAAATGAATGTGCTCAAGCAATTCGAATAATGTAAAGGCACTCGTCAATGCAACCAGGAAACAAAAAAAGAGCAACTCTCCAATCGTTGGCTGCATCTGTAAATAGTGAAATATGTTTTTATTTTTTTTCCTCCGAGACATACAAACAATAGTATACCACAAAGCAAAATATCGTACAGAAAAAAACCGCTGGTTACAGCGGCTTGTTTTCATTTCTATTACTACATCATCTTTTTTCGAATGAACGCAGGGATATCCAAATCGTCATCTTGTGAATTATCAACTTTCACTTCATCCATGATACTGCGAGCTGGAGGCGCGGTTGTGACATCATCCATCATTGACATTCCAGCTGGCGCTGCTGCAGTTTCGTTATCATCACTGTAGCGTGATGTTCCAGGGGTTAATGAATCAACATCGCGGAATGGATTACTTGCTTCACGGCGTTTCACTGAACGCGCTTTGCCGCCAAAACCCGTTGCAACAACAGTGATTTGAATTTCATCTTTCAATGATTCGTCGATCACAGCACCAAAAATAATTCGTGCATTTGGATCTGCATTTTCTGTAATGATACGCGCCGCTTCATTAACCTCAAACATACCAAGGTTGCTGCCACCCATAATAGTGAACAAGATACCTTGCGCACCTTCAATAGACATTTCAAGAAGTGGGCTATCAATTGCCGCTTTCGCCGCTTCAACTGCGCGGTGCTCACCAGCTGCTTTTCCGATACCCATCAATGCACTACCCGCTTCAGACATGACTGATTTCACATCGGCAAAGTCGACGTTGATCAATCCAGGAACAGTGATTAAATCAGAAATACCAGCAACACCTTGACGCAAGACTTCATCAACAATACCGAACGCATCTAATAGAGATGTTTTCTTATCAATAATTTGCAATAAACGATCATTTGGAATTGTGATGATTGTATCTACACTTTCCGCAAGATCAGACAACGCACTGTCTGCAACATGTGAACGCTGCGCACCTTCAAATGCAAACGGACGCGTCACAACAGCGACAGTTAACGCACCAGCTTCTTTTGCGCATTGCGCAACAAATGGTCCAGCGCCAGAACCTGTTCCACCACCGAGACCACAGGTAATAAATACCATGTCAGCACCTTTCAGTGCTTCTTTTAATTCTTCTTGATTTTCTTCTGCTGCCTTATAACCAACCTCTGGATCCATTCCAGCACCAAGTCCACGAGTTGTTGTTTTTCCGATATGGATTTTCTTTTGTGCAGGAGAATGTTGCAACGCTTGAGCGTCTGTATTCACAGCGATAAACTCAACACCTTTCAAGCCAGCTTCAATCATTCGGTTAATCGCCGCGCCACCAGAACCGCCAACACCAACGACTTTAATTTTTGCAAAGGTTTCTACTTCGGGTTTGACTTCCATAGGTTTGAATTTTTTATACTTTATACAAGAGGTTAAAACAATTCAGAGTCTACAGGAACTCTGAACAAAAAGCAAGACTATGCTGAACAAATAATGTGTTCACTATGGGATCAACGACTTAAACCATTTCCCCATTTTTCCAGTTACATCAGCAACTGAGCTGAAATTCGCAACAGCACCACGCTTTCCTTGAGGAACCGCTTGTAAATGCTGCGCCCAGAGAACCAAACCAACAGCTGTGGCAAAGGTTGGGTCATTCACTTTTTCGATTGGAGAGACAACATGCTTTGGAAGACCAATACTCGCACTGGTTCGGAAGTCATTTTTGGCCATTTCAATGAGCCCAGGAAGCAACGCTCCTCCACCAGTAAAGACGATGCCTGCTGGCAATTTTGCATCACGGTCAATAGTGCGAAGTTCTTTTTGAATCATTTGAAACACCTCCTCTAAACGAGCGGAAATAATTTCAGCCACTTCTTTCTTTGATACTTTTACATCTTCTTGTGGATCGATATCAGCGAGGTCAATTTCTTCATTTTTATTCACTGTTTCTGGCAACGCTGTGCCGAATCGTTTTTTCACTTCTTCTGCAATATCAACTGTTGTTCGCAATCCAATGGCGATATCGTTTGTAATATGACCAGATCCTACTGGCAAAATTTTACTATGGATGACATCCCCTTCTTCAAATACCATAATACTTGTCGTTGCTCCACCCATATTGACCAACACAACTCCAAGTTCTTTTTGTCGTTTTGTTAACACAGATTCACTCGCAGCAAGCACCTCAACAACCATGTCAGAAATATCAACGCCTGTACGATAGACTGATTTCGTGACATTCTTAATTTGAGATGTCATTCCTAAAATAATTTGTGTGTCCACCTCAAGCTTGATCCCGGTCATACCGATTGGATCTTTGATTCCTGCTTGATCATCCACAGAAAAAGCGCGTGGAATCACATGTAAAATTTCGTAGTTTGGTGGAGTTGCAACACTTTGTGCAGCATTCATTGCACGCTCAACATCATCTTCTTCAATTTCCCCAGTTGGTTTACTGACCGCGACAACGCCATGACTTTCTTGAGCCACAACATGCGCCCCGTTAATACTCACAACCGCTTCTTCAATTGGGATACCGGTCATGCGTTCACACTTTTCCAATGCAGCCGAAATGCTTGAAACCGCATCTTCAATGCTCGTAATCACACCTTTGGAGATCCCTTCAGCCGGAGCCTCACCAGCGCCAATAATACTCAGCGCAACACTCCCGTCTGTTTGTTCTTTTAATTGACTGCAAACAACACGAATCGCGGTTGATCCAATGTCCAGTCCTGTAATAATATCTTCTCGAGCCATATGCAATTATTTTACCACATTTCTGAAATCATGTGAACAATATACGGAATGAAGATCGTTGAGCCCACAATGATCGCACCTAGTGAGGTCAACAAGACAGCTGTTGCCATTAAATCCTTCACCACCCCAGAATAATGCTCCATTCGCGGTTTTAATAAATCAACAAATTTTTCAATCACTGTATTCGCAATTTCCAGCACAAGAACCGCAACGACCATACCAGTCAACGCGACTACTTCCCACGGTTTGACATGAAAGAAAAACGCAAGCGCAAAAACCACAATAGCCGCAAGCGTTTGAATACGGAAATTTTGCTCATGAACAAAAGCATATCGAAAGCCTTTAATGGCAAATCGAAAACTATTGATTAACGTGCGCACTGAATGTTGCATAGTGATAAAATGGTTTGTTCTAAATGTCGCTGCTCATCGTGTTCTTCTTGTGATCGTTCATGATCCCAGCCGAGTACATGAAGTATACCATGAACCACCATCCAAGCACTTTCCTCAAGGACTGTATTTCCGTACTCAGTCGCTTGCTCAAAAACCCGGTCTTTTGAAATCACAATTTCTCCATGCAGATCGTCGTATCGAAATGACAACACATCCGTTGGTCCAACCTTCTCACGATACTGCTCATTGAGCGCCGCAATACTTCCATCATCTACCAGCGCAATCGACCACTCAAAGTCATCTGGCACCTCAACGGTTTTACGGGCCGCCGCAAACAACTGCAAAACGAGCTCATCGGTTAATTCAGGAATATCCTGCTCACGGGAAATATCAACGGACATAGAAAACATGTTATTGGATTGTTCTTACGGTATTGGCATTCGTTGTATTGGTGTTTGTTGGGACCGTGCGACTTGTTGTTGTGTTGGTGTTCGTATTTTTGTTTGTGGTATTCGTGTTTGTATTTGTTTTTGTCGTATTAGTGTTCGTTGTTGTTGACGCTGTATTGGTATTCGTCGTATTCGTATTTGTCGTTGGTACAGTCGGCTGCAAAAACGTCGACGATGTATTTGTCGCGGTACTTGCTGTTGCTGCTGCCGGATTATACGCAAAAGAACTCAACATCATTTGAAATGTTGTCTTAAATGAGACAGCGTCCTTTGTTCCGAAATTATATGAAATTCCAATAATATTTTTTGCATCCGCCAAATAGTATGTATAGCCATCAGCACTGACAATTCCAGAAAGTCCCGCAACGGTCGCATCTTGCAATGAAGCTGGATTTGTATCCGTGAATACACTCATGTACCAGTCTTTTGCTGTGGCACCTTGCGGGTTATCAACCATCACAACTTGCACGTACTCCCCTTGTACAGAATCCGATGTAAATAACACAGATTTTCCTGCATCATCTGATGCACCGGCAACCCATTTCGACGGATAGTCCATAGACCAACCAAATGAAGTATTGTTATATGGCAACACCAAGCCGCTGTCACGCAACGTTTTTTTTGCAGCAATTGGCGAATATGCTTTTAACACTTCAGTTCCATCAATAAATCCATCGCTATCTGAATCAGGTAATCCAACCTTTGTTCCATACAACGCTTCCTCGGCATCGGTTAATTGATCCTTGTCTTTGTCAGCAGCCAGCGGCACAGTTGTTTTCACCGAAAATGCTTTCACCCCTGTTGCCACGCTATTTGTATTCGTTGTTGTATTTGTATTTGTGTTATCATTGGGAAACAAACCAGCATTCACATTGCTATTTAATCCTTGATTCACATTCAAATTCAATTGCGTACTACTATTAGAAACGGTATTTGTTGTTGCCGCTTGATTTGTCGTCAACGGAAAGGCCTGTGTTTGAGTTGTTGTGTTATTTTGCTGAGTGAGCCAGTACACCAAAATACCGATAATCGCGATAAATATAACCCCGATAGAAGCAATTAACGCAACGACTTTCCACGAAGCAAAAAAGGAACCTCCACTTGCCGGCAACAAACGCTTTGTTGGCAAAAATTCTTTTGGTAATGTATAGACTGATTTTTTTGCGTCAGGATCACCAATTTCTGGACGCACAGCAGCTAGGCTTTCTGTTTGTGTGGGTGACGATTTTTCAGACCGAATGGAATCAAACATAATTTATTTTACAACGTTCGTACCATTTACAGCACTATTCGAAAGTGAATCAATCGCCTCTGGTACATTAATTAAATTTCCTGGACCATTTGGATTATAAAAATTACGCACCTCTGAACCATCTGAAAAACCATCTCCGTCAGTATCTTTTTTTGTCGGTGATGTTTTGTAAATTTCAATTTCTTGTCGATCAGTCAATTCGTCTCCATCAGTATCAATTTTTTTCGGGTTTGTTTGGTAGCCGGCTTCTTGATTATCAAGCAACCCGTCTCCATCCGCATCATTTGGCACAACTGACTCAGTGTTCGTTGACGCAGAATTTGTATTGCTCGTATTCACAACAGCACTATTTGTTGGCGCGGTATTTGTATTCGTTGTCACAACTGTATCCTCTTTTTTAAACGCACTAAACAACGCACTGTTCGGAGACACCAAGAAAAATATAATCAAGCCAATCATTGCAATAAATAGTCCAAGCCCCAAAATAATGGACACCATTTTTCCAATACGTGATCCAAAAATTGGTGGTTGTTCACGATTTTTCATTGGCTGTGGCTGACTTGGCAGCGCTACAGGAACCGCAGGCTGTGGCTTTGGATGTTGCAGCACACCAACAACAGGAGCATCTGCAGGCGGCTTTGGAATCGCGGAAGCTTGCGGGGCAACAGGAACAACAACCTCAGACGGAATTGAAGACTCTGGTTGAATTTCCGTTCCCCCAAGCAATGATGAAACGCTTGGCATGCTATCAGGGAGGATTTTTTCGAGTCCTGATTTTTTATCTGCCTCATCGGCTGTTGATTGTTTTGTGTCTGTGTCGCTCATAAAATATTATTGTATTGGCGTAAATTGATTGCCCGGATTTCTGGACGTGATCCCATAATTGAAACACGCACATTCAGCATTGGTTAAATCACTACATACATTATCAGACCGCTGCACATTCGCCTGATCAATATATGTTTCTGATTGACCACCAGCAAAGAACTGCCCGTATTCTAAGTGGGCGTATAAAGAAACCGTTTGGTCATCTGTTTTTTTATACGCATAGACAGATGAATACTCTGGACAAAAGAACTTGCTATTCACTGGATCCCAACACGTACCTGACTCATCAAAATATTTTCCTGTATTTGGATCATATTTACAATCACGCACCGGGTCTTCCGCTGTTGATACCCATGAATTTTCCGTCGCATTATACGGATCTGGCGTTGACCGCGCATAAAAGAGATTCAAGGGATCTGTCGGTAACGTGCTGCCAAGTGTATTTCCAAGCGCTCCTTGCCATGAATTCCACATACTGGTTGTAAAGTTTGCAATATACGAACCAAATGATTGGCTCTTTGGCGCCGGGTACGCACGATTTGATTGGTAGTAGTCGTTTGCCAAAGACGCAATAGTACCAAGATCACTCACCCGCTTTGTGTCACGCGTGAGCTTTGCTTTATCAGAACCAGTACACTGTGCCATATCAACATTTGTATTAAAATGGAGATATTGCAAAATCTCAGAACGCAACGCGCCAACAGCTTCGGCTTTTTCAACACCGTCATTAAAAGTAATGAGGTAAATATTATTATAAAGCTGCTTCTCACCACCATTTGCCCCTGGAATCACATTACTTGCTGACACGTAATATGAATTTCCGTCTTGAATCGCTTGATATCCATCAATTGTCAGCGTGTTTGCAGAGCCTGGGCTTGGTGCATTTTTTCGATACCATTCTTCTGGTGATAAATTTTCTGCATTTGAAAAGACACGAACAGCAAAAGCTTCTTTTAGATTCACTGGATTCATAAACAGGTACTGCAAGAACCACTTGTCATTCGGTCCACCTTCTGTAATCACTGGCGGGTTGAGCGCAGGCTTTGAATCATTCATGCAATAAATGATATCGAAATACTGCGGATTTGCATGCGACTGATACGCATGTTGATTTGCAAGCGTCGCAGAGAACCCTGGATCGTCCATATATTGCCAGAGCTTGTCCGGCTCACAGAAAAATGTCTGAACATTCGCCGTGTCACGCACATTTTGATTTGTCCATCCAGCCGTTGGAGACAACTGCACGCTCACGGATGACGTTCCGTTATTTTGATCACCACTACGAACAATCTGTGAAGACAGTGAAGCACCTAAACTTTGCTCACCGTCAATCCACGCAACGTTATCACAACGATTCGCATCTTGATACGGCGTCCAAATATACTCCCAATTGACTTGGTCGTTCGGAACAATTTCTTGTCCATTGGCTGTTGCGACAGCATCAACTGGCAATGTTTGATCTTGCGCTGTAAATGTATACATCGACAAGTCGTCTCCAGTGGTACTGTTTTTCAAACTAACAGCATCTGGAACACATAATGAATCTGCTGTTCTAAATTGAATACTCCCACGACCACCAAGAAGCGCCAGCAATGTCTTATCACTGCGTACACTTGCAGCGTCTTGATCATCGCTCGGAAGGACGATTTTATATTCTGTTGAAGTTTGTAACCCACGACCAGTGACATTCATTTGCAACTGGTTATTGTTAAACGATTTTGTTGTCGCAACATCTTGATATGAATCTCCAACTTTTTTCTGCAGTTTCGCAAACTGGAATCCAGTCATCGCTTCTGAAAAGTCAACAGTAATCGCCGTATTTGGACAGACATCTTCTTGTTGGTTTCGAATAGAACTGCCCGTGATGCTTGGGCGCTCTGAACAACATCCTTGTCCCATTTCTTGATTATACGTACATCCAGCTGCGCCTCCACAAATCTGCGCTGCCGTTCCTGGTGTACAGACCGCACATTGATCAATACTTGGGTCTGTGCAAATACCATTTACACAATACGACCCATTCCCACAATCATCAGCGGTGTTACACAGCACATTGAAATGCTGAGTATTTGAAACGCATGCATTCACAGACACCGCCGCTTCACCAGTTTGCGCTCCATCAGGGACAAGTGTTGAGATTTGTGTTGAATCAACAAATCGAATTTGTGATTGTTCGACAAACGGTGCGCTGCCACCACTTCCTGTTCTTAATCCTGGAAATTGCGCTTTGGCTGACTGTGTAAAATTATTACCAATAAATGAGACTTGCTCACCGACAAAACCAGATGCTGGATAGACCTCACACAATGATGGCATTCCGTTTGCTGGCACTGGTTCACCTCCCGGACATTGATCAACTCGACTAAAAGACACATCATTTGTTACCACTCCGTCATCTCGACGAACTCGCACTACAGATCGATCACCAATTGCCGACGCATCTGGCACAATTGCTTCAATACGGTCGTTTGACCAGCCGTCAACACAGGCAAGATTTGCCTCTGTTGCATTAAACTGCACACCGCTGTTTTCACCATACCCATCAAAGAAACAACCAAGAACTGAAACCGTCGCACCAGATGGCGCGCTTGCAGGAGAAACCTCCTTGATTACTGGAGTACATTTATTATTGTCACATCGCGTTGCTGTTCCCGGACACGCTTTTTGACAATCTGCGTCAACAGAACACGTGTTCGCATCATTCACTGCCTCACAAATACCTGACTCACCACAAATACCACTACCACAATCACTATCAGCAGAACAACGCACCACAAAGTTCACAGGATTAGTACATTTTGACGCATCAGTACATTGCACATCCCCTCCAGCTGCTGTCGCACGAAACCCGTCTTTTCCAGAATCATCAGACCACGCACCGGTTGGAACAACTGTTGCAATTTCTGTCTGACTCCACTCAGTTTGGGCGTCACGCGCTGGAATACGATCAGGCTTTCCGTCTTTGTTGTAATCATCTTCAGATAAAAATGTTGCCGCACCCTTGTCAGTTCCTAAATTCTGTCCGTACGCCCGAACAGAAGCACTCACCTCTCCTTGGTCCGGTTCAATTCGACACAAACCTGGACGAACTGTTTGATTGACCGTAAATAATGAGCTACTCGCTGCCTCTGCGTTATCAGCAGTTTTTAATGAAATTGAATATTTTCCATCGCCCACTGATGCATCGCGTGTTCCATCACCATCACTGTCATACAATGTTGGGACTTCTGCGACAATTTGCGTATCAGACCAAGTTGACGCCCCGCATTGATCTGGGTTTGGCCATTCTGTATCAGCTGCAACACCAGACTCACTCTTCCAATTAATACTGCCTTTTTCGCCTCCAAAATAACACCCATTAATCGTTGCCCAGGTTCCATTATCACCATCTTTTGGCGTGAAATCTGAAATCACTGGCGTACATCGACCAATCGTTTCATTACATTGAGACGCTCCAACACCACAAGCATTACAATCACTATCTTGCGTGCACGCTCCGAAATCAACGGAGAACGTCGCTGCATCACTCAATCCTTCTGTGGTTGCTGTAATGGTCGCTGACCCTTCGTTTTCTGCTCGTGCTCCTGGAACATAGACATTTTCCGTAGCCGTAAATGGCCGTTCTGGGCCAAACGCACCAACGCGACCATTACTTGTTGTCCAGTTCCAATTATAATCTCTTGAACTTAATAAACGACACTCAGCATCATATGCAGACGCTACAAAGGATTGATAACTTTGCCGACCATTTTCTGGATCACCAAGGTACGTATTTTTGGTTGCTTCAGGTGGCGCGACATCAACAGATGAAATTGCACAAGACTCTGCGCTGTCACGAGTCTTAAACTGGAATGTGTATGGAGATGCAAGCGGAATGCCGGCTGCACTTTTGACTCCACTTGTCACAGTCACACGATACCAGGTATTTGGTTGCAAATAACCACTAGATCCATCTGAAACACCGTCTTGATTTGTATCAAGCGGCGTCCGTGTCATTTGGAACTGAATTCCGTAATACGTATTTTCACCCATCTCTACCTTCCATGGCTCCACTGCCGGAAAACCGCCCATTGGACTATTATTTCCATCGCTCATTTGAAATTTCGGATACGATTCGTTGAGTGTATCCCCTGTATTGAATTGCTCAAAGGTCACTGAACTTGCATTGAAAGAATTACCATCCATCTCTTGATCAAATAACAAACCAAACTGCGCGTTCACGCAGGCATCAGTCGCATTCGGCACTGGGTTTGGTGATGGGAAAATGTTATTTTGCGCATCACAACTATTGATTTCAACAACGTGCGGCGCAGGTGCGCACGGAATTCGATATTCAACACCATTACTACTCGTTTTCGTTGCTTCATCATAGACAGATGCCCAATAGGTATCTTGTCCCATTGCAGCTGACGTGTTTCCAGAAATACGCGTCGGATTCCAACCAGTAATTCCAGCACTGTACCCTGTTGCTGCGTCAGACAATTTCGTGAACATCACTCGCTGACTATTTTGTTGTTCACCAAAACGATCGCCAGATAATTGAAACGACGCTTCACCAACATCCGAACATTGCGGTTCAATGCGGCAGACATTTGGTCGCTGCTCATCACTGAATGTGAATTGCATTAAATCTGAATGTTTGCCATCACGTCGACGAACCTGAATGTACGCAACATCACCAGTTGCCCATGTCCCTTGCGCGCCATTGGCGTCACGATATGTTTCTGGGGCAACGGCAATAATTTGCGTCGCGTCCCATGTGTCTCCACACACATCCGCTGCGGGCAAAGAT
The DNA here is from genome assembly GCA_937996685.1 of uncultured bacterium. Taxonomy (GTDB): domain Bacteria; phylum Patescibacteriota; class Patescibacteriia; order UBA9570; family XYC2-FULL-38-9; genus CALKUP01. The sequence continues at coordinate 109,326 of CALKUP010000002.1, read as the reverse complement.
AATTCAGATGTTCGTGAACCATCAAGTGACTTCAACAACACTGTTCCGTTATCCGTTCCAAAGTTTTCACCACGCATTGTAATATATTGACCTGGCGCGCCAGATTGCGGATCCATGCCGGAGATGTGTGGACTAATTGAATCAACGTTTTCAGGAGCTGGCTCACTCGACTCTCCAGCAACACGCACAATTGGTCGTGAATCTGTCGTTGTGACAGGCGTACGCAACTGCAACGCACTAATCCCAAGATTTGGCGCATCCGCACAATAATCACCTTTTGATGTGTCTTGGTCTAATGCTCCAATATGCGCCGCATCAAAACAACTATTGACACCTTCTGCTGCTAAAATAGTCCGGCCATTATCACCTTGAAATTCGACTTCTGGATTTGGTCCAAGATATTTTCCAGTGATCCGCAACGTTGAACCCGCAGCGTCTGGTGTAAATTCACCATAGACATCAACGTTCGGGTCAATTGATTCGATAACTGGTGTACAAAGCGGATTTTCACCTGTCATCCAAACTGTTTGTTTTTCAGAACTCCCTGCCGGCGTTGGAGTAAAGTTGTCTGTAATTGATCCTTCTGATTGACCATTTGCATTTCCGTCTAAGGCGTTACCACAAGAATCTGTGATCGCACCAGCAAAATTATTATTCGCATCACCAGCAAACAGTCGGGTTGCATATTGTGTATTTTTTTCAAGCGCCGCTGCTGGTCGTGCTTGCGCGTATGTCAACAAACTCCCGAAGCTCCATCCATCGAGAGCAACCGGATCAAGCCAGTCAGCAGGACCGCTCGCTGCTGTATCAAGCACGAACGATGTGTCGTCATTAAATGACGTGATACGCATCGCTTCATTAAAGTTGAAATTGATTACCGTATTTAAACAGATGTCTTCAGACTTCGGACCTGGGAATGGTGAACTTTCTGACACAACCACTTGTGGCGGTGTTGTGTCTGTATCTTGGCCAGTTTCAAATGTCCATTGATAACTTTGTGACAAACTTGAACGATCATCTGTTGTGTCAGCAGGAGTTGGATCAGCACTCAAGACACCGCCCGATCCACCACGCACTTGCGCACGATATGTTGTGTCTTGGTCAAACGTTTTGCTTGGGACAATATTAAAATATTCTGACGCGTCTCCAGGTGCAAATCCAATCGTCCCAGGAATTGTATCTCCAACACATTGTTGACTACCAGCGTCGCACGTAGCAGACGCACACTCCTTATTCGCAGAACAATTACTACCAGCTGGTTTTCCATCCAAGACAGTTAATGAAAAATTTTCTGCAGTGACCGTTGATTTATCAACCGGCCCACTCATCCGCACTGTCACATCAGTACACAGCAATACATCAGTTGCGTTATTTTCTGGAGTTGTTGACACAACGCGAAAATTCGAACCGCCACCGCCTGGGATTGAACAACCTGCGCAACGATCTGTTCCATCGCCAGCAAGGTCAGTTCCGGTCGCATCTGCAATCGCTCGCAAGATCCATAATGTGATTCCCCATGACGCCAAAATAATCACCAAGCCAATTGTCCCATTGATGAGGATTTTTTTGGCTTGCGCAATTTTGTCTTCATTGCCCGCTGCTGTCATCCACATCCAACCGCCATACATAATAATCCCGAGCGCAACAAACGTCAGGAAGCCGAGAAAAATATTAATGACCGCGCTGATGATTTCAAACGGAGACCGAGCACCTAAAGCGATGCCGCCATTGTCAGACGTGTTCACTTGGGCAAACGCCGGATCACTCATGAAAAAAAACACACCGACAAGTAAAACAGCAAAGAGGCTGTATCGAGCAAGTGTGTTCCAAAAACGGTGGGATGAGCGATTTTTTTTCATTGTGTTATGTGTTTTATCTAGCAGGTAACGTTATTGTAATTGTTCTTGGATCAACTGCTTGACCACAGCGCCGTCAGCTCTTCCAGAAACACGCGCCATGACAGGTCCCATGACACTGCCGAATTGCGGTGCATCAAGTCCTGCGATTACTTCTTGGATGATAGCGCGAATTTCATCGTCTGTGAATGGAGCTGGCAGATAGCGATTAATGATTTCGAGCTCTGCTGTTTCCACATCAGCGAGATCTTGTCTGCCGCCGGACACAAATGAATCAATGGCATCACGTCGCTTCTTCGCTTCTTTTTGCAAAGCGGTGATCACTTGCGCATCATCAAGACCCGCTTCCCCACTTTCTTTTTCGAGATTGAGGAGCGCTGCTTTCAACATTCGCAACACACCGAGTGTCTCAGCGTCTTTACTTTTCATCGCCGTCTTCATGTCATCAAGTAATCGTTCTTGGAGGGTCATAAAAAATTGTCTATAGAATAATGAAGCTATTATACCAAAAAACACTTGGGAATGCCAAGTGTTTTTTTCGTTTCAGACCGATTAGTTTTTTCGGTATGTGTTTGTAATGACGAGCTTACCAGTTTTGATATCGTGCTCGCGTTGTTCACGAGAAACGCGTTTACGTTCAGCGCTTTGACGCAGTCGGTTTCGACTAGCTTTGCGTTCAAAGGTTTGGTGAGACTTTGCAGTATTCACGAGCCCGCTTGAGCGTGTTGAACGACGAAACTTACCAATGAGGGATTCATTGCTTTCTCCGCCTTCTTTTTTCTTTAGATAAATCACATGATCACGCTCCTTTCTATAGTAAAGATAGTGTGTACTCTACAAAAAAACCCCTAAAATGTCAAATCAGGGGGCTTTATGGTTGATTGTATTATCCGCAAAAAGGGCGGAAGCAGTTGTAATAAGAAAGGTCATCGAGAAGTTGCCGGCGTCCAAATGAATGGCCGCGGTGGTTTCTCCTCGATGGAATCATTGACTACAGAGTGTAGTCATATCGGCGTGATTCTCGCCGTCCGATTGCACGTTGCGTGCGAAATCAGATGAGGGTTAGTTTGTTGTGTAGAGAACAACCCTCAGAACAACTCTAGACGACTACGGGGTGATGACCCACGGGAAAGCGCCGCCGCAGCCGGAGGGCCACGAGTAATCGACGTCAAGCCGAGGGACGCCGTGCTCGTCGGCGTTGGGGCAGACGCCGGTGGCGTCGACGATATCGCCCTGCACGTAACCCGTCGGGTCGATCGCGCAGAGGTACGCAGCGACGTTGTGGGACCAAAGGGCCCCCTGGTAGCTGAGATCCTGCGAGCTGTGAGGCCCCCAGGAAGTGCACCAGAGCGACCCGTTGTCGTCGGTCACACACAGGCTGGACATGGTCCAGCGGAGGTCGTTGCCGTCGGCGTCAGAACAGTCCTCGTCGTTATCGACGTAGCCGGGAGGCGCATTGACCGCGTCGGCCCAGGCGTCGATGTCGCCGTAGCCGTCGCTGTCGAGATCGCGGTACCAGCGGTTCGCCGGCAGCGGATTGCCGCCGTTGTCGCACGCGTTGTTCTCGTCGGTCTGGCCGTCGCAGTTGTTGTCGATGCCGTCGCAGATCTCCACTTCCGGCACGCAGGCCGGGGTGGTGTCGGTCGTGTCGACCGTGTCGTTGCAGCCGTCGGCGCAGTCAGGCGCCGGCCACGAGCAGCCGGTGGAGAGGGTGGCGAGAACGAGGGCGGAGACGAGGGAGAAACGGGCCATGGTGGCCTCCGTAATGTTGCGAACCCGGACGTTTTTTGTTTGTCCGGGGGTTAAGTCTGAATGAAGCGAGAAGTACTCTAGTTACTGACAATAGTCGTTGCATTGGTTATGGGGCATTTATAGCCGAACACCGTGCAAGCGACCTATTCTCAGCAACTATTTCTTTTCACTCCGGTTTTTTTTAATTTGCGACTGCCGTTTGATCTGTCTCGAAAGACAAGTATCTATCGGCTTCCCGCATTCTATATTTCAAAGGTTGTTTCTATATATTTTGAAATACACAATACGAGAAGCCAGTGGCAATCAGCAAACAGCTATCTGCTTATGTAGTCGTCAATTGTCAATGTTCGTCGTGAGTTCAAGGAGAAATCCCGATCTCAGCGACTTAGTAAAATACCATAAAAATACAAAAATGTCAATAGCTGTCCTGCTCTCCTGTGTGGATAGTCACTTTTTTCTCTTATATTAGGCATTTTATTGAAAATACCTTGATAATTACCTTATTTTGACTAGAACTCAACTTCTTTCCATTCAGTAAGGCTGCATATTCAGCGTTACTGCGCATAAAGAAGTACAGAACGATCGCAGCGAGTTGCGTTGATCGTCCTGTTTTTCGAAAGAATGGCGCCATGTGCGGCCAGGATTCTTCCGAAAGAGGGTGTATTTTTGACCAGAAGGAAAACCCTCAAAACCTATCGCCGTCTCAGAAGCCGATGTGGACGTTGCCGCTGAGCAGCGAACCACTTTCGCAGTCGCCCGCAACAGCGCCGACGCCCCCAACGCCAAGCTCTACTCCGAGGCGCGTGCGCTGGCTCGCTCCCAGGCGGGCGTCGAGAGACAGGTTGCCCTGCCCTCCGAGCACCGCCCAAGACGGACCCATCGGCATGACCACGTCGCCGCCGAGCCAGAGCTCGACACGACCCTGCGACGACTGCCACAGTCGGCCAGCACCGCCGAAAAGCGGCATGCCAGCGACCATCGCGGTCGAGGGGTCGGCGCCGATGTAGCCACCGAGTCGAGCGCGGCCAGAGCCGGCGGTGACGGTCAGGGCGCCGAAGGCGCCGAAGACCGCATGGTCAGCAGCGCCGACAAGCACCGCGCCTGCGCCGCCTTCGACTCCGAACCGCGGCCCAGCAGTGCACTGGTTAGGCTTGTACAAGTCCAAGTAACCGTTATCCAGCCACCAGGTTTCATCCAGCTTCCAGGCGAGGCCGGTCGCGTCGACATCGGTCAAGTAGGACGTGACGCCCAGTCGGATTTCCGTGGCTGAGATGGCGTTGGCGGGCGGCGTGCCAGGCACAATGGGGGCGGTGCCACTCGAAACTCCAAGGAGCTTCGAGAGCGGCGTATCCCGCACTCGATCAGCCAAGTGCCCATCCAGCTCGGTCTCAGACCGGAGCTGGTGGGCCTTAGGCGCGCAAGCGCAGTCCTCATAGAGGACCTGGCCGACGTGGACGTTGCCGTCCTCGTCGACCTCGCAGCGGAAGCTGGCGGCGCACTGCGAGCCGTGGCTCATGTCCTCGACCGCGAAGCGAGAGGCCTTGAGGCAGGCCACCCAGTCGTCGTCCGTGCGGACAGGCGCGGGCTGGACCTGCGGCACAGCGACGCCGCCAACGACGAAGGTGTCGTTGAGACACCCCTTAAGGAACACCTCGTAGGCGGTGTCGCCGACCACCTCGCGGCGGTCAACCCAGGCCTGGTGGTCGTACTTGAGACAGCCGACGTCCTTGCGGACGCCAGGGTGGCTCCCCGAGTCCGTCTGGACCCGGGTGCCGGCCGGCACCGTCACCAAGACCAGCTGGTCAGCCGGGATGGCCGCCAGCTCGATGGTGTGCATCGCCGGGTCGCCGCCCGGCTCGTAGGCGCACGCCGCGTCGGCCGAAGCCGAGACAAAGGAGGTGGTGACAACGAAGGAGAGAGCGAGCAGAGACTTAGCCATGGTAGGCTCCTGGATGTTGCGAACCCGGACGTTTTTTGTTTGTCCGGGGGTGAAATCTAATGAAGTGAGAAATACTCTAGCCATTGATGATAGTCGTTGCGTTGGTTATGGGGCATTTATAGCCGAACACCATGCAAGAGACATATCCTCAGTGACTATTTCTTTTTCACTCCGGTTTTTTTTCTAATTTTGCGACTGCCGTTTGATGTGTCCGGAGACAATCATCTATCGGCTTCCCGCATTCTATATTTCAAAATCTATAATATCGCTATTCATAGCCGGGGGGAGTGTATTGACTCAAAACCAATAAACAGCGTTTCGCTGTCCGCGAACAATAGTGAGCGGGGTTTTTGAGCAATATACTTCCGGAAGGCTACAAAAAGAGTTAGCTTGAAATACACAATGCGAGAAGCTGAAAACCGCAGCGCAAAGAGTGTTTTCTGTAGTCAAAAATGTCAATGAACGTCGCGATCTCCGAAGGGTATTCGGCATGTCAGCGACTGAGCAAAGTACCATAAATATGAGAAAATGTCAATAGCAGCCTATCTAGAACAGTGCATATATCAAAAAAAGCAATAATATTAGCCTTTTCTTATAAAAACACAAAAAACCGTCTATTCTACGGTTTTCTATGCAATACTCATGTCTATTTACTCAGACAAGAGCTTCCACGCGCTTGCCGCCAAGCAAATGGATATGAAAATGATGAATAATTTGACCACCATCGCTTCCGATATTTGTAATTAATTTATACCCTGACTGCTCTATTCCCTGCTCTCGTGCGATTTTCGCAACCCGCAACATCATTCTCCCGAGCAAACCTTCGTCTGCGTCCGTGAAGGCCGCGAGACTTTCAACCGGTTTTTTTGAGATCAAGAGAATATGCACTGGCGCTTTCGGACGAATATCATGAATCGCAATCATTTCATCGTCTTCAAAGACAATGTCAGCACTTGCCTCTCGATTGATGATTTTTGTAAAGATAGAATCCTCCATACTATTGCAATACAATCACTATTTATTTTTTCAACGCTTTTTGCAATGTTGCAACAAGCTTTTCTTGATCGATGGTTTCTTGGGAACCAGCTGCCATATCTCGAATGATGATTGTGTTATCAATCATTTCTTTTTGACCTAAGATCAAGGTGTATTTTGCAGACGCTTTACTTGCAAGTGACAACTGATCAGATAAACGATTTTTACTAATGTTGCTCATCACAGCAATTCCAGCTTTTCGCAATTCTTCAAACAATTTCAATGCACGCTTGCGAGCTGTTTCTCCGATTTGTGCGAGGAAAACATCAGCCGTTGGCTCTGGAGCAATTTCTACTTTCAATTCGCGAATCGCCAAAATCACACGCTCTAAGCCAATTGCCATTCCGACAGCCGGTGTTCCAGCTGGACCACCAAGTTGTTCAACGAGGTAGTTGTATCGTCCACCACCACCAAGTGCCATGCCGGCAACACTACTTTCTGCAACTTTTGCCTCACCAGTTTCTGCGTCAACTGTATCTGCAGCAGCGTCTTCTGTCGCCTCACCTGCCACGACTTCTGGCGGAGTGAGGACAAATTCAAATGCTGTGTGTGAATAATAATCTAATCCACGCACCAAACGAGATTCTAAACGATACGGAATACCACTTTCATCCAAGTATTCCAATACACTCATGAAATGTTCGCGAGATTCGTCATCAAGGAAATCAACAATTTGTGGTGCGCCTTCAAGAATTTCTTGTGTGCGTTCATCTTTTGAATCCAAAATACGGAGTGGGTTTTTGTTAAATCGTTCTTGACTAGTTTCGTCGAGTTGTTTGCGATGTGGTTTCAAGTAATCTTTCAACGCGTTAACGTATTGCTTGCGTGTATCAGGAGTTCCGAGTGAGTTAATCAATACTGTGACAGGAAGTCCAACGTCAGACAAAAAGTTGTATCCCATTGCAATCAATTCTGCATCAAGGGCTGCTTGTGGGCTGCCGATGATTTCCCAGTTGCCTTGGTGGAACTGACGATATCGACCAGCTTGTGGGCGATCATATCGAAACAATGCGCCGTCAGTCCAGAGCTTCACTGGCTGTGGTTGATTCATCATTCCATGCTCAATAAATGCACGCGCAACACCAGCGGTAAATTCAGGACGCAATGCAACTTGGTCTTCCCCTTTGGTTTCAAATTCGTACATTTCTTTATCAACAACATCTGTTCCTTCACCAATTGTGCGTTTGAACAATTGCAACTCTTCAACCACAGGGACATCAATCCGACTGTAGCCATACGCACGAGACACTTGGTCAAGCGCGCCACGAACATAATCCCAATACATTTGTTCTTGTGGCAAAATATCGCGCATGCCACGAAGCAATTGCAATTTCTTTTTACTGCCTTTTGGTTTTGCTGCTTTTGGCTTCTCGCCGGTTGCTGCAAGTTTTGTCACTTTTGGCGCCGGTTTTTTTGCTGCTGGTTTTTTTGCTGGAACTTTTTTTGTTGCCATAGTTCTTATATATTGTAGTTCTGATTAGTAAAGTGGGTAAATCGTTTCAGTGGCCACGTTCGAAGCCAGGTTCGACCAATAATTTCTGTTCGGTCAACTGGGCCAAAATAACGAGAATCCAAACTTTCTGCGCGATTGTCACCGAGGACAACGTAGCTGTTTTCTGGAACTTCAATCACTCCATCGCCACGCATCATTGTTTGTACATCTTTAGCTAAATAGGCCGATTCGTCAAGCTCAGTACCGTTCACATACACCTTGCCGCCTTGAAATGAAATAGTCTCGCCTGGCAATCCAATCACCCGCTTAATGAATGACTCGGACGCATTTTGTGGATTATGGATCACGACAATATCACCTCGATGGGGATCGTGTCGCGCGTAAGAAACTTTATCAATAATTAAATATTCGTAATTATGGAAATTCGGCTCCATTGAAGCACCTTTCACATAAAACGTTTGAAACACAAAATAACGAAGCGGCACAACGATCACGAGAGCGATTCCAACGATCATTGCGACTTCCGCGACGAAACTCAAAAACGATTCTTTATTCATATATCTATTTCTATTCTAATCCGTGTTAGTGTACTTGATTCTGATTGACAGCGCAATATCTACCCGTATACTACTAAAGAGTTAATGAAACAAATACATGACTGAAAAAACCCCACGCAGCAACATTGATGGCATTGTCCGTTCACCATCACAAAAACGAACTGTATCACCAAAAAAAGTATCGGAAGAACCTGGGATTACAGCAACACCGGCAAACAATACAACTGAACCAGTCGCAACAAATCTATTACAAGACACACGTCCGTCATACCGCGAGCAGATTGCGAATGGAATGAGTCGTGGAGTCACGTGGGCGAAATTGCATTGGAAAATGCTCCTGCTTGGGTTTGTCGGAACCATCGCACTACTTGTCGTTGCTGTCCTCCTCTATGTGTATCAATTTGCGAAAAATGATATCACTGACAAAGATGGTCAATTAAATTTTTTGCAGCAGATTGGTCATGTCGCAAGCAATAACACACCGATCAAGGGTGAAGCTGAAGACCGCGTCAATGTCTTGCTGATGGGTAAAGGCGGCGAAGGACATGATGGCGGTGAGCTTGTCGACACAGTCATGGTCGCATCGATAAAACCATCAACTGGTGAAGTTGCGCTCTTGTCACTACCGCGTGATTTGGTTGTACCGTATACACCAGAAGGCAAAACAAAACCAACGGAATATCCGCGTGTCAATCAAATCATGTATAAAGGCGGAATCGATTTTGCGCGCGACGCGATGAAAACTATTTTTGGCATTGATGTTGATTATTATGCGGTTGTTGATTTCAGTGGCTTCCGCAATATTGTTGACACACTCGACGGCGTTGACATTGCCGTCCCAAATGGATTCACTGGTTACTACGGTGCGAACGAACTCAGTACTCCATGCCCAAAAGCCGACAAAGCAACTCTTGCAGACGGCGTCTATTGTGCAATTACATTTTCTGCCGGAACACAACATATGGATGGCGAGAAAGCGTTGCAATATGCCCGTATTCGAAAAATGGCGCCAGGCTCTGAAAGCAACGAAGGCTCTGATTTCAAACGCGCAGCCAGACAACAACTTGTGCTGCAAGCGATTAAAGACAAATCATTTTCTGCATCGACATTATTTAATCCAGTTCGGGCGAACGGCTTGTTGAATGATCTCGGCGACCACATTTCAACAGACATGGAAGTCTGGGAAATGCTTCGACTCGCAACACTCGTCAAAGATGTAGATCGTTCAAAAATCAAAAACGTTGTCATTGACCAAGGTGAAGATGGGCTCGTGAAACGCATTGCTGGCGCAGAAGCCTATTTACTCGAACCAACAGCCGGTCCAACTGACTATAGTGAAATTCAAGCCGTTGCCCTCCATGTCTTTGATCAGGTTTCTACTGAAACAGCTGACGCAAAACAAGCAATTGAAAATGAAAAGGCTGTGACTGTAATTCAAAACGGCACAACCACAGAAGGACTCGCCTCCAAGCTCGCGAAGAAAACACAACTAGCTGGCATCCCGGTCACCTCTTTCATGAACGCTGCAACAAAAACAAACGCCACCACAACAATCTTTGACCTCACCGGCAACACGAAACCGGCAACCAAAGCGGCGCTTGAAGCACAATTTGGCGTCACCGCTGTGTCCGGCACACTCAGCACAACAACCGGTAAAAATACTATTACCAGTGACAGCCCAGTTGATATGGTTGAAACAACAGAATTGCCTAATAATACGGACTTTATTGTGATTCTCGGGGCTGATGCCGCAGCAACCACAACCCCAGCGCCTGCAACAAATACAACAACCCCTACAAATACGACCAAAAACACCAACACAAGCTCGACAAATACAGCAAGTGATAGTAGTGTGAAGATCATCCCGACAACCCGATAATTGACGAAATCTCCCTATTTATATGGCAAAAAAACGCATGTACCCGAAAGTGGCCATTATTGGTCGCATGAATGTTGGTAAATCCACATTATTTAACAAACTCACAGAAGATGATCGCGCGATCACCTCTTCTTGGGCCGGCACAACCCGCGATGTGAATACCAGCATGGTGTTGTGGCGCGGTATGGAATTTGAATTACAAGACACTGGCGGACTCGATGTTGAAGACGACGAACAACTAGAAGACCGCGTTATCGCCGCAGCCTTGCGTGCTGCCGAAGAAGCCGACCTTGTAATGTTTGTGATTGATGGAAAAACCGGCGTCCTCCCCTCTGATGAGCGGATCGCAAAACAACTCAAAAAAGTTGGCACGCGCGTTATCTTGGTAATGAACAAAGTTGATAAAGCTCTCGGTGTTGAATTTGACGGCAGCGTCTACAAATTCGGACTTGGTGAGCCATTCTTGGTGAGTAGTAAAAATGGTCGCGGAACTGGTGAACTTCTTGATGCAATTTTTGATATTGTGAAAGTTGATAACGTTCCCCATGAAGATTCAGACCGCATTCGTGTTGCGATTGTTGGACGACCAAATGTCGGAAAATCATCACTGCTCAATAGTATCCTCGGTGAAGACCGCGTGATCGTCGCAGACAAGGAACACACAACGCGTGACACCAACGACATTCCGTATTCATACAACGGTCGTGATTACATGTTGATTGATACTGCTGGTATTCGAAAACGCAAAAATGTCAGTAGCGGTTGGGACGACAAACGCCTCGGTATGATTGAACGGAAAAGTGTTGGACACTCCATTCACGCAATGGATCGCGCTGATGTTGTTGTGCTCGTCCTCGAAGCGCAAAAGAAACTATCGCTGCAAGATAAAAAAATTGCCGACCTTGCAATGCGTCACGGCAAAAGCCTTGTCGTTGTGATGAACAAATGGGATTTAATCGAAGAAAAAGATTCAAACACGATTACTGAATTTACAAAATACCTCGACGCGAACCTTCCGTCTCTGCGACGAGCACCAATGGTCTTCACTTCTGCCGCAGAAGGATTGCGTGTTCGAGAACTCCTGAATGTTGTTGCGCAAGTTGCGGAAAATTACGAACGCGAACTGACTGACGAAGAATTACTGAGCGTTTTTGCGGTGGCTGATCGCATGTATCACCCGAAACAAACCAGTATGCGTAAATACAAAAAACGTAACGCTGGCCTCAAGTCACTCACACAAGTAAAATCTCGTCCTCCACACTTTTTGTTCCGCGCAAAATATCCAAAAGATGTCCCGCAAGCGATCATCGATGTCATTGAACGCGAGCTCCGAGAACAGTATGATTTCGGTGGTGTAAAAATTATTATTGAAGTAGCGTAAGATTCAAAAATTCTGTACTATACGATCTATGGAAACAGAGACACTGAAAATGGTCGTTGGACTCGGAAATCCGGGTCCGGAATATACACGCACACGTCACAATATTGGTTTTCTCACACTTGATGAACTCGCGACTGATTTTCGATTTGAAAAAAAATTCAAAGCTGAAATCAGCACAGGACCTGGATACATCTATCTCAAGCCAATGACATTCATGAACCTCAGCGGTGAAGCTGTCCGAGCGTGCGCTGATTATTACAAAATTTCTCCAGAACATATTATCGTTGTCTACGATGACAAAGATATTTCATTCGGCACCATTCGACTACGCTCCGGTGGATCTTCTGCTGGACACAATGGCGTGCAGTCGATTATCAATCACCTCGGCACTCCAGATTTTCCTCGGATTCGCATTGGCATTCAACAACCTGATCAACGCATGCATGGCACAGCCGCTGATTTTGTGTTATCACGCTTTTCTAAAGAAGAAGAACTTGTCTTAAATGACATCACCGCTGAAGCAGCTGGTGCGATTGCATATGTCATTGATAACGGAATGACACCGACGCAGCATAACGATTTACACGTCGCGCTCTAAGTTTATATATATTGGCGATCAACAAGATTTGCTGGCAAATTACTGTCTTGCTCTCGTTTGCCGTATCCCAACTCTTTCATCAGTTTCGTTGGCGCATTTCGTAAATGCATTGGCACTGGTTCATTCGGATGATCTTGCATGTCTTGTTGAATCTGATTCCACGCATCATCAATCGCACGCGATTTTGGCGCACGAGCACAATAGTCGACTGATTGTAAAATTGCGAGCGTACATTCTGGCATGCCGATTTGTTCAACTGCTTGATGCGCCGCAATTGCAAGCATCAGCGCTGTTGGCTTTGCATTTCCAATATCTTCACTGGCAAAGCGAATAATCCGGCGCGTGAGATACCGCGGATCTTCGCCACTGTGAAGCATCCGGCCTGCCCAATACAACGCCGCACTCGGGTCAGAGGCACGCATTGATTTATGGAGCGCGGAAATCAGATTGTAGTGCTCCTCGCCTGTTTTGTCATAGACCGCTGTTTTTTCTAACGCGTCTAGCACCGCTTCTTTTGTCAGTGTGATTTCCGTATCATGCAACAGTTGTACAATATTCAACGCTGTCCGCGCGTCACCATTGGAAAATGCAATCACTACGTCGCGCACTTCTTCCGGCAATGCAATCTGCAAATGCTTCGCGGCTCGCTCAATAATTTCAGTCATTGCCTCATCTGTGTGCTGCTTCAATACAAAAATTTGCACACGCGATAACAGCGCACTATTCACGCTAAACGATGGATTTTCCGTCGTTGCACCAATCAGTGTCACAACGCCTTTTTCAACAGCCGGAAGCAGCGCATCTTGCTGCGCCTTGTTCCAGCGATGAATTTCATCGATAAACACAATTGTCTTTTTTTGATACAACTCTGCATTATTCCGCGCCTGCGCGACAATCTCTTGCAACTCTTTTTTTCCCGCACTCGTTGCAGACAGCGACACCACATCAGCATCGATGGTGTTTGCAATAATGTGTGCGAGCGTTGTTTTTCCACTGCCTGGAGGTCCCCAAAAAATCATTGACGAGACAATGCCTTTTTCAAGCATGGTTCGCAAAGGCGTGCCTTGTCCAATCAACGAAAGGTGTCCAATAAATTCATCAAGCGTTTGCGGACGCAATTGTTCCGGCAATGGCTCGCCGCCTACTGTATTATCCGCGAATAAACTCGATTGATCTTTCATGCAATCAGTATACCCGAAAAAGAACCGAATGACAATTTGGTTGTGAAAAATTAACTCACACTACTGTGATATACTACCTGGTATGAACATCGCACAATTTTCAAAATTAATGTACACCATCTTCAAACAAGATCCGATTGATATTGGGTACATTGAAAAACAAGGTCTACTTGCTGTAAAAATCGGACAAACCTTCGCACTCCGCATTGATTTTTTAGATGTTGAACGCTGCAATGCCCTGTCAAAACTGTATGACGCGACAACCATCATTCCCGCTGAAGATGCGAAAATCGCCATCACCACAGCTCTGTCACCTGCTGCTGCAAATGCATTTTCATCGATTGATTACACTCCGCTCGCCTCTGCATCAGTCGGGCAAGTGCATCCAGCGACATTGAAAGATGGCTCGGATGTTGTGATTAAATTTATTAAACACGATTTTGCAGAGCAGTTTGAAAAAGATGTTCGCTCCGTCAAACGCCTGATGCGCTTTGCGATTACCTTCTACCCCACACTCGCGCGCGTTGCTGATCCAATTGGGATTCTTGATCACATTGAACAATATACGGTCAAAGAATTAAACCTGCAGCACGAATATGAAGGGCAGCAACTGCTGAAAAAAATTCACGAAGAGAACACATCAAAATACGATCTGTCGCTCTTGCGCTTCCCGCACGTCTATCCTGAATACTCCAATGAACGAGTGCTTGTATCTGAACGGTTGCACGGAGAAACCTTTGATCAACTCCTTGATCGTGGCGCGCTGTCATACGATCAACTACTCCAACTCTTTCATCTCCACGGCTTTTACTTGTTCGCCCAAGGAACCTTTCATGGCGACCTTCATCCTGGCAACATTATTTACCAAGATGATCATATTTACTTTATTGACACAGGTGCGATTAGTACGGTTTCCGACCGGATTCGTACAGGGTTATTTTTCTTTTTTTCTGCACTGTCACGATATGACTACGAAGAATGCGCACACTTTCTTAACCAAATGGCACAAACACGCATTTCAGGAAAAGCATTTGAAACATTCCGTGATCAATTTATTGAACTCTATAAAGACTTTACGAATAGCACAGTTTCGCAAGTGAGTCTCACGCAAAAAATGATGCAAACCATCAAGCTTGGAGTTCGCTCAGGAATGCAATTTGACCGTGGCATGTTTCCGATTATTAAAAGCATGATGTATCTCGACGGCATGGTGCTTCGCTGTAACCCAAACGCAAAACTCCTTGAAGACATGCGTCCATTTGTGGAAGAAATGCAACGCACTCACCCGCTCACGCCGCTTGAATAAGGCGCGCAGAAAACGAGTTAATACAAATCGTTCAGTGAATTTGGCTCATCGCGCATGATGCCGTATTGCTCATCAATCGCATTCGCAGAAATCCGCGCACTCTCGTAAATCGTTGGCAAGCCAGAACCAGGATGCGTTCCGCCGCCAACCAAAAAGCAATGTTCGAGTTCTTCGAATTTATTGTGTGGCCGGAACATCATCATTTGATTGAGTTGGTGCCCAAGATTAAAGACGGCACCTAAATGCACATTAAAGTCTTGGTTCCACTCATCTGGTGTGATAATGCGTTCATGCAAAATGTGATCGCGAATCCCGTGCATATTCAACCGCTCTTCCATTTGACTGAGCACGTACTCTCGTATTTTTGAGGCTTCAACGCTCCAGTCAGCTCCGGCTCGTTGATTACTCACTGGTACAAGCACATACAACGCGGTCGTGCCTTTTGGCGCCATTGAGTCATCAGTCGCTGCCGTATTCACAACGTAAAAACTCACATCATCACCTTGTGGTTTTTCTGCGACCATATTTTCAACAAATGTGCGATAGTCTTTTGAAAAAGAGATTGTGTTGTGCTCGAGCGGATAAGTTGTATCAACAGCAAAGTACATCACCATTGTTGAGCAACTGTATTTTGCTTTTTCTAGTTTTGCTGGAGTCCATTTTTTCAATGTATTTTTTGGAAACAAATTCAAAAATGCATATGACACATCAGCGTTAATCACAATATCATCAGCTCGTTTTTCTTCTCCATTTTCTAAACGCACTCCGACCGTTGCACCATTTTCAACAATAATTTCTGCAACCGGTGTATTAAAATGAATCCGCGCGCCGAGCTCTTGCGCTGCTTTTGCAAGGCCATGAGACAGTTGATTTAATCCACCTTTCACATGAAACACACCAAAGTGATGTTCCATGTATGGTAAAATAGAAAACAGCGCTGGAGCAACCCATGGAGACATGCCGATATATTTCGATTGAAAGGTAAATAATAATCGAAGGCGCTCATCATCAAAATACTCTGCGAGCCGATCCATCACCGACTTCCCAAGCCCCATCGACGGAATTGCAGAAAAGACACGTCGATCCAGCAAGTCACGAAAACCAAAATAGCGCTTTTGTAACAACGGAAAAATTTTGGCAAAGCGCTTTTCTTCATCCGCCAAGAAGCGATCGTATTGCGCACCGCTGCCTGGGAATAATTTTTCAATCTGCTCTCGCACACGAGCGCGATCAAGCGTCATGTCAATTTCAAAATCAGTAAACTGCAATTTGAATGTTGTATCGAGCTGCATCAATGTCACATAATCCTCCATCTTCAAGCCAACTTCCAAAAACAATTCTTCATAAATACGTGGCAATGCCAAAATTGTTGGACCTGTATCAAACTTCCACTCATCGTTTGGCCCAAGTGTTAATAGCGCATTTCGACCACCAACACGATCTGCTTTTTCATACACATCAACACTATATCCTCGCCCGGCAAGCAGCATTGCTGCCGCCAAACCGCCTGGCCCTCCTCCGATAATAATCGCTGTTTTTTTCATAGTATATACCTATTATTTTTTGAACCCCGCTTTACCAATCCGATCAATTTCTTCAAACCACACACGATACCCTTCTGATGACGGGTGAAACGAATCAGCCGCAAAATAAATGTGCGGTTCTTGAGCATACGGATCCAACGCCCGTTCAGGGTGCAAATTCAGCACTGTAAAGCGCGTATCGTCTCCCACGACTTGCAAATACAGCCTGCGAGCTTGTTTTGATTTCCATGTAAAATACGGTTGTGCAATTTTCGGAAAAAACGGAGCGGTTCCAATATTTCCACCATGAATCAACACAATGTCATCTGACAACGGCGCAATATCTTCAAGCACCCCTTGTAATTGCACTTGCATTGCAGACAACGAGGTTCCGTGCACGATATCATTTCCACCGATATGCAAAAATATACGATCATATTTCACATCGTGTTGAATCCGTGCATTCGTCAGCTGCTTTGGAACATCTTTGAGCCGCGCGCCAGAGACAGCAATGTTTGTGATATCCGTATCTGGATTACGCAAGCCAATCCGCCCAGCAACACTCTCTTGCGGCGTTGTTGCGCCAACTCCAAATCCACTACTATCACCGAGCACTAACACACGATGCGCAGGGCCTTTTGGATGCTGTTCATATGCAGTCGCAGAGCGCACGAGTCCGACTCCCACGTCAACGAGCTGTCGCATACGAATATATGAATACGCGCCGTAGAGAGCGGCACAGAGCAATACAATGAGAACCACTTTAGTTGTAATGGATGATTGACTTACCACAGAGAGAGAGCTCATTGATAATTATTTCGTATCTTGTCGATCACGATACGCGCAATACAGTACAGTGATTGGGAAAAACAGAATCATGGCAATTTTACCAAGAAAGCCAAAATTCCAGAAATGACGTGACACAAAGCGGAAGAAGATATACAGAATTGGTGTAGTGATAAGCGAGGTAAAGCCGGATGTCAGTAAGCCAGTCATAATCACAACCGCCAGTGAACGATAGGTGTCACTCAAAATTGCGAGCGGCAACAATGATGCAACTGCAGTGAATTTTGTCATAAGTACCGGGCGCAAACGAATACCAGCTGCATATGCAATGGCTCGTTTTTCATCCCAACCGTCTTGATCAATTTTTTGACGCGCTGCATCAATGAGGAAAATTGCAACATTTTCCACTAAACCGACCAAAATGATCATGCCGATAATTTCCAAGAATCCAAACTGACCGCCCGCAAACCACGCAAGTCCCGGGAACATACCAACAAATGTCAGCGGGATGGTGAACAAAATTGTCAGTGGTTGTGTAAATGAATTAAAGAAGACCGCAAGAACAATATATGACAGCACAATCGCAAGAAGCAACGCGGTGAACAAATCCGTAAATGACTTGTTCGCGGAAGCGGTTGACCCTTCAGAATACTGCTCAATATCACTCGCCTCTAAGTCGAATTCTTTCAATGCCGCACCGTTGTCTTTTTGGAAATAATCCAACGCCGCAGATGTCACCATTGCAGCTGTTTGTTGATCATTCTTTCCTTCTTTCAAACGAGCTTGCACCAACGCAATTGTTTTTCCATTTGATCGACGAATCGCCGCTTCACTATTCACCTCTCGCACATCCGCAACATCTTTCACACGAACTGTTTCAACCGGTGTTTTCAACACAACGATATCACGAATCGCATCTAAACTATCTGGATTGTCTGCGTTTGTATCTAAAATGATTTGCAAACTTGTTCCGTTGTCGTCGAGTGTGCCAACTTTTTTATTGTCATTGACTGCGTACGCATTGCGAATTGCAGAATTCACTAACAATCCAAGCGGCGCGCCTGAGACAACGAGTTGTTTTTCTTGCAGCTTTTGACGATTCAATACAACCTCCACTGATTGTTGTTCTTTATTTGTATACCCATCATCCACTGCTGTAACAATCTTGTTGTCCGCCGCACAATCAGCCTTGATTGATACCGTTGCGTTTTCCAAGCATACATTCTGCAATGCCTTATTCACAGCAACTGCCGCATCACGTCTGGTTGTTGCATCTTTTGACGCAATCGCTAGCGCCACCTCATAGGATGCTTGCGGGCCACCGATACTTTCTACTTTCACTTGAACGTCGTAGAAATCTTTTGCGATGCCACTATCGGCAATATTTTTTCGAACAGCGTTTTGAATATCAGTTGCAGTTCTTCCACTTTCCGCACGATCTTTCGGCTCATCCAAACGAACGTAATAGGTGTTTTCACCAAGTGGGAAAATATGCAATACATCTTCTTCTTTCTGAATCGCAGCGTATAACTTTTGTTCGCGCTCTGCTTTTTGCGCCTTTGTTGCGTCTGGAAAATGACTATAATTTAAAGTCAAAAAATCAGAGTCATCGCTCGTCGAAAACTGAACAACAGAAATTTGACCGCTACTGAAAAAATACCCAGCAACACCAACTGGGATTGAGAGTGCAACAACGATAATCAACACACGAATAATCACCGCACTTTTTAAAATGCGTTCATTCAGCATAATCAACCAACGTCCGAGGACAAACAAATTCTCTTCTTCGTCTGCTGTTGTACCTTTTTTCCGTTTCAAGAAATGCCCGCCAAACCATGACAAAAACACCAGTGGCACAACGTATGAACCAACGACAGCTGGGATAATGGTCATTGGGATGTATTGGAAAATTTGGCCGAGAAATCCAGAAATAAGACCAAATGGAGCAAATACGATAATATTTGTCACTGTCGCCAGGAACAACCCACTGCCGATATCTCGCACGGCTGCGAGAGCTGCTTCGTTCCCTTCTTTTCCAGCATCAATCTTCCGTTGAATACTTTCTAAAATCACCAACGTTGGATCAACAACCAAACCGATCACAAGAACCAAAGAGAATAATACGAGTGTATTCAAGTCTTCACCAACCGCATACAAATAGATGTTTGAAAACACGAGACTCAGCGGAATGGACAACGCTCCAATCACCGCAGCACGCCAAGACACAAACGCGAGCATCACCAAAAATACCAATTGAATACCGCCGAGCAACCAACCAACATGCTTGACTGGCCCTTCAATATCAAGCGGACCGCCAATCAAACCACTGACCACTTCTTTCACTTGACGATCGTTTGATTCGTTCGCTGTAAAATGCTCAAGCAATAGAGTTCCAGCTGTTTTTGGAGCCGCTTCGTCTAATTTCACGAGGGTTGTGTTTTTGATTTCACCAAGCTGTTCATTCACGGCAGTCGCATAATCAGATAACTGCGTTCCTTCTGCTGCGTCAATAAACAATGTCACAGCGGATGTATCAACTGGAGTCTCGCCTTCTGTATACCCAATGAGCGGTTGTTCGTTATTTTCAAAACGGTAATTCTGCATAACGTCAGCAACATCCGAAAGCTTCACCGCTGGC
This sequence comes from uncultured bacterium, assembly GCA_937996685.1. Lineage (GTDB taxonomy): Bacteria > Patescibacteriota > Patescibacteriia > UBA9570 > XYC2-FULL-38-9 > CALKUP01. The sequence goes on along the minus strand of CALKUP010000002.1, from coordinate 89,442 downwards.
AATGTTGTGGTCACTGGGCCTACTGGTGTTTGTGTGACTGATTTCTGCTCTGCACGAATTGACATGCTCTTCACATCATCGACTGACACTTCTCCACTCATTGTCAAAATCGAACGATTTGCATCACTCACAACAACGTTACTCGCAGCTGGCAGAGACTCATTCACTGTTTGCAATGCATCTTGTACTGCTTGAATCGTCAGGTTTTTGTCTTCAATCTTTTTTGTATCTAATGTCACTTGCACAACTGGCTCAAGCGCAACCAACGGCTTTACTGAACTGGTCGCTGGTAAATCACCGATCCGTGACTCAATATCCTTTGAAACCTCATACATAATTGACGGATCCGCATTCACAACAGACAAGATAATGTCTGGGCCACCGATAGACGGGAGACTCACAACTGGAGTATCAGCATCTTCCGGAAGATCAACAGAGCGGATTCCTGAGTCAATTTTTGTCCGCACGTCATTTGGATCAACTCCGTCTTTCAATGAAACATTGATCAGCGAGATTGAATTACGACTTTGGGATGCGAATGTATCAACGCCTTCAACATTTTTAATCGCGCCTTCAATCGGCTCAGTCACATCATTTGCCACTGTTTCAGACGATGCTCCGAGGTACGTTGTTTGGACGATAATGACATTGACATCAGGACTGGGAAATCCAGTTGTCCGCATTAATAATGTACTCGCGATACCAACTCCAACAAGAAAAAACAACGCGAGAGCGGTTAAACGATAGTTTTTTAAGAAATAGGCAGTAACTTTTTCATTCCACTGCGGTTGAACACTTTTTGACATGCGACTCGAACTCAATAGTAAAATAGTACTATACTATAGCAATATCTCTTGATTGAATCAAGTTATTTATTGAGCACTTGCATCAACCTCCGGAGCCACTAAAGAGCCCTTTTCAACTGTATCACTCGCGTTTACTGTCGGTGTCACTTTCACTGTATTTGTTTGCTTTTTTTCATACTCAACAATCCCCTTTGTGACTCGACTATCTGTATCTAAATTCTCCCAATACAACATATTGGACGGCTCAATATAGAGCGTATCTTGCGGTTGATGAAATTCACTTGTCCCTAATTTTCGCAATACCACACCACCGGCTTCTGTCACAATATCCGCAGACGCATTTTCTGTTGTTTTATCAGCATCTGTTGTTTGGGCTTTTGGATAAAAGACATCTTCCAAAATAAGCAGGTCTTTGTCGAGCGTTGTAATCCGACCGAAATAGACTTGGCCGTTTGTCAAAAACACTGCTTGAATTGTTTCAGCTTGCACAAAACCAGCGTCACTTTTTTCTGTTGTTTTTTCAGGAGTTGCTGTTTTTTGCAACGCATTCGCAAATACTGTCGACGCATTCCCCGCATCATCTTTATAGGCAACAAAAATCAATAGCTGGAACGCTGCAATGGCAATCACGGCAATTGTTGCAATAACCGCGAGTGACATAAAGAAAAAACGACTCCGTCCGTGAATGACTTTGTGATCGTGGTTTGGTGATTGAGACTGTGTATTTTGTTTTGTCATAATAGAAACAGTATAGCAAACAAAACGGCCTCACAGCAATGCAGCAGAAGCTTGCCACCCTAGCTCGCTGTAATTCTGCCACATTGCTGTAACGGGGTTGCGTATACACCACACAACCCCTGCTACCCACAATTCTGTTATCGCAGCGCTACCACAAATCAACCTCTTGCACATCAACTGGCAATTCTTCCCCGCCGTTCACATCACTTACCTCTTCAACAGCGCCGCCGTCAGCTTTTTTTGCCATATCCATAAAGACAACCGAAGATGCTTGAATTTCTGTCATCCATTGTTTTTGCCCACCAGCATCTGTCCATGAACGCGTCTTCAGCACGCCTTCCACAAACACGCGACTACCCTTTTGCATATATTCACCAACCTGCTGCGCAAGTTTTCCGAAGACAACGACCCGATGATAATCAACACCACTGCCCCATTCTCCATCAGCTTTTTTCCAACTAAAGTTTGTCGCAACTCCCAGCAGTGCCATTGGTTTGCCAGCTTTGGTTTCTTTTAATTGCGGGTCACTTGTTAAACGACCAATTAACATTGAACGATTTAAGTTATACATATAATAAATAGACTGTGATAAATTAAAGAATCTGCCCTCGCGAGACAAACAGGTGAAAGGAACACAGGAGCGTTTATAGGAAATTAAAGGATAGTGGACACATCACCTCAAGCACCCCAACGCACGCTCCTGGCCTTTCGAGAAACGGTCGTCAGCCTTACTTGTGCTATTCCCGAAAATACACACATACGCCGAGTTCCGTTTAAATAAAAACATCCCAGATAAAGTATCGGGGACGTCTTTATTCTCTTGTATTATAAAAAGCGCGAGGAGCAATCGTCTATGGCAAACTTGCGCCGTCTGGGGAGAAAAATTTTGACGGCTCAAAACCGCCGAAACAAGGCCCCTCTGGACAGATTTTTCTTTTTCTTATATACTGCGTGAGCAATTCATCGTATATTGCAATCAATACGGGGGCGTAGCTCAGCTGGTTAGAGCGCTGCCCTGTCACGGCAGAGGTCGCGAGTTCGAGTCTCGTCGCTCCCGCACAAAAGGACTATCAGATAGTTCGAGGAGAGAATTGTATGGAGAAGCTACTGTAAAATGTAGCTTCTTTTCATTTACAGTCGGGTTCTGAAGTAAGTATCGAATAAACGCACGTTGCTCATTGATTTCAGAACTATAAAAGATTTGTTTTGCACGTCGAGCTAAAGAAAACACTGTGGCTATTGTGGTTTGGTAATCACAGTCCGCTTTTGTATGTTCTTCGTATTCAATGTTGAGCAATTGCAGCTTGTCGCTGTATTCCTGCAATTTTTTGTCATACTGTTCCTTGGTAATACTCTTATCAAGCAAAAGATCGAGCAAGGCATCTTTCCGCTGTGTGTACATATCTTGATCTTGTCGGATGCGTAGCACTTGAGCCTTATGAAATTCAACCTCTGCCTCAGAAGACTTACGGAGCGATTCAACAATCTTATCTTGCGTGGCTACAGGAATACGCTCAAAACGCTCTAAAATCGCTTCTACGGGCCTTAGAAGCTCGGTTTCGGAAACATACACACGTTTGCATATCTTCTTCGCATTCGTGCAAGAATAATAGGTGTAGGTTTTACCACTTGGTTTCGTTTTCTTTTCTGGCGTTATGGCACAGCCGCAATTTTGACAGCGCAACAATCCCTTAAATACATACTTCTCCGATTTCTCTTTATTTGGAAATTTTCGCTTCTTCAAACGGATCTCCTGACAGCGATCAAACAGCTCCTTTGTAATCAACTGTTCATACTTGTGCGGATACTGTCCGTGAGTCGGTGAACTAGCGATGCCACAATAAAACGGATTCTTTATAATCTTCTCAATTACACTCTTGGTCATTCGCTTACCTCCTTGAGTTTTTAATCCTTGCTTTGTGAGCTCATCAATAATCGACTCATACGAATAATTACCTGTGCTATATAACTCAAATACTTTTGCAAGTAAGTGCGCGACTATGACATCAATTTCAATTGTTTTATTTCCTTTTAGATCAACAGCATTTTTATAGCCAATGGGAGCTTTGCCTATCCATTCACCTTTTCGACGTTTTTGCTCATATGCACGTTTTACATTGTCAGAAATAGCGTCTGAATAATACTTTGCTAAACCGAGACTCATTCCAAACTGAAACTTCTCAACAGCAGACATTTGATCATTGATAACCTGACCATCTGAAATAAAATGCAATTCAATGTCTCCTGCAACCGCTTTTTCATAAAGCAACGAAACACGTTTATCAAATTGATTGCGTGACAGACGATCTACTTTATCGAAACAGACCGCAATTTTTTCATTGGTATTTTTGAGATATTCAAGAATACGATCAAACTCGTCTCGCTTTGTTTTATATGCACTTTCATCAAAACTAAAAGTCTCAACTACAATGAAGTTTTTCTTATCGCAATAATTTTCGATACGGGCAATCTGTGCAGGCAAAGAGTTTCCAGCTTCTCGTTGTTCTTCCGTTGATACTCGAGCTAGGATGACTGCTTTCATGCTTGAAGATATTTTAATGCGCTTTGTTCATCCTTTTCAACAAAGATTTCTACAGCTCGCTTTGCCTTTTCGAGTAAAGCCTTTGCTTCCTGTCGCTCTTTAGCGGACTCACTTACAAGTTCGCTGATTTTCTTCTGAACCACTTTATCAATCAAAGGTATTGGCAACTTCAGTACATCAGCATCAGTGATAACGGGATATGAAGTTCCCGTGTTGTATCGTAGAAGCAACTCTCGGATAGGTCGCATTTTCAGGAACACCATTAGCGTTTCAAGATTGATGTTTTCTTGCTCGGTCAATACGGTAAATGCACCACTTCCGATATAACCCTCGTGATCATCAAGTATAGCTGTTGCACCTCTATTTGGCCTGACCTTTGAAGTGATGAGTTGTCGCTTACCAAGCTTGATTTTGGCGTTTGCAGGCAACTCAGCACCGATGATTATGTTTCTATCCACTTCACCCGTCGATACATTAACATCGCCAATCTCAATATAGCTGTATTCTTTTTCCTTGTCCTTCTTGAAATTGTTTTTGAGTTGTTTGAACTCATCACCTATAGTGCTGACACCTTTTTTATATGATGAGAGCGTATCAAGAATGACATCATAGTCAGGCTGCCAATACTCTGCATCAAAACGATTATGAGACAATGCTTCACTGAAGTTTCGAACCGATACAGCTTCTTCAGTTCCTTTGTAGCCTTCAAGGTTAATTTCTTTAAGAAGCATCTGCTCTGCTTCCTCGTAACGTTTTCGTGACAGAGTCTCGCTTTCAAATACATTTGAAATCAAGTGACTTACTTCTGAAGCAATTGTTTCTGAAAAATTAGGGATTTTAATTTTAGGTATATCTTCAAGAATGATACCCATTTGCACTGCACCACGGGTCATTCTCTTTAGTTGATACTGACCATACTTTCCAAGCAGAAAGACCATGACAATCTTTGAAAAGGATGTGTCTTTTGGTCTGAGTATTGCTATTTTGCAACTACCTGATGCTTCACCCATATCGTCAGGGACAAAGGATAAGCCGCCTATAGTACCTACAATGGAAAGCAGAATATCATTAGCCTTAAAATGAGATCTCTTCATCCAACCCTTTTTGTAGATTTCTTCTGATATCCTCATCGGGCTCGCTGAGTTGAGGAATATGTTGTTTACGTCTTGTCCTCGAAAATAAGGAACACCTCCCTCTTCAACAAAATGTTCCGTAATAGACAAGTGATTTCCGTCTGAAATATCAATATACTGCGTGATTGGAACAAGATTTTTACCATTGAGTACACTGTCTTGCTCAAGGTAAAAAGGGTCAAAATACTCAGCATCAAGCCGATTGATATTCAATACCTCATCAAAAGGTATTTCTGCTACTGCGAGCTTATTTTCTTTTACAATGGTTTGCCAAGACATAGTTATTTCAGAAAGCTAAGACCTTGCTCTTTGCCCCAAGCCACAAACGCTTCAGCGATTTCATCAAGGTCACTTAGATATTTAGGATTACCGTTGTCGTCTTTAACAATTTGACCGCCCTTGTCTTTCTCAAAGATGTAATCGCCACTGTTATTTTTGAACGATTGCTTTTGAGTAGCAAAGAAAATCGGATAGTCAGCAACCTTCGGACTACCGCTTGCATCAAGCTCCTCATCTGCCCACTTCTGCAAGAAGATGATTGATGTCTTTGTTCCTGTGTGAGGCTTAAAAGAGTTTCCATGCAGCCCTACAACCGCAAGAATGCGCGCTTTCCGCATTATGTGTTTGCGAACATACTCTTGGCTTGTGTTGTTAAAGATGCCTTGTGGCAACACAACCGCTAAACGACCACCTGCTTTTACAAACTCAAGGTTGCGTTCAATGAAGAGCAAGTGTCGCTCTACCTTATTTTGAAGCTTGCCTTTATTGTTTTTACCAAGAACATACTGAGTCAAGAGATGCTTCTCTTTAATTTCGCCTGCGAATGGCGGATTAGCGAGAAGCACATCAAATTCGAGGTGTTGTAATGTAGCTCGATTCTCTCGATTTTGCTCATAGTCATCAAACTCCTGTACAAGATTCAAATCTTGTAATTCACTTTTGAAACGCTCAGGCCACTCTCGGGTATCTAATGAAGATGACTTGAAAATATGACTCTTGCCATCTCCCGCAATCAACATAATTGCGCGGCTAATTTTTGTTGATTTCTCGTCAAAATCTACACCCCACAAATATCTACTTGCATATTCTTTCCGTGCTTCAAGAGTGGGTAAATTTTTCCAAACATACTGCATGGCATGCACCAAAAAACCAGCGCTCCCACAAGCAGTATCAATAACGTATTCTTTTTTTTGCGGGTTCATCATCTGAACACACATATCGATGACAACGCGCGGTGTAAAGTATTGACCTTTCTTGCCTTTAGCAACATCTGGCAAGAGATACTCAAATGCTTCATCAATAATGCGCAGGTTTGCCCCGAACAATCGAACATCTTGAAGTTCCCCGACACACACAGAAAGATGCTCAGGACTGAGCTTTATCCTATCAGTACGCTCAAACACATCAGACCATTCTGCTTTTGCTTCTTCAAAAAGTTCGTCAATGATGCGTTTTGTTTCTTCGGGTTTTCCTGTCGGACTTTTTCTGAAGTGAAGCTCTTGATTTGGACGGCTTAATGCTTCTTTTTCATCAAAAAGCTTGGCGTATATGATCTTGAAGATTTCTTCAAAGCTATCGTGTCCTGAGTTTGCAAGCACAAGCTCTTCAAGAGTTTTGATAGTTTCCTTGAGGTCATCTTCTCTCAAGTCGTTCAGGGTCTTTCGTTTTGCAAGCACGTCTTCAACCTCTTCATCTGAAGCTGGAATGTCATCCAATGTGTCATCAAAATCTTTCGGGTATGGACGATAAAGAATGAGGCGAGTTTTGCCGTTTACCGCAACACCCACAGGCGCGCCTTCAGCATTTAGATATGACTTCAATTGCTGTACATCATTCTCTTGATTAGGAGCTTTTACTTCAATGATGATTTTAGGTGTAATGCCATCTGGTCGGTACACAACAATGTCTGCACGCTTTATTTCACGTCCAAAGTTGACGTGCTTTTCAAGCTCAATAAGGTCTTTGGGGTACTTGTAATGCTTTGTGAGTTTTACAAGATACAGCTGTCGAACAATTTCTTCAGGAGCGCCTTTTCCAGTTTTAGCATCATAAACTTTTTTCTCTTCATCCATTTTTGAAATAGCCTTGATGTAGAACTTTCCTTCATCTTTTTCGTAGATGTCTATCTTGGACAAGTCATCAAACATCAAAAGGTCCTGCTCGGGGTTTTTGAAAATTTTATTGAGAATTTGTTGTGTTGTTGTCATACGTTCACTTTGTGCTTGCTTTTTTCAAAAATGTATCAAAGTCTTTTTTTGCTATTCGGAACTCCTTCCCTATCTTGTAAGCACTAAGCCTTCCAGCCTTTATGTATCGGTAAATCGTCATGATATTTACCTCCAACTTTTCGGCGAGTTCTTGTGCGGTGTAAAAATCTTTTGTTGTCATATGCGTTTTAATTGCTCCATAACTCTATTCGCTAAATCTCTTTTATCAATCATAAAAGCATCCCACTTGTTGCTACTCTTCTTCTGTTTGCCAGACACAAAACCAAGTAAATCATTCTTGTCTTTACCTGCCATGCGAATAAAATCAGGGGCGGGCACAAACCAAATATAATCGTGAACATCAGCTTTTCCAGTATCAAATAAACAGAACACATACGCCATAGCATAATTATCGACTACACTCTTGTTCCGAACTGTTGCCACAAACGGTTTTCCAAAATCATCACTAAAGTTGCTTTTAATCTGAATGTAAATGGATTTGAGACTCCCTTTTTCTTTTACAATCAGATCAATTCCTTCGTCATCAGTCAGTGGCCGATAACATGACAAGTTCGCTCCATATAATAACACTAATTCTGATACACGCGCCTCAACGATGTTTCCCTTTTGAACCGACATTAAGGTACTGGAAACCGCATACTCCTTTTCTTCCTGCTCTTCTGTAAGGCTAGTTTTCTTTGCTAATCGAACTTCTGAATTGAGAGCAAATGTACTCGGTCCAGTCTTCACAAAAAGAGACTTTTCACCATTTTTATTTACATCAACGACAAGCTGAGCGTTCATCGTTGCCGCTGGTGTTTTTCCTGCTGTGTTTAACCACCCTCGCTCGAGAGCGATTTTCGTAATCTCATCTGCGTGAAGGGGCTTACCCACCTCTTTCAAAATCTCGTAAGCCACGCCTTTGAATGTATTTACCATAGTCAAAATTATACTTTACTTTTCTTTACTTAGCAATTGCAGGCGAAGTGGTCTGTATTTTGTGAATGCAGAATTAACTTGCCCCACCCAGCCTCGAATATCTTGTAGTGCGATCAACTCCGATACACTCCGAAAATCTGACATTATTCGATACCACGTTCTGTCTCCACTTTTTGCGCTTACTATCGAACGTAACTCTCCCATTCCGTACTGCTCTCGCGCAAGATTCAATAAGCCAACAAGGTAAATTGCACGCGCAGGTTTGATGTTCGGAAAATGCTTGTAAATTTTTCTCAATTTTTCCTTGTTGCTCATTTCTGTGGCAAATAGACCGATATTTCTAGTCTGTACAACACCCTCCCAATACAGGCTCACAACTTTCATGCTCAGGTCGCTACTAAATACATCTTTGAATATCGGGTCTTTTTCATAACCAATTTTTGTGAGCACGCTGTTCATTTTTTGCTTCTTTGCCAAACGAATTTCAAAACGCACGACTTCGTACGATACTTTTTTCTCGGCTTTGAATAAACTGAGTTGAAATGAAGTTTGATCTTTATCAATCGCTCGTTTTTGACCTTTATGTAGATCAGCGATTTTATCGTAAACAACAAACTCATGTGAAGTGGTATGCGCACAAAGACTTTGACCGTCATTGATGTACCGCGCACGGGCGAAGTCAAAGGTTTTTCGTAAATCGATTTTGCCGATTTCAGAAATCACATAGTTCGACGTGTACCCATCTTGCAGTAAAATGTTTTTAGAAAAATGAACGCTGCCGACCTTTGCTACTTCAATGTCTTTACGTTCAACTACTACTCCCATTTCCTTCAAACGACTCTGTAGTGTTTCTACAACTCTATCGAAATCCTTGTCTTCCAGCTCATCAAGATTATTGAGAAAGATCAATTTTGGGAGCGAGAGTTCAATTTTGACACTTCGATCGTTACCATACTTGCGAACATACTCAGTGAGGCGTGGGTAATACTTGCCTGTGCGCTTAGCGAGCACCTTCGGATTTTTTATGTACTTCATGTATGCGTCGGTGTGGCTTTGTAGATGCCAATTCGACACCCCTTCATTCGAAAGGTCGAGAAAGATAAACTTGTCTCTTGGGATGATTAAGATAATTGTATCAATCATTATTTTCTTGTTTAAGTTGATTATACAGATGTGGATTCACCCTCTGATCGACTTTGAGAAGCAATGCAAAAAACTCAAAAAGCGTGCCCTGATCGACCATTTCATGGCCCGCATCTTGCAGCTGATTGATTTTGGCTTCTTGTTTGCTAATCATAAAATCTGAGGTTGTAGCCTCAGACTAAATGAAAGGGTATTTGTAAATGTTGCCGAAAATTGATCAATTATCCATCAACTTTTATGTATTTCGGGTTTATACGCGCTTTTGTCGTATTACATTCAATAAAATCATCAATTTGAGCCACCAAAGCAATCGCCTGATTTGCTTTTTGAGCAGCAAAATATACCTTGTTCTTCGGAAGCCTTTCCATGTCATCTTCCGTATATCCCCAATCTTCTAAAATTTCATCGTTGTACTTCCACGTTTGCGGTTCTTTTTTAAGGAGTGTCTTTATCAATAAAATCGCATCCGTTTCTTTCCCTTTCTTTGAAATGGTAATTTCCTTCCCTGCAAAAAATAAGACCCCACGCTTTTCATCAAATTTTTCAAATACGTTTTTTGGGTTTCCTTTCTTATAGCTATTATTGATTTCCTCAATAAACATTTCATCAAGCAGAATGTTGACGTTCACAAAGGGAACCAAATCGTCATAGGCATTGTCTTTATATTGTCTTTCCTCCCAGACGTTCATGACTTTCAAATATCCTAATTTCTGCAAAGCGTAAACCGTTTGAACAATGCAAAAATCAGGCGCTCGCTCAAGTGAGCCATCACGGCCTATTTTTTCGCGAATGATAAAATTATTGCCATACTTTGCAATTTTATTATCTTCTTCTATCAGTTTAATCAAAATGGCTTTTTGACGCTCAAACCGATAATAATTCTTTTTTGAAATTGAAAGTTTATCATTGATGAAATCATCTAAGTAACCTTCAATAGCAGATTGTAAATTGTCTTTGACTTCAGGGCTTACTTTGCACAACTCAGGAGTAAAACGAATGCTATCGTATACTTCAAACCAAAACCATGACAATGCAGCCGCATCTTGGATTGTTATAGCCTTTCCACGTTCTATGGATGCGATCAGTTTTGAGATACGCTTTTTTTCACTATCTGTACCTTTCTCATTTAGCCCCTCCTTTGTTTCCTTCATCTGATCATCAAAACGATAACCTTTCTTGGCAATCACTGATGCCTGTACAGCTATTGCCCCGTCCAAGATACGGTTAAAAACCATTGCCTGATCCTCACCACCTAAGCTGACATCACGCATACTAAATGCTCCATCATCGTCATAATTATCAATATCTTTTTTCAAAACGACATAGTCAAAAAACTTGATATAGCTGAAAAAAGCCTGATCTGACAAATGTTTTTCGGGGTCTTTAATAAACATGCCGAGACTTTACTTTAGTTTACAATCATTTTCAAGTATGCTTGGCTAAGCTTATGCAAATCACAAAAACCGACTACCTTGAGTACAGTTTTTGCCGAAAAAACCTGTGGCTCAAAAAATACAAACCTGAACTCTTTGAGGATTTTGAGCTATCTGACTTTGAGAAGAAAATCATCGAAGAAGGAAACGCCGCCGACGAAGCTGCTCGCAAACTCTTTCCTGATGGTGTTCTCGTGAGCACGCACGGTTCAACAGCAATAGAAGATACAAACCTTCTTATTGCGGATAAGGCAAGGGTAATTTTTCAAGGGACATTCGTATTTGAAAACTTCTTTATTCGTGCAGATGTTTTAGTTTGGGATAACAGATTGAACGGATGGGAGCTCTATGAAGTCAAAGCAACAAATGAAGTAAAGAAAACAGGCGTTGGTAATCATGTAAGAGACTTGGCTTTTCAGAAGCAAGTCATTCAAAAATGTGGCGCAAGAGTTGTCAAAACAGGAGTCATACATCTCAACTCTGAATACCGAAAGCACGGCGAGCTTGATTATGATCAACTGTTTATTACAGAAGACATAAGCAATGAAATCCGAGACGTAGAAGTTGAGGTTTTGGGAGAAATGGAAGAAATGAAAATTTGGCTCGCAATGGACGAACAAAGCGGTTGTGATTGTGTATACAAGGGTCGTAGTGCTCATTGTTCAAGCTTTGCCTATTCAAACCCCGTCGTTCCTGAATACTCAATCCACGACCTCTATCGCATTGGAAACAGCAAAAAGAAACTGATGAACTGGGTCGATGAAGGAAGATTTACGCTCGAAGAAGTCATTGAAGAAAAACTCAATGACCGACAACAGCTCCAAATCTCTTCATACATTCAGAAGAGGCCTTTTGTTGATGGCTTGGCAATTCGAGAAATGTTCAATGAACTTCAATTTCCCCTCTACTTCTTGGACTATGAAGGCTTTATTGCAGCTATTCCCCTTTTTGATGGTTTTGGGCCATATGAGCATGTTCCGTTTCAATACTCTCTCCACATTTTACATGAAGACGGATCAGTCGAGCATACGGAGTTCCTTATCACAGAAAAACAATCTGAAGTAACAAAACCCTTAGTTGAGCAACTTGTTGCAGATATGTCGGAAAAAGGTACTGCCGTTTCATGGCACGCGGCTTATGAAAAAAAGCAAAACCGAAAGCTGGCGCAACTACATCCTGAACACGTACGATTCTTTGAGGAAATGAACGAAACCATGTTTGACCTTGAAACAATTTTCACAAACAACCTTTACGTCGATCCTGATTTCAAAGGCAAATCAAGTATTAAAAATATACTCCCAGTCCTTATTCCAAGTCTGACCTACAAAGAATTGAACATCCGTAAAGGTGACCAAGCCAGCGAGCGTTGGGAGCGAATGATGACAAAATCGATCGACGAGGAGGAAAAGCAGCAAATTGCACAAGATCTACTCGCCTATTGTAAAATGGACACATGGGCGATGGTCGAGATTTACCAGTTTCTCAAAAAACTATAATCCGCTATACTTTCGCTAACGCGGGCAACTGGATAAACAAGCGGTCATAATCCTTTTGGATCTTGACCCAATTAAGAGTTCTGAACTCGTCCACTTGCTCCCGCATACAAGAAAGGTCGTCACATTGTTGACGGCTTTTTTTATTAAGTGCCTAGAATTTGCCAAGTCGCGCATTCATCAACAAGGGATTTTTATGTTTGAAGCTGGAACGCTGGGTTAGCAAAAAAATACAACCATAGATTATTTGGTATATTAGGAATACAAAAAATACGGTCTATTCCTATTGAGGATGCTCGCCAAATGTGTCGGCCATGCGCTTGCCAAATTTTCTAATGACTTCAGCAAAACGCTCAATGGGAAATTGAGTAAGCATATATGCCACCAAGCGGTACTCTCTCGTAGTATAGAGATGGCGCGGTTCGAGTATTCCACGTAATTCTTTCATTGCAGTACTAATGTCATCAAGTGTACGTAACCAATCTTCTCGACTTCCTTTTATTGGATTGCCATCTGTTTCTGAAACGCAACTTTCTAATACCCTTTTATATACTGCTTCTGTATATAGCTCAAGGAAATGTTCAGGATCGCCGCTACGAATATGAGAAATCACCTCATCTGTAATAACCAAGCGTCTTACCTCTTGAGATGAATGGACATCACTGGCTCGTTGGTAATTTTTTGGAATCCTAAACACACTAAAATTAAGCGCGTGTTGTAATTCATGCTCAAAGGTAAATTCTGCCTCTGGAGCTCCTTTCTCCGCACGCACGACGATTAATGGAACATTCTCTTCTTGATACATAACATGATACTCGTTTATATCGAGCAACGGATGAACTTCAGCGACCCACGTCTGTGCTTTAAAAAATCCGACCGTGTCACCACTTTCCGACTTCTGAAGAGTTTTTTGAAAATCTGCCTTGTCGTTTACGTACAACACAAGAAAAAAACCTTTCCGTTCATATTCAACTCGTCCCACGGGTTGCTCATGAAAGTACCGTTGAAAAAAGCGGGCGGCTAATACCTCAGCATCAACAGACTTGTCGCCAATCAGCTCCTCTTGTGTCATGACATCACCCTCTTTCTTCAGTGCTCGGTTAGCAGCTTCATTCCACCACTGACAAAATTCTAAAATTTGTTCGCGAGCATTGCCTTCACCTGCTGGAATATCCAACTCACGAATCATGTCGATGATGCGATCATTGGACAATAGATCTAAGGATTGACGCCGTAACCAATCTTCCATTTGTCCTAAGCGCTGCGCAAATCGTATATATCTTCCTAAAACTTCATTAGTAATTTCTCGATCAGATGAAAATTCTGGACGCGGATGCGGGTCATGAAAACGCTGTTTTTCAGCCTCACTCTCTATTGCAACACGAAAACGTGCCTCGCGCCGGTTTTCAAAAAATCCACGATCTCGTTTTGTCATAGAGCTAATACTAGCATTCAATAGCAAAAAAATAAAACCGTTATCCGGAGAATGCCCAACTGCAATACTACGCCTTGATATGCGTCTGCTAAAATACATTGGAACGTGCGCGCCATAGGTCTTGATTGAATATTGTAGACAAAACTATCGACACGATTTACACTCACTATAATTATTCGTAACCATTATATCTATGGATATCCAAGTAAGCCTTCTCTCAGTCATCGCCGCAACAGTTGTGGCATATATTATCGGCGCGTTGTGGTACAGCGTGCTCTTTCAAAAACAGTGGATGATTGTCACTGGATTTAACAAGCGCTCTGATGCCGAAAAAAAGGCCGCAGCACAAGAGGCTGGCCCGCTCTATATTATTCAACTCGTCATCACATTCATTGAAGCGTATGTCCTTGCCCATCTTATGGTTATTGCACAACGCGCTGGTGGAAGCTCCTATGAAGCTGTTGCGTGGATCCTTGTCGGCGTTGTCTTCCCAACTCTCATCGGCGCGGTGATGTGGTCTGGTGTGAGCCGTGAAATTCTGTGGAAGCAAATCGGCATTCAAGCTGCCTGCCAAGTTGTGACACTCGCTGCAATGGCGGGCGTTATTGGACTGTGGATGTAATTACACTTCCCTGCTATATGCGTAAAATAGCTGCGCCGCGCAGCTATTTTTATTTACGTAAGAAGCGTTTTTCCAAAAACCGAAAAGCAGCAAAAAATATCACAGGGAAACTAAAGTACGCCAACTGCATCCACCACGGCGCGTGAAAACAATTACACCACGTAAAGCCAGAATACTGACTGGTTGCGAGATTGTGGATTTGAAAAAAATGATACCCGATATATTCCATTCCAACGACTAAAAACAGATCGAGAAAAATAACCAGTGACCAATCAATCACAGGTGTGCTCTTCGGGATCATTGTATGCACTGTTTCATAAATCAGATAAAAACCCATCAACGCAGACGGAACCGCAAACACTGGAAAAATCGTAATGCCAAATAATGCGACGGAATGCTCTGCGTATCCATATTGATTATGCCCCACAGACATCCAGGCCAATGAAATAGCCGAACCAATGCACAGTTGATATTGCAATGCTGTATTACGCGTCACCAGCGCAAACGTCCAGGCCGCAAGATAGATGCAGACAATTGCTACAACCGGATTCCCCAAAAGCAGCGCCAGAACCGCCAGCGCAAACACTCCCCAAGCCGGCATGAAAAAACCTGAATATATCATGGGAACAGTATACCAGGACATCCATCATCTGCAAAAACATGGCGAAAGCTTGAGAGATTTGATAGTATACTGATATGAACAACAAAAAAAATGCCATTGAATATCTTCACGTCCAAGTCCCTGTCTTTGAAGAAGGCGCAACGTGCGATACTGTGATCACCGCCCTGTCCAGTGAGCACGGTTGGAATCCAATTGATACTATTTTTGTTATTAACAACACGCATGTTCTGACGGGCATCGTCAGCCTTGAAGCAGTCTTTCAACATCCAGCCCAAACGACGCTTGAATCCATCATGATCACTGACGTTGTCGCTGTTGATAAAGACGCGACAATGACACAAGCCAGTCACATGGCGCTAGAACACAGGCTCCACGACCTACCGCTGATTGATGAAGCTGGTGTGTTTCTTGGCGTGCTGCGCAGCCGTGACATTTTGGCGCATACATACGCGGAGCTCAATCATCGTATTTTTCAACGTTCCGGAATTCATACCACTGATCCGCAATATGATGATATTTTAACAATTCCACTGCGACGCTCTTTGAAGCATCGTCTGCCATGGTTATTATTTGGTTTAGTTGGTGGCCTTGGAGCAACAATGATCATCAACCAATTTGAAGCAACATTAGAAAAAAATGTCTTGCTTGCCGCATTTATCCCACTCGTTGTCTATATGTCCGATGCTGTTGGCACACAAGTCGAAGCCTATGTCATTCGCGATTTGGCAATCTTTCAAAAACCAACCCTGCGCTACACGCTCCGCCAACTCTCAATCGTCACAATGATCGGCGTTATTATTTCTGCGTTGGTCGCCCTCGGCACAGTCGCATTATTTCGTGACATGCAAATTGCGATGGTCATTGGCCTGACACTTCTGATTTCAATCATTTCATGCATTTCAACCGGCTTGTTTATTCCGTACGTATTTCATTGGTTCAAGCAAGACCCAGCCAGCGGCAGTGGACCAGTCGCCACAATTATTCAAGAAGTGATTAGTATCATCATTTATTTTTTGATTGCAACGGCAATTTTGTCATAACCATTACTCATGTATGTCTCAATCACCAGAACACCCACAAGCAATCCATACTGTTGAATCCGAAAAAGAAGCGGGTCTACTCCCTGCCCCAGAAGGCGCAAAAACGTTAAAGCAGTATATCGAATATCGAGCAGAAACAATGGAAGGAGAAGATGATTTGTTTTCCATGCGAGAATATCAAGAGTTACTGAAACTTTTGACAGAATGCGCGCCGATGATCCAAGAAGCTGGCAATGCTGGTATTTTTGAACTGCTTGCGAATATCGCAGAATCACTCGACAACGACAAACCATTTGAATATGCAGGGATGACCATCGGAGTTGACTATCGCAATATTGTGCATGCGGGACTTGATTTAATCGAACAAGCACGGATTGATAAAGTTCCATTTCAAGCCTGGCAAAAAACCTTGCCCGTCGCAGAAAAACAAACAACGCGACAGCAAGCACCCATCGAAACTACGAACACAGAAACAAAAGACGCCACCTCTACTGAGAGTGAAATACGAACTCCAACAGACAATCGAAATCCTGACATCGAATTTGCAGAACCAGAAACACGATCAACACTTGATCAAGCAGCGGATTTAAAACGCTTTACCGACTTTATACTTGATGTAGATGGAACAAATCACGAAGACGTTGCGAACTTACTCGATGTATTACAACCACTCCTTAAAGAACTCGGCACAATGTCTTTGAGCGATTTATTCTCTGGCATTGAAAATCTACTAAACACCGGAGAGCGCTTCACGCAAGGCGGTGTTGATATTTCTCCAGGTCAATTAGCAACCGTTATTGCCGCGCTTGATTTACTCGCGCAGCTCACTGAACGTGCTGATGAATTTGCAGATTGGAAAAAACGGAATCCAGAAAATTCTGCATCAGACGACGAAGAAGGATATGAAGACGAAGCAGCCACGACAACAGGCGCAGAAAGTTTCATTATTCCCGCAATTGAAGCCGCAACAACAGATATCTGGAAAGAGCAAACCAGAAACATCGCGCAAGCAATGCGTAACTTGCGAAACAATGCGGTTGAGCGTCGAATCAATGGATTGCCGTCATTATTTCCAACAGATTTTGAAAGCCTGACTCCCCAATTTATTTATAAAATGGACCTCATGAACACCATCGCGCCAACGTCCATTGCGGCATTTGAAGCAACATTTACCGAGCTCCTTGATTATATGGACTTACGCATGCTACGCACAGCCGGTGAATACGTTACTGACGATTTTGCAGCAGACTCTGTCAGATCACTCAATCCTGCACGCGATAATCTGAAAAACATTGATCAACAATGCACGATCTTAATGTCATTAAACGTCAGTGAAGCATTGCGATCGCAACTGCTTGAAATCCGCTATCGTATTGGACTTCTGGTTTCAAAAATAGAACACAAAATAACGGTCGTGGAATCAACCAACGACACACCCGCGAATAACAATTCGTACACCGCGCAACAAACCGCATAAATAAAAAACCCGCTCATGTCAGCGGGATTTTTATTGAGACTATATCAAGTTGATTTGATTCAACATCATGAGAAAGCCGCCGATGGCTAGTAGAGTCACAGCAAAGCCAAGACTCAAACCAATTGGTGATCCCCAGGAAAACCAGGAACCCCAACTTCTCCAATGCTTCATCATTTCATTATAGTCGTAGTCATCTTTGTGATGAGACATATATATAAGTGAAATTGATTAGACAATTCCCATCCGTGGAGCAAACTCATTCCCGATTATTGCGCGGGTGTAAACGCGTCGGGTGGTTGAAGAGACTGCGATAAAAACCACTTATCAAAAGACTACAACAAACGAGTCTATTTTGCAAAATAGTATACCTCTACCGTTTCAACACCACACGCAGTCCTGCCTTCCCGACTTCGATACAGATAATTGAAACAAATGATAAACCAACAGCGAGAGCAAGAACGTCCATTGGTAATACTGTCATTTTTAACACAGAGCGCACTGCTGGAATTGCAAAAATACCAGCGTACGAAACAAGCGTTACAAGCACAACCCAGAGCAGCGTTTTGTTAGTAAATAGACTTCGAGAAAACACGGACTCTTCGTGCACACGACTGCTCCACGCATGCCACAATCGAGACAAGAACGCTGTCGTCAATGTTGCGGTTGTTGCAATGCCGTATCCACGCGATTCGGTGAGCAGATAAACCGCAATGGCAACAACACCCATGACAACCGCTTCCCATGCAATCCCAATCAAACGCGCACGTGATAGCAACGGCTCATTGGCAACACGCGGCGGGTTTTTCATTGTGTCATTTGGGGCTTTTTCAAGACCAAGTGCAATCGATGGGCCGGTTTCCGACGCAAGGTTCAACAACAAAATATGAATTGGCAATAACGGCGCGGGAAAACCCGCAATCACAATCGTGAATACCGTGATCACACCGGACACATTACAAGAAATTTGATAACGCAAGAAACTGATGAAGTTTTGGAAGATGCCACGCCCTTGTCGCACTGCCTCAACAATTGTCGCGTAATTATCATCTTTCAATACCATATCAGCAACTTGCTTTGTAACATCTGTCCCAGTAATCCCCATTGCAACACCGATGTTTGCTGTTTTCATCGCCGGCGCATCATTCACCCCATCGCCAGTCACTGCGACAATATTTCCACGAGCTTCCATCGCTTTCACAATCTGTAATTTTTGCTCTGGCGACACACGCGAAAATACCGAAACTGTTTCAAGTAAATCTTTTAATTCTTCATGAGACAAGCCAACCAGTTGCGCACCGTCTCGTACTTGCGTTTCATTTTGAATAATACCCAACTGCTTTCCAATTGTTGTTGCAATCAAACGATGGTCTCCGGTAATCATGACACTGCGAATCCCTGCACGACGCGCCTCATCAACTGCGACGACAACTTCGTCACGCAATGGATCAACAGCAATAGTCGCACCAAGATATGAATATTTCACATCTGTGAGCAGCATTTCAATTTCTGTTGTTGCGTGCATTGCTTTTGGAATACGCGCCATCGCATACGAAAGCACTCGACGACCAGTCGCCGCTTCTTCTTCAATCCAAGCTTCTTGCTCTTTCGTCACATCCGAACAGAGCAACGCAATTGACTCATGCGCACCTTTTGCAAAACACAATAAGTCTCCTGTCTCCTGATCTGTTACCGCCACAATCATGCGTTTTGTATCTGAATTAAATGGCAATTCTGCAACGCGCGGATACTGTGTATTTTTTTCAACCAATGAAAGGCCATGTTGTTGCGCCGCAACTAATAAACAGGTTTCTGTTGGATCGCCAATATGCTGACCATCTTCTTGCAACGACGCATTATTACACAAGATCATCCCAAGAAATAATTGATCTAACACTTCACTTGTCACTGCGCGTGCTTTCCCTGAATCATTTGCGGCAGAAGTCACGACGCCTTCCGCAAAACGATAACGATCCTTCGGCGTCATTACCCCAACAACCGTCATTTCATTTTTTGTCAGCGTTCCTGTTTTGTCAGTCAAAATAGCCGACACCGCTCCCAATGTTTCAACTGCGGACATCTTTCGAATAATGGCATTGTTCTTTGCCAAACGCGCAACGGAAATCGCGAGAACAGTTGTCACAACCGCTGGAATACCTTCTGGCACAACCGCCACTGCCAATGAAATTGCGGTAAGTGCAGCTGACTCTATGCTTCCACCGCTCCCAAATACAAGACTTGCAAAAATCACACCGGCAGACAGAACTGCAAATCCGGTTAGCCATGTACCAATGCGATGTAACTCTTGTTCGAGTGGGGTTTTTTTGTCTGTTGTTTGTTGCAATAATGTTGAAATTTTTCCAACTTCTGTATCCTTCCCAACTGCCACAACAATTGCTGTTGCGCGACCATCGGCAATACTCGTATCTTTATAGAGCATATTCAAACGATCTCCGAGCGGCGCATCAAGTGCAATAATTGCATCTGCTTGCTTGCTCACTGCTTGTGACTCACCTGTCAATGCTGATTCGATAACACGAAGTTGCGTTGCTTGTACTACGCGAGCGTCAGCAGCGATGGTATCACCAGATTCTAGCAATAAAATATCTCCCACCACCACGTCAACAACCGGCACGCGCTGCACTTCCCCGCCTCGCAAGACCGTCGCATTATCTTGCGACAACGCTTGCAACGCCGCTATTGCTTGCTCTGCTTTTTGTTCTTGCAAAAAACCAAACGTCGCATTCAACAAAATAATCACCGCGATAATAATCGCATCTTTCAAATCGCCTGCAATATACGCAACGACAGCCGCAAGCACAAGAATGCCAACAAAGATATCTAAAAACTGTTTCGCAAAACGGTGATACCACCGAACTTTTTTCCCTTCCGGAAGCTTGTTCATCCCAGATGTTTCTCGGGAACTGAGAACGCGCTCAGCATCAAGGCCTACGTGTTGATCGACGGAATATTCTTGTAAAATGACATCTGACGATTGTGTGTGTGCATTATGCATAATTTTTTTGTAAAAAAAATAAACCAGCGTCTTGGCCGGTTGTAATGATATATTCGGTCATCGCTGGTTGCATGCACGCAATTAAGGGCGTGACCATTTCATGCAGCAGCTCGTGAATACACAAGGCGATGTTAGACTATCTATATATACTAAAAAACATCGCCGAATGCAAGCACTCTTTATTTCACGTTCAAATTTTTCTTTCGAATACGGATATTTTCCGGTGTAATTTCTACCAATTCGTCATCCGTAATGTATTCAAGCGCGGCTTCAAGATCCATCTTTTTTGGAACACGGAAGTTTTCGGCAACGCCATCACCACTTGATCGCATGTTGGTTAATTCTTTTTTACGACAGACATGGACAACCAAATCGCCTTGACGAGCGTTGGTTCCAACAACTTGACCACGATACACCTTCATTCCAGGCTCAACAAACAAGATACCACGATCTTGTGAGCGAGTAAGACCATATAATGTTGTATCACCTTGCTCATGCGCAACCAATGAACCGGTTTCACGTTCAACCCAATCGCCTGGATCCAAGAAATAGCCTTCGAATGAAGAATTCATAATCCCGAGACCCTTTGTATCTGTCAGTAAATGA
This sequence comes from uncultured bacterium, assembly GCA_937996685.1. Lineage (GTDB taxonomy): Bacteria > Patescibacteriota > Patescibacteriia > UBA9570 > XYC2-FULL-38-9 > CALKUP01. The sequence goes on along the minus strand of CALKUP010000002.1, from coordinate 68,193 downwards.
CTGCGATATCCGAACAAACCACGAGTTGGGATTACATATTCTACAAATGTAATACCTTTCACGGTACGCATTTCTTGCATTTGTCCACGACGTGAACCGAGCTTTTGAATAATTGCACCAGAAAATTCATCTGGTGTTTCGATGGTGACACGGTCAAACGGCACATGTGTTTTGCCATCAACTTCTTTTGTAATAACTGTTGGATTACTCACTTGAAATTCAAATCCTTCACGACGCAACCGTTCAATCAAAATTGCGAGATGCAATTCACCACGACCAGACACAAGCCATTGACCAGAACCGTCAGCAACAACACGCAGCGCCATGTCTGTTTCAAGCTCTTTCATCAAACGTTGTTCAATTTGGCGACTGGTTGAAAATTCCCCTTCTGTTCCTGCGAATGGAGATGTGTTGACCATGAATGTCATCCGCACTGTCGGCTCATCAATTGCGACAACTGGAAGCGCAACAGGGTTTGCAACATCTGCGAGTGTATCACCAATTGCTGCATCAGCAATTCCGGCAATCGACACAATGTCACCAGCAACTGCTTCTGTAATATCTACTTTTCCAAGACCTTGCGCCGCCATCAACGACGTTACTTTGACTTGTGTTTGCTTTCCGTCACGCGCGATATGCATCAATGGTTGCGCTGCAGTGATTTTTCCATTGTGGATACGTCCAGTACTAATACGACCTTTAAATGGATCAGCAGTAATCGATGTAATACGCACTTGCAACGGCGCTTCTGGATCACCTTGTGGCTCTGGAATATATTCCAAAATCGCATCCAAAATTGGAGTGATGTCTGTCATTGAATTGATATCTTCTTCGAGTCCGGCTTTTCCTTGAATCGCTGAAGCATACACAATTGGGAAATCCAATGTCGCGTCATCCGCTCCAAGCTCAACAAACAAATCAAATGTGCGATTCACTGCTTCTTGTGGATTTGCATCTGGCTTATCAACTTTGTTCACAATCACAATAATCCGCTGTTTCATCGCGAGGGCTTTTTTCAATACAAAACGGGTTTGTGGCATCGGCCCTTCTTGCGCATCAACCAAGAGCAACGCTCCGTCCGCCATCGACAATACACGTTCTACTTCTCCACCAAAGTCCGCATGGCCAGGAGTATCAATGATATTGACCTTTGTATCTTTCCATTGCAATGCTGCATTTTTACTGAAAATCGTAATTCCGCGTTCACGTTCAAGATCATTACTGTCCATCAATAATTCTGTATGTTCTGATTCTTTGTGGTTGAGTGATTGAGATTGTGTAAGCAACGCATCGACAAGAGTGGTTTTTCCATGGTCGACGTGGGCGATAATAGCGACATTACGAATAGCGGACATAAAAATACGGATAGAAATTAAATACAATATAAAAACCGCTTACAAAGCGCGGTATTTCGCTTGAAACTATACTATAAAAAACCTGATATTGTCAACAACATCAGGCAAAATAGAAATCCTACAACGGGCAGGTATTTCGGCCGATCAGCGCATAAAATCCGCACCAGGTTGCGACAGTTTCGTACGCTGCGTATCCAGCACCAAGCATTGCGATGTTGCTATCAAACCAGATGCCGTAGACAACACACGCCAGTGCAATTGAACCACGCAATATTCGACCTTTGAGATCGATATTTTTGTGTCCTGCGCTCAGTGGTTGCTTCGCGCGAATTTTCATGTTGCGCATAATACGTCTCTGGAGCATTGCAACACCAATGCCGCCGAGGAAAAAGATGATGTAAAAAAGATATGTTGTAATCATGTGATACAGCATACCATAGATATCACAATTCAAATAGAAAATCATTCACCCAGGTCCGCCCGCATTGTTTGCAGGAAATCTCTGAGTGAATCCGGCTTATCTGCAATGTACACAAGCCAGCGAACGACTCGGAGCAAGTCCGAGACGCTATAGCTCGGGTGCAGGCCAAGTTCAGCGAGAGCATCAGCATTGTCAGCGATCTGTTTAACCGCTATTGGAGGCAACTTCCGCGCCTCTTGCAGTCCACGGATAAATCCGAGAGCTGCCGAAACCGCTGCCGGGTGCGTCGCCGCAATCCGCAAAAGCCCTGCGTTGTTCAACCAAGACATTACATCCTCCGCATGTCAGTTGGACACTCACCCTATCGAAAGGACACGAATCATGCAAGTAGCGCTTGCGAGACAACGCTCTCCTGTGCGACAATGTCAGTAATAGAAATGATAAAACACACCATGAATTACACACTCATTTTTCAAATCATCAACATCATTGTCTTACCTTTTTGGCTGACGATGATTATCGCGCCGCACAGCAATCTAACACACAAGCTCAATCGCGGGTATTGGCAATTTATTCCGCTTGCCGTGATTTACACCGTTCTTATTCTTCCAGCCTTTGGAGACATTCTCCCGGCGGTTTCTAATCCTCAATTAGACAGCATCATCGCGCTCTTGAGTAATGATTTTGGCATCACGCTGGTGTGGCTGCATATTCTTGTGTGGGATTTGTTTGTTGGTCGATTTTTGTGGCTCGATACTATCAAGCACAATAAAAGCATATTGAAATTGCGCATCGCCTTATTTTTTACACTGATGTCTGGCCCTCTAGGATTACTGCTCTATATGGCAATGTCTGGAATCCAAAAAGAATCAAAAAAGCTATAACTTTTTTTCGTATTGATTCGCTCGTTGGTTTTTTGCCGCGAGCGTTGCTGTTTTTGTAATGCGGTCTGCTCGTGTTTCAGCTTTTTTTGCTGACTGAATCCATTCAAGTATTCCTCTTTTAATGCTCGGTGGGAATGCCGCAAAATACGCCGCAGCTTTTGGACCTGCTTTTGTGAATGCCGCTGCTAAATCTTTTGGGACAACACCTTTTTCTACATCATCAAGCGCTGTCCATGTGCCCGTGCGCTTGGCGAGTTTCACCATTGCAAGACCTGAAGGCTGCATCCGCTTTTCTTTGATCAGCTGCGCAACCACTGCCTTATTCACCTTTGACCAATTACTTTTTGGCTTTCGAGGACTCATGTACAGCAGGCTCTTATTCGGAGCAGTTGATTTACGAACAGCGCTATCGATCCACCCAAAACACAACGCTTCGTCTCGCATTTGCTCGTATGTCATTGTGCGCGCTTCTTTTGTGTCATGCAGCACCCACACACCGGTTTTTTGTGTGTGATGTTTCTGCAACCATTGATGCCACTGCGTTAGTGAACGAATATAGAGCGCATCTTTTTCGGCAAACTGTTTCATAGATAGAACATAGTGTACCACAAGATTATTGCTGACACTATTACAGAACACAGCTTTTTCCTTGCTCTCAACTGAACATCAGCATAGATGTTCTACTCAGGACAAGGGGCGTGGCAAAAGAATAATTCTGCCACCCCATAAAAAGAGCTACTGGCGGGCTACTACAGCCGCACCCCGCGACCAGCTCCGCGCCGGACGTACCGCGGCTTGCGCGGCTCCGGCTTCTTCGCCTTCTTGGCGTCCTCCGCCTGAGCGACGCCCGTCTTCCAGCAACGACCCATGCGCTCGAAACCGATCAAGCTCCCTCCTTCGCCCGATTGGGCAATGCGAGTCACTCGAATATGCTAGTGCCGCACCTTGCGACAAAACAACGTATTTACCAGATGCCTGAACAGTCGTCAAGCCGTATTCGCGACATATACACAATCGCTGTCTATACTATAAAAAAACGACGCGGCACAGAACAGGTTTCACACTCCGCTCCGCACCACGCTTTATGCAGCTCCCCGCTTGTGCGAAAATTACTTTTTCTCACCGGGCTTTGAGTGGCCCGCCGGGCGTGAACCCCTCCCTGAATTAGGGCCCGGAAATTTGCAGGTCCCCTCCTCATCTTGCGGGTGTCGACTATGACGAACCGCATTGATTATTCTTGCACAACCCTTCGGCAGCTTGCCTTTGTGCACCTTCTTGCACACAGGGCACTTGTCTTGAGCCATCTCGTCCTCCAGATGAAAAGCAAGTTGGACAATCTATATAAAGAATTTCAGAAGAAAAGTCAACAACATACTGTTGCACACATTTACGCAAAACAAAAACACCGCATCTGAAGGAAGACTCAGAATACGGTGTTTTTTTGACTTCGAAAAACTATTGTCGAGGTTGAGCTTCTTTGACTGCAACAGCGCGGCCGTCAATTTCTTGACCATCCCACATTTGGATAGCAGCTTGTGCTTCTTCTTCTGAACCCATTTCAACAAAACCGAACCCGCGGGAGCGACCTGTATCACGATCCATAATAATTTTCGCTGAAACCACTGTTCCTGCTTGTTCGAACGCTGCTTGCAACGATTCGTCTGTTGAACTGAAGGCGATGCCTCCGACAAAAAGATTTTTTGCCATAAAAATAGAATACTAACTTAATAAATACCTTCTCTTACTTCATGCATTATGCATCGCGACGTGGAGCTCGTGAACGATTTCCGCCGCCTGATGAAAATGAACGTCGACCGCCGCCTGAACGTGAACCTCCGGAGCGACTACCACCACTTGAAAATGATGGACGACTTCCAGAACGCGCACGACTAGCGCCTGATCGGAACGGACGACTACCACGATTGTTACCGCGATATCCGCCGCCGCCTGAACGACCACGACCTTGTTGCAGTTGCGCAGTTGGAACAGTTTCCAAATGTGTTTGTGCAATTTGATCGTTAATCAAACGTTGAACTTGTTGTAAGAGATCTTGTTGATCAGTGAGAACGAATGAGACGGCGCGTCCAGTTCTTCCTGCCCGGCCAGTCCGTCCGATACGATGCACGTAATCCTCTGGATTATCAGGCAATTCGTAATTAATTACAAGTCCGATGTGGGGAATATCGATTCCACGACCAGCAACGTCTGTCGCAACCAAGATGCGAGACCGTTTCTTTTGAACAGCCTCAATTGCTCGTTTTCGTTGCGCTTGAGACAAATTTCCGTGTAATTCTTCCGCTTTAAAGCCTTTATCTTTCAAAAATTGGCGCAATTTCTTCGCTTGATGCTTCGTTCGTGAAAACACTAACGCTGCATCATCTGTTCCGTTGAGTAATTCCAATAACGCGTCTTGACGATGCGCATTGTCTAATACAACAATTTCTTGTGATACATCAGCATTGGTTGAACCTTGAACAGATACTTCAATTCGCACAGGCTCTTTCATTTGCTCACGAATCAAACGAACCACTGAATCTGGCATTGTCGCTGAAAACAGCAATGTGTGTCGCTCTTCTGCACTTGGCAAATATTCAAACACACGAGCGATTTGTGGGGCAAAACCCATATCGAACATGCGATCTGCTTCATCCAAAATCACGGTATTTGTATTACGTAATTTAATCGTTCCTTGCTGCAAATGATCGATCATGCGACCTGGAGTTGCAATTAAGACTTGCACACCACGCTTCACTTCTTTAATTTGCTTGCCGATACTTTCACCACCAACGATCACAGTTGAAAAAATACGGAACTCTTTTTCAAACCACATCATGGTTTCTTTGACTTGATACGCAAGCTCACGTGTTGGCACCATAATCAACACTTGTTCAAAGCGTTTTCGTTTATCTGGCTCTTGTGTCAACATCAATTGCAACACTGGCAATAAAAACGCGAGTGTTTTTCCGGTTCCGGTTTGTGCAATTCCGAGCACATCCTGACGTTGCAATAACGCTGGGATACTTTGAGCTTGAATTGGTGTCGGTTTTGTAATTTCTTTACGGTCTAAAATTGCCGTAATCGCTGGGTGCACACCAAGATCAGCGAAAGTTGTTTCTTCGTTTGTCATTATATATTGTCTCACTGGTTAAACTATTGAGAGAGTTTTAGATCATTCGATCTTTCAAAAACTCCTGTTTCCCTCTTCAATAGCTCGAGCTCCCTGATAGGATCTATAGATAGCTCACATGCGCAGTCCACCACGCATAAAACCAGAAGAAAGAATCGATTATGAATAACATGCCACTGCCGGTTTGTCAAGGAGTGTTACAGAAAGAACATCATCTATGCTATACTCTAGCGCATAAAATACAGCATTATTTAGAGAAACTATGTTCGGCATCAACACCATTACCATCCAAGAGTTACATGACCTTCACACAGCAGATCCAGCGATTCGGATTATCGATGTGCGCTCGCCTGAAGAATTTGCCGAAGGGCATATTCCACGCGCAACAAATATTCCATCAAATGAAATTCAAGCGCGTGTACAAGAATTTGAATCAGAAACACCGGTCTATATTGTCTGCGCATCTGGCTCACGGAGTATGCTTGCGACGGCCTTTTGTGTCCGCACTGGAATGAAACATGTCGTGAATGTCAAAGGCGGAACAAGCGCGTGGAGCACGGCTGGCTTTCCGTTGGAATCATAGCAATACAGTCATTATTGACTTCTGAAAAGAACTTGCTACACTGGTGGCATCCGATCCAAGTTGTTGGCAGCTGAAACGATGACATCTGTCATCTACAGCGATTTAGACCGGAAGTTCACAATCGACGGAGGACGCAAACCAACTGCGTTTTTTGTCTTTACATCAGAGGAATAAAGGCCACATGGCACTCCAGAACTACCTGTTCACGTCCGAGTCCGTCACCGAAGGACATCCGGACAAGCTCTGCGACAACATTTCCGACGCCATCCTCGACGCTCACCTTGCTGGTGACCCGAACGCGCGCGTTGCGTGCGAAACCGCGGTCAAGACCGGCTTCGTGCTGGTCGCTGGCGAGATCACCGCAACTTCCAGGGTCGACTACCCGACCATCGTCCGCGAGGTCGTCCGCGACATCGGCTACACGCACACCGGCACCGGCTTCGACGGCAACACCTGCGCCATCTTGGTCGCAGTGGAGCAGCAGTCGCCGGACATCGCTCAGGGCGTCAACGAAGGCGAAGGTCTCTACAGCGAGCAAGGTGCTGGCGATCAGGGCATGATGTTCGGCTATGCGATCGACGAGACCGACACGCTCATGCCCGCGAGCATCTACTACTCGCACCGCCTCAGCGAGAAGCTCAGCGCTGTCCGCCGCGACGGCACGCTCCCCTTCCTCCGGCCCGATGGCAAGACCCAGGTCACCATCGAGTACCGCGACGGCAAGGTCGCGCGCGTCGACAGCGTCGTCGTCTCCTCGCAGCACAGCGACGATGTGACGAGCGATGACCTGCGTGAAAGCATCATCAAGTACGTCATTGAATCCACGATCCCGGCGCACCTGCTCGACAGCAACACCCGCTACTTCATCAACCCGACCGGTCGCTTCGTCATCGGCGGTCCGATGGGTGACGCGGGCCTGACTGGCCGCAAGATCATCGTCGACACCTACGGCGGTCACGGCAGCCACGGCGGCGGCGCCTTCTCTGGCAAGGATCCGTCCAAGGTGGACCGTTCCGCTGCGTACATGATGCGCTACGTCGCGAAGAACATCGTGGCCGCTGGGTACGCCAGCCGCGCGCTTGTCCAGGTCGCCTACGCCATCGGCGTCGCCGAGCCTGTCAGCGTCATGGTCAACACCTTCGGCACCGGCAACGTCTCGGACGAGAAGCTGACCGCCGCTGTGCGTGAGATCTTCCCGCTCAAGCCCGCCGCGCTGGTCGATCATCTGCGGCTCAAGCGTCCGATCTACCGCGCGACGGCGTCGCACGGTCACTTTGGCCGCCCCGGGTTCACCTGGGAAGAGACCGACCAGGCCGAAGCCCTGAAATTGGTCCTCGACTGATCACAGCCGGGTGAGAGCCACCTGCCTCACCGCCGCCGTTTGAAACAGACAACGAGTCGAATGCTCCCATGCGTTCACTCTGCATCTGTTTCCAGCGGCACTTTTTTTATTACAAAACCACTTCTATATAAAAAATACAGCACAAGCCTTCGCGCATCACCTGCAATTCCTTACACATAATACGCTGTCTCAATATCTAATGCCCACCGCGAATCACTCGGAAACGCTACACGCAGCTTATTATATAGCCCGCTAGCATTTTCTAACGGACCTCGATCGCCTTCAGCATATAATTGCACACAATGACGATATCCCGCCTGCGCAAGCTGCTCATATAATGAAAGAAGAATTGCTCCACACACTGGTGTTCCTGTCATCGCCGCTTGAACATTATCAAGCGCACCAACGACTTCTAGCTGTGGCCTCCATGACCGCTCCGGTTTCACTGAAGAGCGCAAATGTCGACGTGCGTCATTCCGCAACGACCGCTCTGTATAGACCCGCACATCAGATAATGATAATGCATACGCTGTGAGTTGTTTTGCAATTGCCCGCGGGACAACCTGCGTTCGTAGTGTTGTATCAATATCATCTGTTGCTGTACGGAGCACTTCTACAGCATCATCATAAAAACCCCAATCAATCAATTCTGGAATTTTTTTAAAATCTGGCAGCTCGCACAATGTTTTTGTTGTTCCGCATTTTTTTCGATTCCCATAATGCCGAATCACCATCTCTTTGCCACCGATTTGATAAAATTGAAGACGACGCTTTAAGTCAATATCATTTACAACAATACCAAGATCAGTGCCCCGTTGAAGCGCATCATGAATCGTTTGTTGTTGCACAGGAGTCACATGCTCTCCGATTGTACAATGACCTGCAAATGTAATGGTCGCATCCTTCATAGATATGTGTACGATATAAAAAATAGAGCGGCGCGTAAAGTGCGAATAGATTGCCTTTCTCTAGAACTTCATATATAAAGAAGCTACTCTTTGAATGAAACATCCTCTTTTTCCACAATCAATCGGTACGATTCCAAATGCCGCGAGTCTCGCGCATTACATCAAAGCCACCCCTACCCTGTTCCAAAACGGGTTATTTGTCATTACCGCGCACCCATCAGAGCGACATATCATTGCTCGACTGTTGCCGCATTTTTACCCAGAACGTAGCCATCCAACGATTCTTGAATGGAATGGTGAAATTCAAACCCTGCCACATCTCTCACAATATGACATTGTTGTTGCAGATCAAAAAACGATTGAACACGCACTCCTTCCAGCTCCCGCAACTCTCAACCGACAAACGATTCATGTGCAAATTGATGACACACTCTCACTGCAAACCTTGATTGAAAAAATTGTCGACAGCGGTTTCGAGCGTGACACAACCGCAACACGTGCCGAAACGTTTGCTGTTCGCGGCGACATTCTTGATATTCACATCGATCAACTCTATCGCCTGTCTTTTTTTGGCGACTCTGTTGAGAGCATTGCGACAGTTGATCATAACGGACAGTCAACGCCTTTTTCTTTGCCACTCAAAATTGCACCACGAAACAGCAAAGGACGCAGTACATTTTTTGATTACATCCCGCCGCATGTCGCTGTGTTGTTGTTCGATACTGATTTACCAGAAAATAGCCTGACTGAAAACATACTCATTCGCGCAAGCAGACTCGCTGTTCCAGAAGAAAAAAATGGCAGCGTCGTCAATCCGCCGTATCGCTTACCAAAATCATATCATCTCCGTCGTGATGAATTACTCGCTGATATCGACAGCACCAAATCACTGATATTGTTCACACAAGACACAGCAGCGCTCCAGCAATTTATTCAAACCGACGAAGCCTCATTCAGCGAAAAAAATATTGTTGAAATTGATGGCATCGATAGCGGTTTTATGTACGATGACGCCGACTCACCGCTTTTGTGTCTCACTGACGGCAATATCGGACTATCGGCAAAAAAACAAAAAAAAGCGAGCAAGAAATTGCAACGCGCGCTCATGCAACAATTGTCCGTTGGTGATTACGTTGTGCATATTCATCATGGTGTTGCGCGGTTTGCCGGCATGACGAATCAAGAAATCAACGGCATGATGCGTGATTATTTTGTATTGGAATATGCTGGACGTGACAAAGTCTATGTTCCGGTTGAGCTGGCTGATCGACTTGATAAATACATCGGCGAAGAACAACCAGAACTGAACACGCTCTCCGGCGCTTCATGGAACACCGCCCTCAAAACAGCATCAGAAGATGTCGCGCGCATCGCGCAAGAACTGCTTGATATTTATGCACGACGTGAATCAGCAACCGGACATCACATTGTCGCTGACCCGCAAGAACAACGATTAGATGACGCGTGTCCGTATGACCTCACCGTTGATCAAAACGATGCGTTAGAGCAAATTTTTCACGACATGCAACAAGACAAGCCAATGGATCGTCTGCTGTGCGGCGATGTCGGGTTTGGGAAAACGGAAGTTGCATTGCGAGCAAGCTTTCGCGCTGTACTCAATGGCTATCAAGTTGCTGTTGTCGCGCCAACAACTATTTTGTGTCAACAACATGCGGATACATTTGCAGAGCGCTTGAGCAGCCTCGGCGTGAATGTCGCGAGCCTCTCTCGTTTTCAAACCAAAGCCGAACAACACGATGTCATCAAAGGACTGCATTCAGGCAAAGTCGATGTCGTGATCGGCACACATCGATTGTTCAGTGCGGACATTGGATTTAAAAAACTTGGACTCATTGTCATTGACGAAGAGCAACGCTTTGGTGTGCGCGCAAAAGAAGCCTTAACCGCAATGCGAGCGCAAGCTCATGTGCTCACGATGACCGCCACTCCAATTCCCCGAACACTCCACTTATCCCTTTCTGGAATCCGAGAAATCAGCACAATTCTCACACCACCAAAACTGCGACGCGCTGTTGAACTCAGCATTGTTCCGCAAGATAACGCAACCATTATCAGCGCTGTTGAACGAGAAATGGCACGCGGCGGCGAAGTCTATTATGTTTATAATCGCGTACAAAGCATTGAACGCCGACGCATTGAACTCCAAGCACTCCTCGGAGACGCTGTTCGAATCGGCGTTGCGCATGGTCAACTCAAACCAAAAGAACTCGCTGATGTGATGCACGCGTTTGATACAAAACAACTCGATGTTTTGCTCGCCAGTAGCATTGTTGAAAATGGTCTGGATATCGCGAGCGCCAACACCATGATTGTCGAAGACGCCAGCCGTTTTGGATTATCAGAACTCTATCAATTAAAAGGCCGCGTTGGACGTTCAAAAGAACAAGGATACGCCTATTTTTTCTACAAAGAAAAACAACTTGATGGCGATGTGCGCTCTCGATTTCTGGCGCTGCAATCTGCGAGTGGACTCGGTGACGGCTTTGAGCTCGCGATGCGTGATATGGAAATCCGCGGTGTCGGCAATATGCTCGGGAAAGCGCAGCATGGCCACACCAGTAAAATTGGCCTCCACCTCTATGTTCGGCTGCTCCATTCTGCAGTTGCGCAATTACAAGGCAAAGAAACAGCAACGATTCGCGAAGTTGCAATTGACGTTCCACTAGAAGGACGCATTCCCGAAGAGTGTGTTCCAGAAATTGAACAACGCATTCGTTTGTATCAAGAAGTGAGTAATGCCCGAGACGAAGATGAGTTGTCTGATATTCAAGCAGAGCTCATGAAACAAGAACGCTTATGGGAAGGAACGAGTCTTCACCCAGATGTTGCTGGCTTATTGGAAATTGTCTTATTAAAAATTATCGCCAGCAAGTCAACGCTGATTGCTATTACAACTGATTACCCGAACGATGTTAATCGCTTGAGCAGTCCACGTATTACACTCTCTTCAAATGAAGCCTTGCCTGATCTTCCGGATGCATGGGAACGCATATACGAACGAGGCAATCTTGCATTCAAGGCACGTGCGCTCACAACATATCTTGGAGACAACTGGATGAAAACATTGCAAGAAACTGTTCGATTGTGCTCTCCACACGCAAATCAAAAGGAATAAATAGTGTATTCTCTTTGAATTACGAGCCACGTCATCTTCTACAAGATGACGACGTGGCACTCTGTTGACGCTGTCAGGAAGACGCGCTCTATGCGCGAGGCAATCCCGTTTCGTCAAACAGGTCGGGGTACGCCTTCACAATGTCGGGCGGCGCCCGATAGCCCATTTCGTAGGCCGTTTCAACCCCTGCCCGTTTCAGCCGTGGAAACGCGGTCTGCAAGACGAACATGATCAACTGCGCACCAAAGCATTCTTTGTCGAAGCTTTGATCTGCGGACCAACCCAAGTCTCGCGGATCATACGGAATCATCCACGTCACAACGTGAAACGGCTCCGTGGTCATGCGCCACAAGTCCAGGAACATGTTCGATTTTTTGCGGGGACTGCGGAATGTCGCGAACATGAACACGTGATTGCTGTTCAGATTTGCGTTTATGAGCGCAAGCAATCCTTCAACGCGCGGTGTATGCAGCAGCAAATCCCAGTACACCAACGTCTGTCGATCAAGCAAGTCTTTTTGTACAAGCTTGCTGATCACACGCAAGGCAGCATGGAACGAACTCTCGCGCGCTTTATGCCCATCAATGAAGATGAGAAAAGAGCCGAGTCGCACTTGAACGCTACCGAGCGCCTTCTTGGCAAGCTCACGATTTTCGCGACTCAAGAAGAGGACCCCGCCGATTTTTTTCATCGGCCACATCATCCAACTGAGATACCAGACGTCCAATTCAGCCTTGAAGACAAAGCCCCATGGCCCAGGGAGTCTGTATAGCGCGTGCGGAATGTCGAAGAAGTTCTCGACTGTTCCATGTAGTGCTGCGATGATCGTTGACAGCTGTTTGTTGAACAAACGAGATCCGGTAACTTCATCGATGATCTCACTCGTCTGCCCAAGACGGGCGCGAAAGAACGCGATGTAGTCGTGCCAGGGCTTCTGAAGCCAGTTCAGGGACTCCGGCGATCCGCTCATCACGATCGTCAGCCCGATCAGTCCGGAAAAGACAAGGGACAGCGCGATCAGTCCGCACAGGACAAGGATGAACACCGCGGATGCGAAGAGCATCCACACACTCTTTTTGAGGAACGATCCCATGATGTAGCTCCCACCCCGAAGGGTTTGTGAAGGTTTTTCAATGAGCATGACGCGGCACTGTTGTACCAAAAAACACCAAAAAACGCAACTAAAAAAACCGCACAGGTCTTGTACGGTTTTTTATTCTCCTTTCTGTTATCGAAGCGTTGAATCGCTGTTCACAACAATAGTTTTGAGTGTTTTGCCTTTACTATTTTTTAATGTGATTGTGTCTTTTGAAAATGTTGTTCGCTTTGGAGACGCCGCAGTGTCTAACACTGTTTTTCGACTCACAACTTTTAATGTGTTCGTTTTTTCACTAAAACGCAACACTGTGATATGTGTCACATTTTTATTATTGCGAGAAATAACCACAGCTTCAGTCGATCCATCTTTCAAAAAATCATATTGCTTCAAACTGTGTGTGCCGAATGTTCGAGCGAGTGCTAATTTTTCTGTGTCTAACTTTTTCCCTGTATATGGATTCACTGCTGCAATTGTTCGGCCGTTGCCACGAACCGCGAGCAATGCCCCAGCACCTTTCACTTGCGCAACAACTGTATCTTTTTCTGCAGTCGCGTTGTTAAAAATGCGATGCTCAAATCGACTCCCGTCTTTGAATTTGATTTTCAACTTGCCTTTTGCCGCTCCTTCAAATGTCGACACACTATCTTCAAATTGTTGATCATCATCAACATCGTCAGACTCATGTCCTGGATGTACCCCTGTATTCACTTCATCTGTTTTTCCGTCGTGGTCATTGTCAATTCCATCGTCATCAATTTCAACTTCGGTCTCGACTTCTGTTTCCGTTTCGACTTCGTTGTTCGTTTCACCCTCAGACGCATAGGTTGTTGCTGGAGTAAACACCACAGCGCTCAGTGTCAACACTGATGCAAGAAATAATCGTTTGATATATTGTTTTTCCATAAAAATAGGCTATTTTTTAGACCCCTATTCTACCACAATCTATTCACTTTTCACAACACACAAGAAACTTGTCTGTGCTATGAAAAACGTGGAACGATCATGCGCAAAGCACAACCGTCCCGAACCCAATCTGCGCGACTCTCCCGTCATGAGACAACGCTACCTATTTCACCGACGCCCGCGTTGAGGGTCGTTGTGCTCAAAATAGGTGCCGCTGCTTACATGTACGTCGCCGCGATACATATCCGTGATCAATTGATGCGGGTCAGTGCGGAGAATCTCCGCAGTGCGAGCGGCGCGTACTTGCTCCACAATCCGAGCGTCTTCCGCTGAAAAAGGGAGTCCCTGAAGCCGCCTTGTCAGCCATAGCTTTGAAGGAGGAAGCCAAACCTTTCGGAAGACTCTGTTTCCAGAAGAATCCTGATGAGCCATTTGTCGCCTCACGGTGAAGTCACCAAGAAAGATTCTCAGCGGACATTGATGAGCCTACCGAAAAATATATATTTTTGCAAACACTTTCTGCTACTTCACTTGCGCGAGCCCCCAATCAATATGCTCTTGCACTAATGCGGACGATTCATTCCGTTTCATGATTTCCAATAATCGCACAGCTTCTACTGCATCATCCCGGTCATTTCTCGCCGCCCAATTCCCAAGCCCAATTGCCACATTACGCATCAGCCCTTCCCGCTTTGCGCGCTTGATCGGCGACTTGCGAAATTTTTCACGAAACCCTTCATCATCAAAAAATAACAGCGTCTCAAATTTTGGCGCGACCAAATCTTCACGCACCTGAAAATCCGCATGCCTGACTGCTTGTGGGCTTTTATTCCACGGACACACTTCCTGACAAATATCACACCCGTATATGCGGTTTCCCATTAACGGTCGAATCCATTCCGGAATACTCCCCTTTTGTTCAATTGTCTGATACGAAATACATTTACGCGCATCAATCGTTTTATCTTTCACGATCGCTCCCGTTGGACAACTGCCAACACAATTCGTACATCGCGCACACGATCCTTGTTGTTTTTGCTCCATGACAGGCAACTTCGCAGTAAACAATATTTCAGACAAAAATAAATACGAACCAAGTGTCACATTAATCAAATTTGCATTCCGCCCGATAAACCCAAGCCCTGCGCGCTGTGCCCATTCGCGTTCTAAAAACGGACCTGTATCAACATACGCCTTCCAATCACTCTCTCCATATCCATTATCACGACACCATGCACTCACCTCTCTCCCAATCTGAATCAACTTCTTTTTTACAACATCATGATAATCATCATACAAGGCATATCGCGCGATAATGCCGCGCGACGGATCATTCAATAATGCATCCGGAATCGGCTCTGGCGTATACGCAAATGCGAGCGTCATCACTGATTGCGCGCCCGGCAAAATGGCACTCGGCTGCGCGCGCTTTTCCAATGCATCTGGTCGCGCCATCCAATCCATATCCGCGTGCATTCCATCGTCCACCCACTCAACAAGATGTGAAAATGTATCACTCTCCCCAATTGGCAGCGCACCAAATAATTGAAAGCCGTGCGCACGCACAATCTGTCGCAATGCACGAACCTGCTCTTGCTCAATCGTTCGATGTTGAATCATTACGTCGTCTTGTCTAACAACTCTTGCAAATATTCACCACCAGTATGGAACGGTAAAAATGTCGCCTTTTCAACACCTGGACGCGGATCAACGAGCAATACACCAGCAATCATCGGAAACCGTTTTGCTAAATCAGCGTGTGATTCAGAAATATATTGAGACAATTGCGCTTGGTTTGGCAGCAATGCCTGCGGTGTCACAGATGCAACAATGTGATGATGCGCTTTTGTGTTATCACTCAATGTTTTACTGTAACCTTCTAATTCAGTCATGAATTCTTCTGGTGTCTGTGCGCGCTCGCTCGCAACAACTGCCGCATCACGAACTGGCAATTCCTCATCACTTTCAACAGCTGCCCGCGCATGAATCTCTGCCCGATCCTGTAAATGCACAATTTCATCATGCACCACTCGCGCAAATTGATCCGTCAATGAATCAAATGAATGAAACGACACAACTCCCAATGCAAGCAACTGATCCGCGATCGTTACTTCAATATCAAAACCATGCGTTGTTCCATGAACCAATTCTGCTCCATGCTCACGATATAAATATGCAACATAGAGCTTTGTCAGGAGCTCCATTAATTCTTGATGTGAATCAACGTTCGCAATGCGATCCACGAAAATGTGATGTCCGTCTACTTCAGATAGCGCTGCAAACACTTGCTCAAGATCTGCAAGCAGTGTGCGCCCGGCTTTCACACGAGCAAATTCAACCGCAGCAATATCCATCCAAAATGGATGCGTGTCTGGCATCTCAGTAAAAAATCGATATGTGTCCGGATAATACTGTTGTAATTCTTCTCGTGTCATATACGTGTAGTATGCCTGAATTTATACTGTGTCGCAACTTATTCCTCAATCGGAAATCGCCCAGAATGAGATTGTAAGTAAAACGCCATCGTCTCAATCATTTGTGGCAAATAGCGTTGTATTTCTGTGTACTTATATGTGAGCCCTTCATGTCGATTTTTTGTATACGCTTTGATATACGCATCACAAATACGCTGAATATCTTCCTGCACGCCACGGGTTATCTTTGTGTCACCCGTATAAGCTTGCATACGAGCAGCATACATACACAATCCTTGCAGCACTTTTTGCAACACCTCAAGTCGGCCTGGCACTGCATCAAAGTCAATAATTGATTCGAGAATTTTCTGCAATTCAATGCCGATAGACGCGCGATCAACAGGGACAGTCTCCATATCAGCCATTAATTCTGCACTGTATTGCGCAAGATGCACTGGCAACACCGGGAGATCGCCATTTGACTGACCAGGTTGTTGCGCTTTGGCAAATTCAATATATAAATCCCGAGCTCGATCTTGCGTGTCTTCTGATGGACGTAATTCACGCAGCAGTCGCTTTTCATCTCTATTTAAATATGCATAAACCGAGTTATCCAACACCACCTCACCGTCATCATCCGCATCTGCCTGCTCCCACTGTGTTGAAAAATATGCCAAAAATTCTGGCTCCATCACATCAATAATATGAAACAGTCGTCGCGCTGCTTGCCCGCACTCTAGATTGCGCAATATTGCCTCAGGCGCAAACGTATTCACAAGAATCTGCGCGTCATCTATTCCTTCATGTATATCATTCAAAATTGCATTTGCGTATAGCGCATCTATATACTCATCCTTTGCCAAGGTATTGTATCTATTAATAGCGCTGGCAATTCTATCAATAATCACCAATGCATCTCGAGCTGCTGAAATATCAACAACCTCTTGTTGCGGCGCGTGAGCTTCAGCATCAAATGACTCTGGACGCCGCCCGCGCTTTTCTCTTTCAAGACTCATAGCTGTTTTTGATAAAAACGAATTGCGTGTTGGATAGACGACAAACCAACCGACTCAACATCAATATCCAAGGGGCGCATCCAATGAAAATCTAACAACTCATCCCTTTCTAAATCAATCACCACATCACCGATGTCTGCAATCAACACAACGTCAATTGTCTGATAACGGACATCTTTATACGCATACACATTTGGAAATGAACTAAGATACTCAAAATGAGACAATGCAATCCCGAGCTCTTCTTGAATTTCGCGACGGGCTGCATCTTCAAAACTTTCTCCAAAATTTGCAAACCCACCCGGCAAGTCCCATGTCCCCTTTGCTGGATCTTTCGCTCGTTTCACTAATAAAATCTCACCATCGCTGTTTCGTACAATCACTGCCGTTGCACACACCGCATTCCAATACCATTCAAAGCCACATTGCAAACATTCCAATTGATTATCAGCTGGGATAGATAGTCGGTCACTGCCGCAGCGCATACAATACTGCGCGAGTTCTTTCATTGTTGTTGGTGTTTGTTGTGCTGTCATATGCACAGTGTATAAAATGCAGTCGTATTAGGCAAGAATATGAACCTGTGATATATTTTTTGTGACACATCACAATAGAATGCACACCACGCACTTGTAACCACATGTGTTTTTTTATGTGTACTATTTCCACTCATGCGCAGCTGCATGCCTTGCAACAAATGCATATCGATGACTTGCCATTTTTATCGCGGCTCTATCAAAAAAATCCAGACCCAGAAATACTTTGGACAATGAAGCGTCGGGACTATCAACGCGTCTCAAAAGCAACAACAAAACGCATCAACCGACTACTTCAACAACAAACGAGCATTTCAATAGAAGACAGCAAGCGCATCCTTTCTGACTTTGCAGCCAGCCGAATCACAACACTCTGCCCGGCTGACTCGGCGTATCCCGACACACTTCGGACCATCCATGAACCGCCGGTGTTATTGTATTGTCGTGGGAACACAGAGCTCTTACACAGTACCGTTCGCATTGCAGTCGTCGGGACACGCAAACCGACAACCTACGGCGAAACAGCAGCAAACGACCTCATTGCAACCATGCGCCCGTTCAACAGCGTGATTGTATCCGGACTCGCGCTCGGCATTGATGCGATTGCACATCGTGCTGCGCTGAAAGAAACGCTACCAACCATTGCCGTGCTCGGCTCTCCCATCACGCACATTACTCCACCGCGCAACACACAGCTCGGCGAATCAATTATTGAACACGACGGCTTGATCATTTCGGAATATCCACCGAATAGCCGTGTGCGACCAGAATGGTTCCCGCTGCGCAATCGGATTATCGCCGGGCTATCCCAAACCATTCTTATTATTGAAGCTGCGGAAAAATCCGGATCACTGATTACCGCAAGGCTTGGCGCAGAAGAAAACCGCGACGTCTTTGCTGTTCCTGGTAGCATTTACTCAACACAATCCGCTGGAACAAACCAACTGATTGAATTTGGCACACCGCCTATTTCTTCACTCTCACAATTTATTGTCTACCTCAATGAACGCTTTGGTGGAGACTCCGATATCCACACACCCGCACTCTCTGCTACCCCCATGGCACACCACCCTATCCTTGCTATATTCATCGACAACGCGCACACCTTGTCTATTGAAGAGATCGCAGAACGCACATTCTATGAATCTGACGCCCTGTTTCTTGAAATCAGCCAATTAGAGATCGCCGGCGCAATCCGGATGCTCCCAGATGGTCGATTTCAAAAAACATAACAATCTATTGGACTTTTCAAGACAGCTACATTATATATAGAGTATGTTTGAAAACTACCACACAGCCCGCACCAGATTCGAAACCGAGGCAATTGGCAGCCCGGTTGATTATATGAAGTCACAAATCAAACGTGATGATCAGTTTTTTCTTGATCGCACGAGCCACCTCATGCAAGCACTTGGCGATCCACAAAACCGTGTTCCCGTCATTCATATCGCCGGCACCTCCGGAAAAGGCTCTGTCAGCACCATGATACACAACAGTCTTCGCGCGGCCGGTTTTCGCACTGGACTCTTTCAGTCCCCATTTGTCACAACATCCATTGAAAATATTCATGGACCAGACGGACTCTTGATAAGTCCAGATAATTTCGTGATCTATAGCGAGCGAGTGCTCGCGGTCATGCGCGCTATTGCAAACGACACACCAGAGCTGAAACCGTCTTATGGCGAACTCTTTTTTGCCATTGCGATGTGCTACCTTGCGGATCAAGATCTCGATTACATTGTTGTAGAAACCGGTTGCGGCGGTCGTTTTGATTACAGTAACGCGTGTCAAAATATTGCAGCGACAGTCTTAACTCCCATTGGCCTTGATCACACTGACATTCTCGGAAACACCATCGAAGCGATCGCGTGGCACAAAGCCGGCATCATGAAACAGCCTGCGCCAACATTTTCTGCAGCCCAAACTCCAGAAGTCATGAGCGTATTTAACACGCAAGCAGCTGATCACGGAATCGACATTACATATATAACAGACGAAACGAACGATCCCCTGTATCCGTTTGCAACAACCATGCCCGGTGCTCACCAACAACGCAATGCCGCACTCGCCGCCGCTGTCGTGCGACACATCGGAGCTGCGAATGCACTTGGCGCAACGGAAATCGACACTGCAATTTCAACCGGCGTACACGAAACGAGGCTCCCAGCCCGTATTGAAATCATGCAAGATGATCCGCTTGTGATACTCGATGGCGCACATTCACCGCAAAAAATTGCCGCCTTTTTTGAAACCGCGCCAGCAATCACAAAAAACACAAAGCAGTATTATCTCGTTGCTTTAAAGGCAGGAAAAGACGCCGCAGCAATTCTCTCCGCATTTTCACACGCGGACCGCATCTATTTCACCAGCTTTCAATTACAAGGCTTTGGCGCATGTGACCCACAAGAACTTTCAGACACGACAATCGCCAATGGCATTTGTTCAGACGTTATCGTTGAAGCAGATCCACATGATGCACTCACGCACGCTCTTGCTGCCGCAAAAGCAGACAACGCAACACTGATTATTATTGGCTCGCTGTACCTTGCGGGCATTCTGCGACAACACTGGATTTCGGAAGATGACATCCTGTCGAGCAGAACTTCTTTTCCTCAAGTCTTCGCAAAAAAACCCCTTATTTCTTGACAATACAATAAATCCGTTGTTATAACTAACCGCATTATGGAAAAAATACCAACATCTGCAGCTGAAAAATCACCTGCAAAAAAACCAGCGCGCAAGAAAGTCACCAAAAAACCAAAAGGCACTGGCAAAAAACTGGTGATCGTTGAGTCTCCAACCAAAGCAAAAACTATTTCTCGCTTTTTAGGTCGAGACTACATTGTCGAAAGCTCATTCGGTCACGTCCGTGATTTACCAAAAAGTCGCCTCGGGATTGATGTGGAACACAATTTTGAACCAAAATATATCGTTCCAACGAAAGCGAAAAAACGTGTTTCTGAATTAAAAAAACTCGCGAAATCAGCATCAGAAATCTATCTCGCATCCGACGAAGACCGTGAAGGAGAAGCTATCGCGTGGCATTTATTAGAAATCTTAGCGCCAAAAAAAGACACTCCAGTACATCGTATTGCCTTTCATGAAATTACGAAAAAGGCAATTTTGCACGCACTCGAAAATCCACGTGACATCAACATGCACACGGTTGATGCGCAACAAGCCCGTCGTATTGTTGATCGACTCGTCGGGTACGAACTCTCCCCGTTTCTCTGGCGCAAAATGTATCGCGGATTATCTGCTGGCCGCGTGCAATCTGTTGTTGTGCGCATGATCGTTGAACGTGAACGTGAGATTCAAGCTTTTAATGCGGAAGAATATTGGACCATCGATGCGTTGTTTGAAAAAGGCGGCATTGAATTTGAAGGTGCGCTCAACACCATTAATGGCAAAAAGCTCGACAAACTGGAAATCAAAGACGCCGCAAACGCTGACGCGATTATGCAAGCACTCGAGAATGGCACGTACACCGTTTCTTCTCTGGAACAAAAAGATCGCAAACGTGCAGCGAGTGCTCCGTTTAAAACATCAACATTGCAACAAGAAGCCAATAATCGTTTAGGGTATTCGGCAAAACAAACCATGATGCTTGCCCAACAACTCTATGAAGGTGTTGAAATCGATAAAGTCTCTACTGGTTTAATCACATACATGCGTACAGATTCACTCAACTTATCTGATACATTTTTAGATGAAGCCGGCGCATACATCACCGCAACGTTTGGTACTGAGTACGCAAAACGCACAACCTACACCACAACTGCGAAAGGCGCACAAGAAGCCCACGAAGCAATTCGTCCAACTGATGCCGCTCTGTCTCCTGAAATCGTCGCTCCATTTTTAAGTCCACAACAATTGAAAATGTATACGCTGATTTGGTCTCGTGCTGTTGGCTCACAAATGGCGCCGGCGCAAATGCTTGCGACAACAGCGGATATCACAACGGGTGAATACACATTTCGATCCACTGGCTCACAACTCGTTTTTGATGGGTGGCTCAAATTATATCCCGATAAAAGCAACGAACGCTTGTTGCCAGAAATGAAAGAAGGCGACGTTATTACCGCGAACTCTATTACACCCGTTCAACATTTCACTGAACCACCAGCGCGATACACTGAAGCTGCGATTGTCAAAGCATTGGAAGAAAAAGGCATTGGCCGACCATCCACATACGCTCCGACACTCGCGACAGTGCAAGCGCGTGGCTACGTTCGCAAAGAAGAACGCAAACTGATCCCTGAAGAAATTGGATTTTTAGTCAACGATTTACTAGTTGAACATTTTCCAAATATTGTCGACTACGACTTTACAGCGAACATGGAACAAGGACTTGATAACGTTGCCGATGGCACACAAGAATGGGAACCACTCATTCGTGACTTTTACCAACCATTTAAAAAATTACTTGTGGAAAAAGATTCAGAAATCACAAAAGAAGATATCGTTCAAGAAAAAACTGACGAAGTGTGTGATAAATGCGGAAAACCAATGGAAGTGAAAATGGGACGCTTTGGAAAATTCTTAGCATGTACTGGCTATCCGGATTGTAAAACAACAAAACCACTTGGCGAAAACGGCAAAGCAGCACCAGAAGAAAAAATTGATGTGACCTGTGAGCTTTGCGGCAAACCGATGGTCAAAAAACGTGGTCGCTTTGGAGAATTTCTCGCGTGTAGCGGCTACCCGGAATGCAAAAGCATTGTTTCCATTGAAAAAAAGACTGGCGTCAAATGCCCAAAATGTGAAGAAGGTGAAATTATTGAGAAACGCAGTAAGCGCGGTAAAACCTTTTACGCATGTAATCAATATCCAAAATGCGAGAACGCCTATTGGAGCAAACCGACTGGTGAAAGCTGTCCAGACTGTGGCGCCCTCTTGGTCTTCGGTGCAAAAAACACGATCCGATGTAGCGAAAAAACCTGTAAATTCAGCAAGGAACAAGAAGAAATGGTGTAATGGCGCCGCAAATTCGCAAATATTAGACCTTCTCTATCTTGCAAAATCATATCAGCAGGTATAGAGTACACAGCATGACTCCATTCGTCGATGATGAAATTGTCTTTACCTACAACCCAAACATTGGGGTTGACGATATTATTGCCGCAGGAAAAAAACATCATCCGGAAATAGACGACACTCGTATTCGCCATGCATTTGATTTTGCAACCGCAGCCCATGGCGACCAGAAACGAAAATCCGGCGAATCCTATATTCATCATCCAATTGCGACAGCGTTTTATCTGGCGCAACTCAAAATGGACGAAACAACCATTATCGCAGGTCTTTTGCATGATGTCCCAGAAGATACAGCCGTGACACTCGAAGGCATTGAAACAGAATTTGGTGAAGAAGTCGCCTTTCTTGTGAACGGCGTCACAAAACTTGGTCAATTAAAATATCGCGGTGAAGAACGCTATGTTGAAAATCTGCGTCGCATGTTTATGGCGATGGCACAAGATGCTCGCGTGATTGTCGTGAAATTCGCAGACCGTATTCACAATCTGCAAACCCTCAGCGCTCTTCCGCCAGAAAAACAACGCCGCATTGCATTAGAAAGCTTGGAAATTTACGCACCAATTGCCAACCGTCTTGGTATGGGTGAAATGAAAGGGGTGATTGAAGATTTATCATTCCCATTTATTTACCCCGAAGAATACGAATGGCTGACCAAGCAAATGGATCTGCAATTAAAACAAAAAGAAGAATTTATTCGCGACTTTGTTTCATTTTTAGAAGCAGAATTCAAAGACCGGAAAATTGAATATGTCAGCATGCACGGCAGACGTAAGCATTTGTATTCCCTCTACAAAAAGCTGATCAAAAATAATCGTGACACCAGTAAAATCTATGACATGGTTGCTGTGCGCATTATTGTTCCAAATATCGCCAAGTGTTACGAAACACTTGGCATCATTCATGAAATCTGCAAACCGTTAAAAGGCCGTATTAAAGACTACATTAGTCAACCAAAACCAAACGGATATCAATCATTGCACACAACGGTGTTTTCTCCAGCGCGATTTGCAACCAACGAAATGTACGCGGAAATTGCTGAGATTCAAATCCGCACCCCAGAAATGCATCAAGAAGCAGAATTCGGTATTGCTGCTCATTGGCAATACAAAGAAAAAGAACAAGGATCAAAAAAGACTGACCCACGCATGAACTGGATGCGGGAAGTTGTTGAACTACAAAAAGACGCAACAGACACACATCAGTTGCTTGAGACACTCAAAATCGACATGTTTCAAAATACGATTTTTGTTTTCACACCAAAAGGCGCGGTCATTGAATTACCAGAAGACGCATCCCCTGTTGATTTTGCATACAAAATACACACAGACCTTGGCGACAAATGTGCTGGCGTGAAAATCAACGGACAAATGAGTAGCTTGAGCGACCCCCTTCACAGCGGTGATGTTGTCGAAATTCTCACCAACCCACAACGCAAAGGTCCGAGTGCTGGCTGGTTATCGTTTGTCAAAACCACCAATGCGCGACAATCGATCAGGCAATATATTAACAAGAAAAACAGCAGCTTTTTCAGCCGCATTGGGCTCTCACGAAACAAAGAAGATTAATTCTTTGTTGTCAGTTGTTTTCGTAAACGTTTCAAATCTTCAGCAGAATAGACGTCAACAGTAATTTGAAAACGACCTTTTGAACGAGAAGTCACGAGCACTTTTGTTCCAAGCGCGTGTTGTAATTCATTTTCCAATTCAACCAATTCGTGATTTTTGACCGCTTTGCCTTTTTTGACACCTTTTTTAATCCCAACCACTTCTTCTAATTCGCGTACACTCATTGCTTGTCCAGACGTCAATTGCTTAAACAATTGCATTTGCTCTTCAGCTGAAGAAAGTCCTAATAATAATTTTGCATGACCTTCTGAAATCCGTTTTTCCGCAAGCGCACGTTGCACTTCAGTTGGTAATTCTAAATAGCGCACAACATTTGCAACTGTTGATCGCGCAACACCTAAACGCCGCGCGGCTTCTTGTTGTGTAATACTAAACTCATCCATCAATTGCTTGTAACTCATCGCACATTCAATCGGATTCAAATCTTCACGTTGAATATTTTCAATCAACGCAAGTTGTAATCGCTCAAGCTCCGATGCTGTTCGAATAATCGCTGGAATCGTTTTTTTATTCAACAATTTATGTGCCCGCAAACGCCTCTCACCCGCAATTAATGAATAACGATCCCCTTCACGCGTCACAACCACTGGCTCAAGTAAACCATGTTGCTCAATAGAATCCGCGAGTTCACGCAACGCCCCTTCATCAAAATGTGTACGCGGTTGATATTCATTGGTATCAAGCAACGCAACTGGCACTTCTAAAATAGACGAATTCGCCACTCGCTCTAAATCAGGATTACTTGCACGACGTACCGCATCTAAATTTTGCGGTGATTGTTTTGGTGGGATTAAAGAACTCAGGCCCCGACCCAGCCCGCCTTTGGATTGTGTCATACGTTTTACTCAGTTGATTGAACAGATTCTAAAATTGCATCGCGCACTTCTTCTGGATCATCGTAATTCAAGTCTGGCTTTGGGATTTCTGTATTGGTTTCTTCTGCGACTTGTTGCAGCACCTCGCGCGGATTGATGTGCGCTTCTCGGATCAACATTTCACGCGCAAGTTTCATGTACGCTTTAGCGCCATTGCCTGTCGGGTCATATAACGCGATTGGCTTTCCATATGATGGCGCTTCTGCAAGCCGAACTGTTCGAGGAATAATTGTGCGAAATACTGTATTTGGGAAATGCTTATACATATCTTCAAACACTGCTTGAGATAATTTATTTCGACGATCATACATCGTCAGCACCGCGCCTAAAATATTCAAATCTGGATGCAAGTATTCTTTTGTCAGCTCAATGGTCCGCAATAATTGACCAAGACCTTCTAATGCATAA
The DNA here is from genome assembly GCA_937996685.1 of uncultured bacterium. Classification (GTDB taxonomy): domain Bacteria; phylum Patescibacteriota; class Patescibacteriia; order UBA9570; family XYC2-FULL-38-9; genus CALKUP01. The sequence goes on along the minus strand of CALKUP010000002.1, from coordinate 42,524 downwards.
TATTCCGCTTGGACAGGAATTAAAATTTCATTCCCTGCCACAATTCCGTTGATTGTTAATACGCCCAATGACGGCGGGCAATCAATAATAATGAAATCATAGCGATCCTCGACCAAGCCTAATGCATGACGCAATCGATATTCGCGTTGATCAGCAGAAACCAACTCAACAGACGCTCCGGCTAAATCAACGTTTGCTGGCAAAATATCTAATCGTTCAATGCCCGTATTGATAATCGCCTGATCGATGCTCGCGTTTTCAGTCAGGACATCATACACAGACGGATGAACAGTCATTGGATCAAACCCCAGACCGGATGTTGCATTGCCTTGTGAATCAATATCAACCAACAAAACAGTTTGATCAAGCAATGACAAAGCCGCTGCCACATTCACAGAGGTTGTGGTTTTTCCGACACCACCTTTTTGGTTTACAACAGAAATAACTCGAGCCATAGAATCACAGTATAGCAAAAAAAGAGAAATACTCCTAACCGCACAGTCTGTTGACAGATTGTCGTTTTTTTCGTATATTCCTAAAGCTACAGAAACATATGCCGGAGTGGCGGAATTGGCAGACGCACACGACTCAAGATCGTGCGGGGAAACCCATGAGAGTTCGATTCTCTCCTCCGGTACCAATAGATTTGCAAAATCACCAATTTGTTGATATAGTCTATTTCACATCACTGCTATACAAAGCACATCAACGCTCAATATATTGAGAACTGATGCGCGGGGTAGAGCAGTCTGGCAGCTCGCCTGGCTCATAACCAGGAGGTCGTTGGTTCAAATCCAACCCCCGCAACAAAGAAACACACACTATGACACTGACAACACACGCAGCAGCCGGTATCGTGGTTGCCTATTGGACCCAAGACCCTTTGCTTGGTTTTTTTGCTGCAGTCATTTCCCACTTTATCCTCGACATGATCCCGCATGGCGATGAATTTATTTTTTGGCGCCTGGCACACAACCCACAAGATGCCTTCGGACGACGGATTGCAATCGGCGACACAAGCGGCACGATCTTGATTCTGATTCTCACCTTACTCTTTAAGCCGCAGCCAAATAACGAACTGATTGTCTGGGGTGCGATTGGTGGAGCACTTCCCGACCTCTTTATGTCGTTTCAAGCTCAACTCAAATACGCAACGCTTCCTGGCTCTCACGGAACAAAACGTCGCATTGTAGAGGGCATTATTAAAACGATCGAGCCATTTCAAAAAGTGCATGGTTTTTGTCACGATCTTATTCGAACCCCAATTCGTTTAATTCAAGGATACGCCCTTCAAATTATTTTTATTGTCTGGTACGTTGGATTTTTTCTTGCCGCGTAATTAATACAATTCGCCGCTCACAATTCGCTCAAACGTTGCTTGGTCTTTTTCTTGTACGTGCTGGATTTCACCAAGCAAGACATCAGGGCTTTCCAGTAGCATTTTGGCGCGATCTTTATCAACTTCTTTCAGGATCACCACATCATTCACTCGCACAACTGGACCATTTTCACATTCGCCGCCGCAATCACCGCCTGTAATTTGTAATCCTGGGTACACATCTTGAAAATGCGCTGCATATTGTTCATGCAATCGCAATAAAATCGTTTTACTTCCCTTTTGTTGGCATACCGGCGCTTGGCACACCATAATCGTTTGAAGATCTGTCATATCTGTCGATTGTGCCTGGATTACAGCGTTTCGTCAACTTCTATCCAGGTACAATAAGAACTGTACTATTGAGCGTTATTTGCTGGCAACAACACATCAACAGAATTAATCCCAAAATTCACATCAAATGGCAAACGAGTCAGCAGTGCATATTTTTCTGAGGCAACATCGTAGATATACATATAGTCATCAATAGTCACAAGGTAGCGGCTCGGATGCTCAGAGCGATCAAGAACATACACCTTGGTCCAGTCACTTTTAAAGAGTCCTTTTCTTTTGATTAAAGATGATTGCGCACCCGTTGGTGTATATACAAGCTTCGCGGAATGACTCAAAGAGAGATAGCTAGACTTTGGATTTTTTAATACCATACGTGGATTTACACGCGGAGACAACAAATCAAACTCTGTCATTGCGCCCGGATAATCTGTTACCACCTCTGCGAGTGGTCTCGGGTAATAATGTGGATCTAATAATGACTTCACTTCTTGATTTACATCTACTGACTGATATGAGTCATCTAACAAATTATAACGTAGTTTCGCAATATTTTTTTGCTCACCATCAACTGTTTTATAGAAAATGATAAACGCTGTCTCTGCTGCATCACCATCCCATCTCACGTCCCACTCTATTCCATCTTCTCCAGTAATATTATTGCGCTTCATAACAGCATCCATGTCTAACTGCTTCCATTCTTCTGTTTCTGGATTCCAGAACACAATAAAACGATTTTGAGCACTTAATTGCTGTTCTTCTTCAGTTACAGCATTTGACTGCGGCTGCGGATATTGCCATCCTTGCATGCTCATAAATTTACCATCAGATGACACTGAAAGATTTGTAAAACTTTGGCAGTTTTGCCACAATCCTTCAGATTGCTCTACTGGAACATTCCCTCTACATGGTGCCGAGGGCTTGATTTCTTTCAATGAACCATCTGTTTGTACTTGATACCAACGAAATTCGCTACCATAATTTTCTTTTGGAACACTTGCAAGAATATATTGCTTTTTATCCCATGTTTCCATTGCTTGAAAATTAGGGTACAACATAGTCCCGTGAGAACGTATTACTCCCAGTGATTCTGAATCTAACACAACAGTACCGTCAGTTCTAATCACTTGCGATGGGCGTTTCATCGGATCAGCCTGAGGACCTTGACCCCCTCCGTGATTATTGATAATAATCAACGCATTTGAATCACTACTTGGCAATTCTGCAAGAGCTACAGCACCCTTACTGTGATGAAAATACTGATTAAACATTGCACGTCCGCTCGCAAACAAGAGCGAGAGCAAAAAAACGAATGCGCAAAAAGAATAAAAACGAAAACGATTGGTCATATATTTCGAAATTTACGAATTGGAATAAGAAGGCCGAGATACGCAGGCATAATATACGCAATGAACACAGAAGAAGCGAGAGTGCGAATACTTGTATTGAGGTCGGGATACTCTGAAAAGACTTGCTGTAAAACCATATAGAGAAAGAAGAAAAACAACGGCATAAATGACGCGTTCATCACATCAATGCTTTTTATAAGTGATTTAAAACGAAACCGCACAATAACCCCAAGAATCAAAGCCGCAACAAAGAACGGCCCAGCCTCAATTGCGTATCGAAAAAAACCTTCCCAATAATGTACCGCAATTCCATTTGCATATTGTATATTTGCAAACCAAGGCCAGCGATATAGCACTTCACTTATACCCATCATAGCAACAACAGAGCACATAGCAGCGGCAGCATGCATGAAGAACGTCACAATACCACCACGCACAATCTCATCATAAAACAACGGGCCGATCCATGGCACAAAATACAATCGTCGATGTGCGACATACATCTGCCCGCCTAGTTTTTTTGTATCTCCAATTTTTTCCATAATAATCAGTTCAATTTCTTCATCTGTTTTTCCGTCAAAATGCAATTCACGGCCATGATCTTCTGCGTATGCAATCAACTCACGTCGAACATCCTGTCGAACATTTTTTGCTAATCGCGCGCCGTGCACAACCTCTTCAATTGCATCCAAAACAGCTGGTGTTGGTTCGTATGGCAACATAGTGTTATTCACCAGCACTTAAACGCAAACCTTTCATGACAGAATTCACTGCCTCGCTATACAACTTCCATTCTTTAATAGCGTTTTTTAATTGTCGCTTGCCTTTGACAGTGATCGCATAATACTTTCGTTCACGTCCGTTTTCTGCAACAGCCCAATAACTTTTTACAAACTTTGATGCTTCAAGTGCATGTAACGCTGGATACACACTTCCCTCTCCGTACTCAAGTAACTCGCCACTGCGTGTACGAATTTCTCGAATAATTTGATACCCATGTTGATCCTCTCTTGCAAGAACTGCAAGAATAACGTTTTTTGTTGCCCCTTTCATCAATTCTGGTTGAAATTTCATAATTCTTTTTATACCTTATGTTATGATGTATATACCTTTTAACATGAGGTATCAGCAGTGTCAATAAAAAGTTTTCCACAGTTTTTGTATTTTTTTTATTGTTTAGTTGTACCGCAACACGGTATACTATATCTATCAAATATAAGAAAGGGGGTGTTAAAAATGGCAACAAAGAAAAAAGCAACAAAGAAACCAGCTGCAAAGAAAAAAGTCGCTAAGAAAGTCGTAGCGAAAAAAGCAGTAAAAAAAGTAGCGAAGAAAAAAGTCGTGAAAAAAGCAGTGAAGAAAGTCGCTAAGAAAAAAGTAGCGAAAAAACCAGCTGCGAAGAAAAAGGTGGTTAAAAAAGTAGCGAAAAAGAAAGTAGCGAAAAAACCAGCAAAGCGTAAAGCTGTAAAACGTAAGAAATAGTTCTTACAGAAAAAATCGGATATCACTATCCGATTTTTTTATCCTACAGCTTCGCCGTTACAACAAATAAAAAAGCTCGGATGATACCGAGCTTTTTATATACGATCTTGCAGGGATTACAAGATTGTGTCTTTCGCTTGTTTTGCAACACGGAATTTCAATACCGTTTTTGCAGGGATTTGGATTGTTTCACCAGTTGCTGGGTTGCGGCCTTGGCGCGCAGCACGGTTTTGCAATACCATTTTACCAATTCCTGGCAATGTGCACATGCCAGCTTCTTTGGTTTCTTTGTAGATTGTGTCAACAAGCAATTCCCACATTGCTGTAACTTCTTTTTTACTCATTCCTGATTGCTCAGAAAGATGAGCAACGAATTGACTCTTTGTCATTGGTTTTCGCATATGACATACATTTAGGTTGATTAGCTCTGACTATTATAGCAAATATGCCAAAAACCTCAAGAAATACAGCAAAAAGATATCAACAGTACGATTTGACAAACTGACTTACTTCAGCGTACCAATTTCAAAGCTTGCGAGTTGTGCGCGAGCTGTACTACTATGCTGCCCTCTTCCACCTTGTGTCTTAAAGAGCTGTGAACCGTCTTTACCGCAGGCTTGTGTCACAACGCGACCACCCGGATGTTGGTTGATATAACTGCTAATATTATAGACTTTTCCATCAATTGCGCTCCAACAATCTGACGCTGTTGCATGTTTTGCAATGTCTGCTGCGGAGTATGTCGTTGCAGTTGAAGCAGGCTCTTCAAGTCCGGCAGTACTGGTGTTTGTTGTTACACCACTAGTTTTTCCTGTATTTACAGCAGTATTCACCGGCGTTGTTGTATTTGTATTCGTCGTTGCTTCTTGCGTATTTGTGTTATCCGCAGTATTCACTGACTCTGTATTCGTGGTTGAAAGTGACGGTATTGTCGCATCAGCAGCAGTGTCGCCTTTTGAGCAACTCGCGCCCGTGAAGACAAGGATGCCAACAAACAGAACAGAAAGTGTGTATTTCATAAAAATAGTATAAGATAGATAAAATCAAGATTTCTATTATAAAGTATTCCCTCTATGTTATCAAAGGCTCAAGAAAAACTCATTCGATCACTCCATACAAAAAAAGGACGGCGCGAAAACGGACTCCTGCTTGTCGAAGGTGAAATTCCCGTTGCGGAAGCTGAAAAATATATTGAATACACATTTACTGGAAACGACAGCTTTCAATTTGAAGTCCTTGTCACAACAGAAACACCGCAACCCATTGCCGCAGTTGCGCGTATTCCAGAATGGACACTCGATGATATTCAAAATCAATCAACCGTGATTGTTCTTGACGGTGTTCAAGACCCAGGCAATGTTGGTGCAATCATTCGCCTTGCTCAAGGCTTTGACGCGAGCATCATCGCTGTTGAATCAGCGGACATCACCAGCTCAAAAGTAGTTCGAGCAAGCGCCGGGGCTCTGTTTCACGTCCCGTGGATCAGCCTGACTCGCAATAAAGCGGTAGAATACATCACACAACTTGAAAGACCAATCTATCGGATTGAAAAACGCCCAGAAAGCCAGGCGTTACAACAAGTCACTATTGAATCTCGACCATTAATCATTCTCGGCTCTGAAGGTCGCGGCATTACAATGGACATGCCTGGCACGTCTCTTGTGATTGAACACAACGAGTCTCTTGAGTCTCTCAACGTCACACACGCTGCCGCTATCGCCTTGTACTCACTCTATACACGCTAAGCGCGTTGCAAGATACACTCCCAGTACTGGCGAGCATAGCGCCTCTCACCGACTGTTTGATAACCTGTTTGTTTTTTGCATAGCACAACAGAAAAACCTGGAAACAGATTCAGCAACTCTTCTTTTGTGAACACGTGTTCATGAAACCCTGTTCCTGGCATTTTATACGTTCCTTCTTCATTCGTTGGAAAATCTTGCAATAGTTGTTTGGCGTTTTTATCACCTTCTTTTGCAAGTGTTCGCAATACAAGAAAACCACCCGGCTTTGTCGCCCGAGCAATCTCAGAAGCCAGGGCCGGTCGCGCTGCTGCATTTAGCAAATGAAACATCATGATGCACAGTGTTAAATCAACAGCTGCGTCTTCGGCTCGAATCCGCGCTCGCTCATTAAAATCTTGGACTTGCAGCGTCATATCACCAAATCCACGCTCTCGCGCAACAGATTTTGCTGCACGAATAGCTGTGCGAGAAATATCAAACCCTGAAATAGTCGCGCCCTTTTCTGCAAGATAGATTGTATTCCGACCAATACCACAACCGAGATCAACCATTTCTTTATCGCTTGGGCGAAATCCATACTGCTTTTTCAACACCTTTAACGCACGCAAGACAAATGACTGCGGCGCGAATTGCCCAGTCAGCAACTTTGGATCTTGATATTCTAACTCCCAGGGATTCATACAGGCCTAGGCTACTTCGTGTTGCTGGACTCGTGGATGCCGACCTTTATAAAACGCCATAAAGACAAACCACGCAATAAACATCACGACAGATGCTGTGATAATCGGCAAATACTGATTCACAGTGATTAAAAAGCCTGCGAGAATTGGCGGAATTGCTTGACCCAATGATTGGATCGATTGGTTAATCCCTAAAATTTCACCTTGCTCTTTTGGACTCACGCTTGTTGAAATTAAACTGGTATAACTTGGCATTGAAAAACCGTTTGTGAGCGCGATAAGCGGAGTAATCGCATAGAGCCAGATTGCTTCTGTTGGCAAGAGTTGTAATGCAAGCGCTGCAGACAATCCAATAAGCGACACTGACAAAATCGTTTCTGGGTTAAACTTTGCAGACACCGGTCGAATGAGCGCACCTTGCACAATAGCAACGCACAATCCAATCCACGCAAAGTAATCACCGATATCTGATTGGGTGAACTGAAATTTGTTAATCAAATACACGGAGAAAAACTGAGTGAAGAAGGAAAATCCAATTGTGATCAAAAATACGACAATAAATAACACACGCAGATTTGGTGTTGTGAAAGCTTTTTTCAAATTCTTCACACCCGTCAAGATGCTGACACGAGCAGCACCGGCAACAGTATGTGTTTCCGGGAAACGGAACACCACCAATACCATATTCAATGCGGTCATCAATGCTGCAAAGAAAAACGGCGTTGCGGAATTAAACCACGAAACAATTGTCGGATCCGCGAGCTTCCCTCCGATATAGGGCCCGAGAATAAACCCGAGACCGAATGCCATCCCGACAAGACCAAAATTGCGTGATCGGGTTTTTTCTGTCGACACATCAGCAATGGATGATTGGACAATCGCAATATTTCCACCAGTAAAGCCATCGAGAATCCGACTGGCAAATAAAATCCATAATTGATGCGTCACAATACCGTACGCAAACAAGAGATATCCAAGGAGTGTTCCGGTTAGAGCAATGAGTAACACTCTCTTACGTCCACGCTGGTCAGCAAGCGCGCCGAGCACAGGGGCGCCAAAAAATTGCGCGAGTGGATATGACGCAATTAAAAATCCTAAAATAATCGCCCGAGTATCCATACTCGTTGCTGCATCAAGCAGCGTTTCATTTGGATTCAGGAGTAATGGAGCGAGAATTGGAATGATAATTCCAATGCCAAGTAGATCAAGAAAGACTGTAAAAAATTGTGGGAAAATGGATAGTTGTTTTTTCATTATTGTACTGTATCACATTTATATAAAATATCAGAGCGCAAGATTAGAAAAGCCCGCACGAAGCGGGCCGTTCTAGGCATCGAGTCTATTGATGAATTAGATGATTTCACACACGCCACCTGCACATGCAAGTTCTTTTTTCACATCAACTTCATCTGTTTTTTCATATTCAACGATCTTTGAGAAATCGATGTTCTTCATATAATCATGAAGTTCTTTGTATGTCTTCTCATCAATCGCTTCATATGGAGCAAGCTGGTAGACATGGTTTTGTCGTGGCAAGAATGATAGGCCGCCGACAATATCCCAATTTTCATAGAGCCAATTTGCTACAGTGAGCCATTCATCATCACCGATATAAATTGTTACAGATGGATTATGTTCTGTGTAACTTGTTTTCACCACTTTCCAATGCTCTAATTGCTCTAACGCTGATAAATCATCGTTGCAAATAGATCCTTTTGGTGATTTTACTGGGAACTCAAATACATAGGTACTTGCAGATTCCATTGATTGACCAACTTCTGGTTTGTATGGGACACCTTGGTCACGCAACATTTTGAAGAGTGAATCAGATGACGCGATACGCACACGACGGATGTAATATGGAGCGAAACGTGGATGCATACCAGACGCACAATCAACAGTTTGTGACACGGTACCAGATGGTTTCACAGTTGTGATACAAGAAGATGCTGGGATACCGAATTTTTTTGCATAGATACGGTTCACACGAATTGCCTCTTTCTTGATTTTTTCTAATACTTTTGGATCTCGAGAAATTTTGCAATCCCATTGACCAGTGACAGACACACCAAGTAAGCGTTCTGTTTCACAATTTTCTTTCCACTCTTTTGAGAGATATGGGAAATTTGTGAGTGATGATTGGAATGTTCCAAGAATTGCCGCGATACGCGCTTTTTGAATCAATGTTTTTTCTGTGTCTTCCGCACGCGCGATCACTTCTGTTAAATTACAGAATTGTTTTGATTGCAACAGAATTTCACCACATGGGTTTGTTCCCATTCGAGACACGTCATTGTTCAACAATTCCAAACGACGTTCTGGCAATGTTTTCAATAAACCAGCTCGGTTGAAAATACCACGCTCACCAGAGCCTGATTTCACAAGCGCCATCCATTCTTCCATGAACTCTGTTACAGACGGTTTATGTTCGTATACCGCAGAGTTGTTCGCCATACTGCGTTGTGGTTCTGTGTTCCAGAATTGACCTGTCTTTGCATCACGCAATGTTTCTGAATCAAGGTCAGACAATGAAATCAGCGCACTGCGACGCACACCGCCAGCAACCACGATTTCACCGATCTTACAGACAATGTCATGTACATCGATGTCAGTCAGACGACGACCTTGGCGTGCCATGATTTTTTCACGTGCAAATTGCATCAATTGTTTGAGTGGCTCAGGTCCTGAACTTTTTCCACCCATTGTTTTCAAACGAGCACCAGCTGGACGAATTCGACTGTAATCAAATGTCACATCTTCTCCAGAGAACCACGCTTTCAAACCGATTGTCAGCGCATCAGCCCAACCTTCTTTACTGTCACCAACAACGTGCACTTTCGCTTTGTTGCCTTTTTGAAATTCAATTTGTGGCAATTTTTGCACAAACTTATCTTCTACTGAAAAACCAACACCGGTTCCACACATTGAGATGTACATGATTTCTGCAAAATCTTCGAGTCGTTCTGGAGCGATAAATGAACAATTATAGGCACAGACGTTTGTTTTGCGAGCTGGCTCTCCAGCGAATTGCATCAAACGCATTGATGGCATTGCACTGTGTGTCAAAATCATTTGACGAATTTCGTTGTATTCACGAGCAGTGAGCGCGTCTCCAACATTTTCTTGCATGAAAGAAATATATCGTTCAACTGTTTCAATCCATGTTTCACGACGTTTTTCTGCTTCAATCCAACGTGAATATGTTCGATAGTACACGAACTCACCCAATGAATTACGGAAATATTTTTTACTGTCTTTCGCAAGTTTTGCAACATGCTTTGGCACAGCATTTTCTTTTGCACGCTCAAGCGCACGCGCATCACGAAACGCAATATATGATTTTGCTGTTTCATTAAAATCTCCCAAGATCAATTGACGCTCTACTAAATCTTGCACACCTTCGACAGTTGGCAAAAAACCAGCGAATTCTTTTTTTGATTGGAGCAATTTACGAAACACATCGGTTGCAATTTGTTTTGCTTCTGCAGCACCACCTTCTTTTGTACTTTGCAATGCTTTTGTGATCGCTTTTTCAATTCGTGCTAAGTCGAATTTTTGCAACGTGTAATCACGTTTACGAATTTGTGTGATTTCTTTTAGCTCACCAGCTGTCAGTTTTTTTGTTGGGGTTTTTTTTGCCATAGGCGTTAAAGAAGCTCTATTGTATTCATTTTAGTTTATAACCACTACATCTAGTTGGAAGAATCTGTGCACGATTCTGCGGGACTTAGATTGACCCTTATTCTAGCATAGATTCAATGTACCGAAAATGTGGATAATAGGTGGATGAGGTGCGGACAACCACTACATCTAGTGGTCAAAAAAATAAACCTCCACGATATAGGAGGTTTTTCGAATATTTTTTCTATTCACCTTCTGTGAATATCTCGATTACTGCACTGTTCCGATAGCGTATTTCCCAAGGAGGTTCCAGGCAGCGTTTGAATGAATAGACGTAAAGATACTCGTCACTTCTCCGCCGCAACGACTCGTGATTTCTCCTGCGCCTCCTGGATGACCCCCGATATACGACGTGACGTCATAGACGGTACCTTTCACAATCAAATAACAATCCGTTGTTGTTGAATGTTGCGCAACCTCAGCAGCTGAAAAAACTGATTGTGCTGCTTGATTACCATTTATTGAAGACCCTGGCGCATACGTTGCATTTGGAAACAAGAGGCTCAGCAATCCAACGGTGCCAACTGTGAGGACGAACAGAATAATCGCTGTGAGAGTAATGTACTTCATATCTTATAAAGAAAATTCTTCGGAGTGAATTGCGCTTTTTGAAACACCTATTGCTCGAAATTGTTTTTTCAATGACTGAATCATAACAGGCGGTGCGCACACAAAAATATCAGCCTCAGATAGATCACCGGAACGCTGTGCGATTGTTTCTGCAGAAATACGACCTTCTGTTTCGGAAGCGAATATAATTACGCGAAATTGTTCTGGATACATCTGTTCAAGAGCGCGTAGTTCGTTGAGGTAGACTGCCTCTGCTTCATTGCGCACGCAATAATACAAATCAACAGACTCACCTTCAGCAAGTCCTGCGTGCATCATCAATCGCACTCGGCCAATAAACGGTGTAATACCAATACCGCCGGCGATCCAAACCTGTTTTTGCACAGCGCCATCTAAAACGAAAAAATATCCAAACGGACCTTCAAGCAGCGCCTCGGAGCCTGAAGACAACTGACTCATTCTCGCTGTATAATCGCCACTGTTTTTTACAGCGATTTCTAAAAATTCTGCACCAGGCTCTGACACAATACTAAATGGATGCGCTTCAGTAGAAATGTCATGGTCAATAAAACGGATAAACAAAAACTGTCCTGCCCGGTACTGCATCGGCGCAGCGACCGGCTTCAACAGCACACGCGTAATCATCTCATTCAACGGTGTGACACTTAATACCGTGTAGCGGTATTGCTTCACCAAAAACTGCGCGAGTACACTCCGGTACACATACGCAGATAACCCAAGTACAACAATTGTGAGAATGTAGATTTTTAATGGGGCGTATTGACTGAGTGTACTTGGAATCAATAAAACATGCAGCCCGCCAAAAAAGAATGCAACCCCAAATAATTTATGCAACAACTTCCATAGATGATATTGCGGCCGAATGTAAAGCGTGAGCACAATCAAGGCAATCATTGAATACAAACCGATAATGCCGAATGTTAGCGCTACATTATCGCTCGGCAATAAAAACTTGATCGCGAGAACAAATGAGCCGGCACTATATTGAAACACCAACGTCAACGGATGAAACAGCAATGCAATAAAAGCCCACTGCCCATACCGACTGTGTTGAATATAAAGCCGATTCAAGCCACCGAACAGTGCCTCGAGCCACAAAAACCGCGCACTAATAATCAAATTCAATGCGAACAAGACAATGCCAGAAAGTCCGAGTATTTGCCCGATAGCGGTTAAGGTTGTTTGAGTTGTTGCAAAAACATCATTATCTGCAACTCCCAGCGCCCATAGCAATATCGCAAACCCAACAAGCACAAATACGAGCGCATCAGCGATATGCATGATATTCAAGATTTTTTGTGGTTGTCGCATGACAATCAGTATATCCAAAAACCCCAACTCACACAAACAAAACAAACGCCATATGGATGATCACCAGCTTACAATCCCTAACTCTGCCGTTTCCCGTTCATGAGCATGTCAACGGCTTTTTCCATTGAACCAGCTTCTGTAATTGTGCCGCCATTCACGAAGAAAATAGTATCTGCATCGGCGATCGTGTTCAAACGATGCGCAATGACCACTCGAGTGGTTGTTTTCGGGAGCTTACGCAAAATGTCTTCTAAGAGTTGTTCTGTCACTGTATCAATATTTGCTGTTGCTTCATCAAGAATCAACAGCTGCGGCTGACGAAGCAACGCTCGAACAAATGCAATGAGCTGCTTTTGCCCAAGACTCATTGAATCTCCCCCGTTTTCAATCACGGTATCAAGACCCTCGTCAAATTTTTCAATCACTGCGTCTAAGTTTTGTTTTTTCAATTCAAGCACAAGCTCTTCATTTGTCATGTTGCTATAGGCTTCATTGCCGTACCGAACGTTATCTCCAACAGTCCCGCTGAACAAAAATGGTTCTTGCAAAATGAATCCAATTGCCTGTGAACGCTCTTCAATTGTATAGGTTCGTAAATCACGTCCATTCAACAAAATAGTGCCTTCTGTTGGATCAAACAAACGAGCCATCAATGAGGCTGTTGTGGTTTTTCCCCCACCTGTCGGGCCGACGAGCGCGTATGTCTTGCCAGTTTCTAGCACAAAATTGGCTTGTTGCAACACCACTGATTCATCAGTGTATCCAAAATGAACGTTGCGAAACTCGACTAGACTAGTCCGCACACCTTCTGCATGCACACCTTCTTCGCTTGGCAATACAACCAAATCTGTTTCCATTTCTAAAATTGCATGGATGCGATCCCATCCTGCCAGCGCTACTTGAAACGTCGTCCAAAGAGCTGCCATTTGTCGCAGTGGGTCATAAAAACGATTGATGTATGTCAAAAAACTAATCAATAAACCGAATGTAAACATCCCAGCCGTAATCAAATGAAAGCCGTATAGCAAGACAATCAACAACGCGAGGTTAGACGCAAATCCATAGACTGGCGTAAATGTGTTGTTCGCAATCCCTGATCGAATTGCTGCATGATAGTTTTCTTCATTGGCAGCGGCAAATGATTTTCGAAAATAATCCCGACGATTAAATGCAACAACCACCTTAAAGTGATCAAGACTTTCTTGAATTTCGGCACTCATCCCGCCAGTACTTTTCATACTGATTGCGTTACGTTTTTTGATCCATGGACCAAGCAACTTTGTCATGATAAATAACCCAGCCGCTGGCACTAATGCCGCGAGACCTAAACGCCAATTAATGGACAACACCGCAATTCCGGACCCAATAATCATAAAAATATTACCGATAAACTGCATGATTGATTGAGAGAAAAATTGCCCAAGCTTGTCTGTGTCATTGTTAATACGAGAAATCAAATCGCCGGCTTTATTTTGTTGAAAAAATGCAACAGGTAAATCTTGCAACTTATCAAAAATACTATTACGCAATCGAAATAACACGCGTTGAGAGACGCCGCCCATGACACGTGTCTGAACGTAACTTGCGACAAGTCCTACAAGATACATGCCGATCAACAACAATGAATACTGCCACACACCGGTGAAGTTTTTTGTCACGATATAGGTGTCGATAACACGACCAACAATAATAGGACCTGCGAGCATCAGGCCTGAATTTGTCACGATCGCAATTGCGGCAATAATGAGCTGGCGACCTTCTCCGGTCATTAACGGTCGCATTTTTTTCATCGCCGCCGAAGCACTGCCCGCAGCAACATCGTCTGTATTTGTTATTAATCGATAATTATTCATATGCGTGTGTACTTTGTTGGGAATCGTAAATTTGCACGTATTCTGGTGATGTTTGCAAGAGTTCTTGATGCGTGCCTGTGCCGAGCACTTCGCCTTCCATCAACACCACAATTTGATCATATTTTTCAATCGAGCCGATTTTTTGCGTGACGGAAATCAATGTCACGTCCGGATAATTTTTTTCAATATTTTCAAGAATCTTTTTTTCTGTCCGCGCATCAACTCTGGCAGTAAAGTCATCAAGCAACAATACACGTGGATTGAGTGCCAGTGCACGAGCGAGCATCATGCGTTGTTTTTGTCCGCCAGAGAGCGACGTTCCCCGCTCTGAGACTTCTGTTTGCAATCCATCTGGAAGCGTTGCAATAAAATCAGACAACTCAGCTGTTTCAATCGCTTTTTGCATGTCCTCATCTGTCACTGTGTCTGCAAATGCAATATTTTCTGCGATCGGCAATTGAAAGACGATACTGTCTTGAAACACAACCCCAACTTGTCGACGCAACGCTGCTGTGTTGTACTCCGCAATCGGATGCCCATCATAAGACACAACCCCTGACTGCGGTTCAATTAATCCGGTTAATAAATAGAGCAACTGCGTTTTCCCGCCAGCTGTCGGGCCGATAATCGCGGTCTTAGTTCCAGCAGCAACCTGAAATGACACATTTTTCACAACCGATTTTTCACCATACACCACCGACACATCAGAAAACGCAACATCACCGCGCAAGGTTTCTTGCCGCTCGCCTGTCTCAACCGCTTGCGGCGCTTCTAATACCAGCATAATGCGGCCGTATGATGCAGTCGCCTGCGCGATCACATTACTCATAAATCCGATCACAAAAATTGGGAAGATGAGTGTACTCAAGTAACTATTAAAGGCTGCAAAATCACCAAGTGTCATTGTGCCAGTAATCACAAAATGACCACCAAGCGCCAAAATAATGACTGTCGCGCTATTTGCAACAAAGGTGATAATCGGGATCATCGCGGCAAACATCCGCAAAATATCAAGACCTAAACTTTTCGCCTTTTCATTGGCTGTTAAAAATTTTGTTTGCTCGAGTGTTTGCGAATTCAAGACACGAATCAATGCTGAGCCAAGAATACTTTCATTAATCACTCGATTGAGCCAATCAATCACTTCACGCGTTTGGACAAACAACTTTCGGACTTTTGAAAGCACAAAGAAAAACACTCCAGCAATAATTGGCAAAATTGCCAGAACCGCCAGCGCGAGTCGCCAGTTAATAGACAATAATAATACACTCGCTCCAATAATCGTCACAACAGATGCGACCATCGATACCAGCGCTTGCGCAACAAATGTTTTGATTGAATCAATATCAGAGGTTAAGTTTGTCAGGAGCTTAGCTGGTGTTAACTCTTGAATGGTTGCATAGGTTTGCTCTGAAATTTTTGCTGAGAGCTGGTCACGCAAATCACGGCCAACGCGCTCGGACGCAAGTGTTTGCAAAATACTTTGAATATAGGTTAACGCGAAAATCGTCGTCACAACCGATAAAAACAAAATACTTGCTTGCTGTGAATCAAACTGCCCACGCCCAAAATCATCAATCGCGTGTGATACAATTTTTGGCAACACAAGTGCTAATGCATTAATCGCCAAGGCGACTACGACAAGCAATGACAGCTGTTTTTTATATGGTGCCAATAAAACAAACACGCTTGATTGCTTTTTTTCTGGCGGTGTATTTGGCGCATCTTTTGATTCAGCCTCATCCTTTGCAAGGGCTGTGTCTGCGGTTTTTGTTGGAGTAGATGTATTCTTTTTCATACGTAATATCGTCAAATCACTGTACTACACTTCTGCTGTTTCGTATAGAAAAAAGCGCAAAACGCGCCTTTTTCATTCCGTGGTTGTATGTGACTTTTTTTATACAGGGCGCAGTGTTCCGGCCCAGACTTGCCACGCAAGTGCTGTTTTCGCAAGCAGACTTAAGATAATGTACATTTTTTCACCATATGTGTAATCACTCCATTTACCAACCTTTTTGTATTGCAAGATCATGTTGACTGCAAAAGTGTTAAAGAACACGAACATTGAGAAGAATAACCAATACACGAATGTTGGCGCTTTGAAATCCCCTTCGCCTGCAAATGCGAGATAACACGCAATCGCAATCCATGGGACAATTCCAGCAATACATCCAAAAATGTAGGATGTCCAATCTGTTTTCTTTGTTGATTGATTATGGAGTTCCATCATCCAACCAAACAAAATCATCATCGCGTTGAGTGAGAACATGAGCGCCAAACTAATTGCGTCATACATTCCAGTCAGCATCGCAATAACAACGATCATCAATGAAGAACTGAGAGAGTACTCAATCCAACGCGCATAGTTCGCTCCTTTTTTGAGATTGCGAACATACCACTGAAAAATTCCTGGCAATGAAACCAATAAATGCGCCAGCGCAGACAACGCCAGAAAACCTGCAACCAGCGGCCCGACGCGGACCATGCCAAGTTCTGCGAGGTTTTGCCCCAACATCATTGTCTTTGGATCGAATTCCACAAACAATGTTGTCAGCGGTAATGAAAAATCACTACTGAGCACGAACATGAGACCCGCTTGAATCGCATGCAAGAAAAACATCGTAATATTCCAAGGACGTAAATTTGTAAACTTTTTAGACTCTGGTATTTTTTTTGACATAACTCCTCATATGTTACTTATTTTTTTATTTAACGTACCTACCATAGAGTATACACTATTTTTGTATGTTTGTTTTATGAAGCACACAGAACATTGACTCTTTCCTAAAAAATCAGTATGATACGTCAGTTCTCTGCCTGTATTTCGCTTGTATGCATGGGCAGTTTTTATTCCGCATTAATTTTTTTTCATGTCTAACAACGCCATCGCCATCCGATTCAACAACGTCACCTATAAATACGGTGAAAAAAAGGTCATCCTCGATGAAGCCAGCTTTAGTGTTCGCAAAAACAGCAAAGTCACGATCATGGGGCAAAATGGAGCTGGAAAGAGTACCATTTTCAAATTAATGACTGGCGAGCTCAAGCCAGAATCCGGAGTGATGCATATTGATGACGGTGCAAGCATCGGCATTGCCCTGCAAGTTGTACCGCGAGACTGCCTCGAGCTTTCAATTTCTGATTTTTTCGCCCGCGCATTTGAAGGTGAAACGATTTATGATCTTGATCGACGGATCGCAAAAGTTTTTGAAGCAGTCAACCTCAATCTCCCACTCGACTGGCTTGTCGGAAAACTGTCCGGCGGTCAACAAGCCCGTCTCTTGCTTGCCTATGCATTAGTGCAAAACCCAGACATCCTGCTATTAGACGAGCCAACAAATAATTTAGATGAAGATGGCATTAATCACTTAATCGCTTTCTTGCTTGGCTACGAAAAAACGGTGATTGTCATTTCCCATGATGCGTCTTTTTTGAACACTTTTACGGACGCCGTCATTCACCTAGATTCCTATTCTCACAAAACCCAACAATACGTCGGTGATTACTTTGACGTTGTCGAAGAAATTAGTGCGCAAATTGAACGTGAAGAGCGAAAAAATGCGCAATTAAAAAAGACTATTCAAGATCGCAAAGACAAAGTCAACTTCTTTTCAAATAAAGGGGGTAAAATGCGTAAACTCGCGAGTAAGTTGCGTGATGAAATTGAGGAAAGTGAAGAGGCCATGGTCAGCGTTCGCCAAGAAGATAAAACGATTCGATCATTTACGATTCCAGTCCAAGAAGACGCGGTCAATCCAATTCTCCATTTGAACTCCGTTGGTATCATTGTCAACCATGAACGTCGTGAGAAAAAAGTCGACATCACATTACGTCGTGGCGACATGCTCCACATCACTGGACCAAACGGCATCGGAAAAACAACTTTATTGGAAGCGCTTGCGAACGCGACAGAGGCTGGCATGGAAATTGTCGAAGGGATTCGCGAAGGCTATTATCGACAAGATTTTTCTGGCCTTGATTTTGACAGCACTGCATTTGCTGAACTGCAAGCCATTCAAGTCCGTGGCGGTGAACAAGAATTATTCCAAACTGCTGCACAATTTTTGTTAAAGGGCGATGCGCTGCACACACCAATTGGCGCGCTGTCAGAAGGTCAAAAAGCCTTGCTCAGTTACGCACGATTTGTTTTGCAAGAACCAGGCCTACTTATTTTGGACGAGCCAACCAATCACATCAACTTCCGTCATCTCCCAGTAATCGCTGAAGCCTTAAACAACTATGAAGGCGCGATTGTTGTTGTCTGTCATGATCAGGAATTTGTTGATCAACTGAAAATTACTCAAACCCTTGATTTAAGTACGTTGTTGTAAAAAAGAGCCTGGATATCAATAGCTCTTGATTTTTTTCATGATTGTGCTATAGTATCCCCATTACGACGAAGAAGGTTCCGAACGGCTAACTGCCTAAGGAGCCTTTTTCATTTCTATCTTTTTTCTCACATCTGGCACATCCAAGGCAGCAAATGCTGGGGCTCCCAATTTTTTATATAAAGAAGAGGCTCTTTGTCCGTCAGGAAACAATACTTTTTCAAGTTTTTCTTCAGAAATCAAAAAGTCCACCAGCTGTTTATAGTCACCATCACCAGAAACCAAAATGACTTTATCAAAAGACTCTTTATAGTACAGTTTTTTCATGATGTGCAAAATCAAATCCGAATCAACATTCCCTTTTTTCTTACCTAGCATTAAGGAAGTGTGCTCGCGAAATACCAAAATAAACCCTGCGGCTTGAATCGCCTCATATAAGGATTCTTGAGATTCTTCTAAAAACCCTAAAAAATAAAATGCCTTTTTTACTTGATATTTTTGATCTAAATAAATACGGAATCGTGACAAATCAATTTTCCATGGATCTATCTGGCGTCGAGCAGTTCCCATGTATAAATTTTGTCCATCAATAAACGCGTAATTATTTTTCATACTACTATTCATAACCGATAAAAAACCGAATGTCAATATAGTAAAAAAGACAGCTACTTCGCTGTCTTTTTTTTCTCTTGTTTTTTCTTTTTGACGTTTTTATTCTTTTGGTCGCGATGTTCTCCTTTGGCCATATAGATTATCGTTTTTTTAAAAATTCTGTTTTCAGTACTACTGTCTTTTTCCCCTGCTTGCACTCAACAAGTCCCGGATCATCTGTTAGACGAATACCTTTCAACACTTCACCACGTTTTAATTTGATTGATGAACCTTTCACATCTAAATCTTTAATCACTTGAACGGCATCCCCATCATGCAATGCATTTCCGTTACTATCTGTTGTTTCCATATGTTTATTCATTGAAGCGCCATTCACACGGCGCGTGTAATTAACTTATTTATCCTAACACAAAAAGTCGAACTCGCAAGCGCGGCTCACTTCCCCTTTTATCTACCAAATATATCAAACAGCACATACAACAATAAACTTGTCGTAAAAAGAGCTGATAGAGTCATGCCAATCACTAATTGCCGTTTAATCGGTTTTGCGGAAAAGCCAGTAAATCCACTTAAATCGCCGAGCTTTTCGACTTCTGCAATAAGGGCGGCTTTATCCAAAATCGTGCCTGGCGTTTCTCCGTGAAAACTGGCTGTCACAAAATGCTGTGCATAGGGAAAGCAGACCACTTTATTCGGATTCGGCTCAAAGAGTCCTGGATACCATGTGTTTACTTCAAGCACTGCAGCTGCAAGTGGAATGTCGAGCGCCTGCTCTACTTCGTCTGGATTAAACTGCAAAGAGAAAAAATCGGCAGTTCCGTCAGACGCCGCGTCACCATAATCAACTGAGAGATTGCCTTCGAGCCATAATCGTTCATCAAGTCGCGTCATCACACCCGCTGTTGTGTCGGCGTGCGCAACGAGCTTTCGAGTCGCGTCATCGCGCTCCATATACACCAACACTTCACCGTGCGGTGTTGTGGTCATTGCGGTATTCAGACTATTCGCGTCAATCAACCCCCGCTTTGGATCATAGCTATTCGTATTTGTGTCATAATCAACAATCACCCAACTCAGTAATCCAGTCTCTTTGTTTTCTGCAATGACATACATTTCAATACGACTTCCCCAGAACGCGCTCGTGTGCGCTGTGAAGCACCCAAAGATTACGTAATACTCTGGTGTGCCTGTATCAAAGATCTTTGTTTTGACTGGAACATACCGATCAGAAATCAGCGACTGCGCCATTTCAAGATTTGCAATTTTGTGACACAGAAAAAAACTATACGGCTCAACCACAAAGCCCATGTGCGGGATTGTTTTTGCGGTATTAGCCATCAACTTTTTCTGGACTGTCTTTGGCAAGCGGCGCGTCAAACCATTCAAAAAACTAATCGCTACAACGTCAGTCGGTTTCACCAACCGTTCAACGCCTTTAATAAATTCATGCTTTGGATTACGTATCATATTATATTTCATTCTTTTTACTACGTGTCACAAGCACGCTATCAACTCGGTGCCCGTCCATATCCAAGACTTCAAACCGCCAATCATTCACAGTGAAGTGCATTCCAGCTGTTGGAATTGCTTTGTAGTGATCAATAATAAATCCGGCAATTGACGCATATTCATTTTCAGACGTGCCGAAAAAATCATCCGGCAACCCAAAATGCATTTTAAAATCATACATCGATAACGTCGCATCAATAATATACGAACCATCTTCCCGCTCAACAATCGACGCCGGATCATCTGTATCTTCCGCTGACGGAATCTCTCCGGTAATGGCTTCTAAAATATCTTTCAATGTGACCAATCCTCGAATCACCCCAAATTCATCGAGCACCAATGCATAGGAGCGGCCGGTTTTTTTAAACTCATCAAGCACTTCCAATACAGGAATATGTTCGGTGGTAATAATCGGTTCACGCAAATGATCTTCCACTCGGACAGATGACTGCTGGGTTGCGGCAAACCAAATATCTTTCACATTCGCAATACCAAGATTTTCATCTAATGAATCGCGACTCACTGGAAAATATGAATGCGTGCTGTCGGCAATGCGCTTCCAATTTGCCTCCGGAGAATCTGCCACGTCATACCAAATAATTTCTGCACGTGGGGTCATCACGCTACTCACTGCGAGTGTATCAAGATGCAATACCCGACGCACCATTTCACGCTCCACTGGATCAAAGACACCAGAATCCGTCCCGGCATTGACCAGATAATTCACTTCTTCTTCAGAAACTTCATTTTTCGAATCTGGATCAACTCGCAAAATCCACAACGCAATGTCCGATGTGAATGTCAGCAGTTTCACAACTGGTAACGCAATACGAGACAGCAGCAACATAAACGGAGCAGTTGTTGCGGCGATACCTTCAGCGTGCCCGAGCGCTAGACGTTTTGGAACGAGCTCTCCAATAATCAATGAAAAAAATGTAATAGACCCAACGACCAACACGAATGCAATCGTTTCGCTATACGGCGCAATCAACGCGATGCCTGACAGAGGCGCAACAAGGTGCGCTGCCAGCGTTGAGCCACCGTACGCACCAGCAATAATCCCAATCAGTGTAATCCCCACTTGAATGGTAGACAAAAACTGGGTCGGCTGATCCGCCAGCGCGAGAGCAATTTTCGCACCCTTGTGACCTTTACGCGCCCGCTCTTCTAATTGCGATGGCTTTGCAGACACGATCGCAATTTCAGACATTGCAAACAAACCATTGGCAAAAATAAGCACAACAACAATTAAAATTTCAAATATCATAGATGAGAAATAGCTAATAGCAACTCATACATCATACGCTAAAACGGGCGTATTGTGAATATTTTATGTATTATCTTTTTTTATATTTGAAAAAGGATCATTTAATTGAAATATCTCTATACCATGTCTATTTAAGACTTTTTGAAACTCATAGCCTTGCATGCGAATAATAACATCGTTATTTTGTATTGTAGTAAAGCCAGTTGGAATTAAACTGTTATTATCTGTATTGTCAAAATTGACAGGAACATTTGAATTCAATAAAACTGTTACTTCAAAATTCATCGCGCGCTCATTAAATATCACAGGCCACAACAGTTGGTACTTATCATTAGCCTTGTAAGCATTGTATTCCTTTAGGACATCAATGCTATACAAGCTTAGTCTAAAAATAGACATCGCTTTAATACTATCCAAAGAAACCACCTGCTGAGGTAAGCGCTCGCCTGCGCTAGTCTTCCAATGCCCAACGCCTTTTTTGTAATGGTAAGAATACTCAATAACACCTTTTGGAAGAATTTTATCAAATTCAAAATTTTCTTGCATATAATTTCTTTCACCTTCCTTGCTAAATCCAGAAACCAAAGAAATATCTTTAAATTGAGGAAATTGAAATTTTATATAATTTTCATCAAAATGGTCTTTTAAAAAGCCGACATTAAATAAACGATAAATTTTACCTCGTGAATTTTTTATTAAAATTCTATAATTGTCTTCCATGGCCTTAAGAATAACATATATAATAATATTGTATTTACATTTATAGGATATTTAAAATAATTTAACCTTATTAAAAAAACGCCCTTTTGAGGCGCTTTTTCTTTTATGCTTAGCGTACGAGCCCAGAACCCACGCCCAATCGGGACAGTATAGCCCATTTGAATACTTGCCAATAATACATATAAAAAATCAAAAATGAGACATCTGGGGCACTTTCTCATTTTCTATTTTCGCACCTTTAGTGCGATTACATTTCCAACATAATGCCTGTAGATTTTCTTCTGAGGTAATCCCTCCTTTAGAGAGGGGGATGATGTGGTCAATTTCAATTAGCAAGTTTACTTCATCATTAGTTGATATTTTACATTTTTGACAAGTATAATTATCCCGTTCTTTTATTTTTTCACGTAAGCTTGATGTCATTAATGCTCTTTGTCCCACAACACTTTTTCTAAATTTTACCAAGTCACTTAAATATATAACAAAATTATTTAAATTCTCCACGTTAAGTTTTATATCACATTTAAAAGAACTATTTCCTCCTGCAGATGTATACTGAAATGTATAAACTGGAAAATACAAATCACTCAAGTCAATTGCTACAAATCCAAGTTTCTTCATAAGCCTTTTCTTACTAAATATCATTATTAACTGGGGTATCGAATTACTAATATCATTTAGTATAGACTCTCGTTCATTTTGTAATAAAACTTTACCCTGTTCAGCTGCAGAAAAATCATTTAGTACATTTTCAAATCCGGCTAATGTTTCTTCATCTGATTTAATATTAAAATATTTACACAGGTATTTGAATGGCTGGTCCTGTGCATTTTTACATACAATACGCGAACAATTATGAGTTCTTTCATTTTTATTCATCTGAGCCCATCCTTTTCGTTGAAAATTATAATTGCTGTTATCTTGAAGTTCGCTGTTACCATAATTATAAGACCTGATATTTACATAGGATGACTTCAAATCTTCAATATGTTCATTAAGATCGTTACAGTTTACCGTAAAATCTTTAATACTTTCCTTTATTGCTTTGAACTTTTGTCCATTAAAAAAAATATAACTATATATTTGATATGAAATTATCAGAATGAAAAAAACACCAGCCCATATCAATATATATACACCAGCTGATTCAGCTATAGCATTAATAATTAGGAAGAATACAACTCCAATTATTAAACATCCAGCTAACGCACTCTCTGTTTCCGTTTTTATTCTTGACATAATTTTATATAATATCAACTTTTGGTATTGCTTGGGCACAACTCATCTAATATACATTTGTATCGAATATTGTCAGGCCCTTTTCCATGATTGTAGATTGTAACAGTCTAGAGTTTATGCCGTAATAGAGTAAACTGCAAGAGATTGTGTTTATGGTGAATATAATGTAGTCCGAAGCGTTGCTACAATAGTTGCTGTTTTTTATGCAAATGTGTAACTTGTACTCATAATTCAAAACCCCTCACGCGTGTGAAGGGTTTTGAAGGCTTTAACTACCTGGGTCACTTTGGAGCATAATACTCCTGTTGGCTGAGTGTGTGAGTCCAGAACCTACACCCAATGGGGATAGTATAGCCTATTTGGGTACTTACCAACAATGCATATGGGTCAGAAATGAGACATTTGGGACACTATAAAAAGGAATACTTCCGTGTCTCGTTTCTGTTTTAGAGCATAACTAGACTAGCCTGGGGTGAATGTGGCGTAATATGGAAATAAACCTAATAACAAAATTATGGCCAAAATTTCAGATGAACAACTAGACGAGTTCATTGAACTCAGCAGAGAAAAAAATATTGAGTACAAAGACCGACAAGAGGCATATGAAGCAGCTAGTAATGTAGTGGATTTTATTGCATTGCTACTAAAGATTGATATGCAAGAAAAACAACGTGAAGCACGGTTACTAAAAGAACCAAATGGATTTGCCATGATCGCTGAAGGTCGCACTTGTCTTCTTTGTCGAGCTCATTTGATGGATGAAGATATGTGGTACGACCAATATGGGATGAAATGTATGCGCTGCCAAAAAGTCATTGACGATAAAATTGTTCCGGGAGATGTACTAAAAGAAGAAAATTCATTTATTACTTCTGATGAACTTGCATGGAAATATAACATTCGTTTTCAAACACTAAAAAAATTAATCCGTCAGGAAAAACTCAAAGTTAGGATAATCAACGGTACTAGAACAATACATGTACTGCTGGTAAAGGAGAATCCTGATTGGCTACAAATTATCTCACAAGAAAAAAGCTACAAAGAAAATTAGGTCACACCCTACAATATTACATACTGACCATTTTCATTCATTTGAACAATATCAATCAGTCCCCGGCGAGTGGCCCTCATTGGTGCGCGACCTGGTTCAAAACGCATAGCGGCTTCGGCGAGGCTTACATGACCCTTAACCATAATAAATTCATGGGTTAGTAAATTAAACATTTGTATTGATCCTTGCATATTCCCATTCACTCCAGCGATTGTTAAATTATAGCCGATATCGCCTACGCGCATTGATTCAGTTTCATTCGCCCAAAAAGAACCATTGATTGGCTGATAATCCAACAGACCTTCACCAAAACGAATAAATCGACGTGCGGGATCCCATTCCTTTTTTAGCACTTCATAATCACCGATATATTTTGCTGTAAAGTTAAAAATAATCTTGGCATATGCCCTCTGCATTCTCTTATCAATCTTTCCATGAATCTCTACTTGTAATGGAACACCTGCAGGATAGTCCAACGGCAGTAGCTTAGTGGTGTTCTTCAAATCAATGCCAATAATTTTTAACTTTTCAATTAGGCGCGCTTGTTCTTCTGTAGAACCAAAAATCTTTATGCCTTTTGTTTCAAGACCCAACTGCCTCCAATCCAAATCTTCAAGCTCTGCCTCAAGAAATACCATATCCTCTCCGCTTTCAGTATGGGGTATATGCACTTGTCCAATGGGATCTTGAATATGCCCTGTGGTACCATCAACCCAAACCATTGTTCCACCATAATCACCAAGCTCAGGTATGCGTGGTGTCACGAAAAAAATTTCTTTTTGTTGCCTCGCCTCCCCAGAGTACATTTTTTTCTGATAGCGTGTTACTCCTTCTATACTTTCACGAGCCAAGAAATGATCTAACTCTTTAGAAAAATAAGCATTACATTCATCACATACAGACTTCAAAGTAGGAGTAGCATTACCAAATGTACCGAACGCCTGCGGAATAACATGTTCCTTACCATCGAATTTACTTTCATTTTCTGTAAAACAGTATATACATTTCATTCAGACTACGTATTACTTTCTCTTTTCTTCTATCAACTTCTGTAGCCGTGTTTCCCAACCACTCGAATGTACGATTCTTTCAAAATCGTTTTGCTTCCTTTTTAATAATTCTAGTCGACTAAGCTTTGATAGATCTTTCCAATTCTCAAACATTACATACAAAGCATTGCCATAGGCAATATTCTCAAAAGCCACTAGATCATCTGAAAACTGCGCACCAAAATATCGTTCAAATCCACTACTACCCTTTATATAGGCGATAGGTTGTAATGATTGTAATAATTCATATCTTTCTGCAATCTCCTGTTGAATATTCGCACTTGGATTACGAAAAC
The DNA here is from genome assembly GCA_937996685.1 of uncultured bacterium. Taxonomy (GTDB): domain Bacteria; phylum Patescibacteriota; class Patescibacteriia; order UBA9570; family XYC2-FULL-38-9; genus CALKUP01. Next base: position 16,095 of record CALKUP010000002.1, on the reverse strand, counting down.
CAGATAATATTCTGCTGATAATATCTTCTTTACTTCCTGGTGGTAAAATCTCCCAATCGAGTTGAATGTTATTGAGATACTCATCACGCGATGAATGGCTACTAAATACATCAACAGAACCTACGTTTTCTTGCAATAAGTTAATATTAAACAATAGATCGTCCAAAAAACTAGGATCATTTTTTGCAAGCGGCTCAATGATTGTGAACTTCATTATATAATTACGAACTTCTTGAGTACCGTCCTCGTCTAAAAGCTCAACAGATACCCGTAAATTACGTGGCGGGTAAAAATCCTTTTGGTAAACCTCTATGTCATGTGAAATTTCATGAGATCCGTGAGACCAGTCTCCAAAATTTGGAACATCCTGTGAATAGGTTTTTGTGATCATAGGAAGATCACGACGTTTTATTTCACGCCCATTTACATTGTATCCAGAAAATCTACCTCGCTTAAAATCAGGAATAATGGACTCGGATGGTAAAACAATCATTGTTTCTGACACCCCTATTCCCAAATGAGCATAGAGTCCTTTCTCTACATCTGCATGCGAGGATTTCACCACAACCTCTACAATAATGTCGCCGTCCAGCTTGTTGAGTTTTTCAAGTATTTTTTTTGGGATATTTCGATAATTTTTCTTTTTTTGATTTGGCATAGTATTAACCTTTAATAACACCCACCACTTGTCCAGAGAAGACTACGTGATCAAGATCATCTTTATGAAGATGGATGTCTGAATATTTTTTAGTTGATTCGGAATGCAGGACAACCCGATTGTGTTTTGCATCATGCACGACTCGCTTTATGTTTGCAGCTCCATCAATAACAGCAACCATATATTTATTGTGGCTGTTACCGTTGAACTGCGGGTCAACCAACACAATATCACCGTCGTCAATTGGTAGTTTACTTGCACCGATCTGAGCGGCGTTCATAGATTCACCAACAGCACGCAGGCCAAATAATCGTCTTAGTTGTGATTCACTTTCTATGCGACTCAATCGCTTCGAAATCTGCATGTATCCCTGCACTTTGTCTTCTGCAAGCTCAAGAGCTTCACCACAATTTGCATTTCCCATAATTGGCAATGAAAATAGCAAGCCCGACACTGCAACAGAGGATGGCCGAACATCAGCTTTCTTCTTGCTCCCCGTCAGCATCTGGCGCTTTAAGAGTTGCTCAAAATGATGCTTGGCTGTTTGTTTATGGACTTTATATCCAAGTTTTTTCTCTAAAAGATCACCCATTTCCCCATAGGAAAGCTTCCCGAGATTGTGTTCGTTTGCGAGTTGTAATAATGCCTTTTGTACGTCATGCATAAAAACATAGTATACCTGTTCAACAGGATAGTCAAGAAGCTCTTGACCTTTTCCTGACCAAAAGATATGATATCTCCTGAATATGGCTGTATTTACAGTTTACTTACCTATTCCATATGCCAAACGAAATTATAATACCATCAATCACGATCCCAGAAATCACTGGACTTTCTTCTACTTTGCAACGAATGCAAGAATCAATTACAAACTCACCGTTCCTAAAAATCAGTGATGAGTTTGCAAAAAATGTAAAGAGCATGCAGGAAAAATTCAATGCCTCTGCTTTAGTTGCAGCGCGAGGTAGTGCAATCATGCAAATGGAGTCGATATTTGAAAATTCTGCGATTGCGGAGATGCAGAGGAATCAGGATCTTTTTGTAAAGTCCATTATACAATTTCAAGCACCAGCAGCAGCGGCTATGAAAGGTATTTTGGAAAGTATGCCGAAATTTGTTTTCCAGCCGACTATATACACAACACCGAAGCAGAACTTCCAAAAACCTAGCATCGATTTACCTTCGGTTATCATCTCGGGTAAGAAGGCTAGCTTGCATTTTAACGGCGAAGCGATTGCACTTGGCAATGCAAAAACACAGGTTGCGAAAGCAGCACAGTATCTTTGTGATAACATAGGAAATGAGGTTGATCTCGCAATGCTATACACCTATTGTAAAGACCCTGAACGCGGTAAAAGAAGCTCATTAGTCAAAAACATCTCCATGGATGATCGGTATAAACGAGGTGCTGCAACTATTTCTGATCTATACAAAACAGGGTTTGGCGAAGTATTTTTCTTGGACGGTTACTGGCAATCAGGAAAGAAAAAAATCATTCCTATCTTAAAAAAATAGTTTTCCACTTTTTTCCTTCTAGGGAAATATTTGACACCTTCCTAGAAGGAAATGCTCTTATGTTTGCATAATTAAGTAAGCATAAGTTCTATGAATCCAACGATTCAAACAAAACAGGTCATGATCACTGACCTTAAAAGTGCCGTGTATAACCCGCGTCACTGGAGTGATCAACAAATCATCAACCTCAAGGAGAGCATTAACCGCTTTGGACTTGTCGATCCGATTATAGCGAACGGCGCCAAAGATCGGCTCAACATCGTCATTGGTGGCCATATGCGACTCCACTGCGCGAAGGAACTTGGGTACACAGAAGTTCCTGTAGTGTATTTAGATATTCCGGAGATTGAACGTGAACAAGAACTCAATCTACGACTCAACCGCAATACCGGCGAATGGGACTACAGTCTACTCAAAGAATTTGATGTCGATCTCCTTCTTGACGTCGGCTTTGACGACACCGACCTTTCCAATATTTGGGATGATGCTCTTGAAATTGAAGACGATGACTTTGAGACAATCAAAGAAATTGAAAAAGCAAAAACAACAGACATCCATGAGGGTGATATGTTTCAGCTTGGGCGACACCGAATTGTCTGTGGCGACAGCACTGACGTTGAAGTCACAAGGCGACTTTTAGGGGGCAAGAAAGTTTCCATGATCTACTCGGATAGCCCTTACAATATTGGACTCAACTATTCCAATGGTGTGAGCACCAAAGGTAAATATGGCGGCACCAAGGTCAATGACAACAAGCCTTTAGGAGACTTTAGTCTTTGGCTACAAAAAGCACTCGAGGCGAGCCTCGCTATTCTTGAGGAAAGCGGGCATGTATTCATGTGGTCAGATGAAGCACTGATCGGAGTTGTGCAACAGATCTACCGCACCGTAGGGGTCGATAATAAACGAGTGTGTTTGTGGATCAAGAACAATCACAACATGACACCACAGATCGCGTTTAACAAAGTATACGAGCCGTGTGTCTATGGTACACGCGGGACACCGTATCTTGCGCCAATCAATAATCTCAATGAGATTTTGAACAAGGAAGTCGGAACAGGAAACCGCGCTATGGAAGACGTGGAAGACATGCTCAATATCTGGCTCGCAAAACGGCTACCGGGTCATGAGTATCAACATCCCACTGAGAAGCCAACGACACTACATGAGAAGCCGCTGCGTCGTTGTACAAAGCCAGGCGACCGGGTATTTGACGGCTTCGGTGGATCAGGTTCAACTCTTATTGCGTGCGAGCAACTCAACCGTACAGCGTATCTCGTAGAACTCGACCCAGTATTTACTCAACTTATCATAAACAGATATGAAAAACTCACAGGAACAAAAGCCAAGAAAATTAGTTAAACCAGGCGACCTCTACAGACTAGGTGATCATCGCCTTCTCTGTGGAGATGCGACGAAACAATGGGATGTGCACTCTCTCATGAATGGAGATCTTATCGACCTTCTGCTGACAGACCCACCGTACGGGGTGGCATACGTGGAAAGCAAACAAGGATTCAATCCCGTGAGTCACGACAAGATCATTCAAAATGATCAGGCGCAGACGGAAGAAGAATACGAACTGTTCTCTAGAAAATGGCTGAAGCCTCTCGTGCCCTTTTTTAGCAAGCCAAATTCTATATACATATTCAACTCAGACAAAATGCTGTTTGCTCTCCGCCGTGCAATGGAAATTCTCGACATACGATTCTCACAGCTCCTGCTCTGGGTAAAACATCAAGCGGTTGTCGGAAGACTGGATTATATGCCACAGCATGAGCTCATCATCTACGGATGGAAAGGAACGCATAAGTTTCTCAAGAGCAAAGACAAGTCTGTGTTGTACTGTCCAAAGCCAAATAAGAGCGCACTACACCCAACCATGAAGCCGATCAGCCTACTACGTCGCCTGATTCTCAACAGCACAGAGATAGGTGGTGTGGTGGTAGATACATTCGGCGGATCCGGCTCTACCCTCTTGGCATGTGAACAGACGAAAAGAAAATGCCTCACGATGGAGCTAGACATCGAATACTGCGCAACAATAATTATGCGCTGGGAAAAACTCACAAACAACGAAGCAATATTCATTAAAAACATTTATGACAAAAAAGAAGACAACTAAACCCTCTGCTGTAGAAAAACGACAGCAACAACAAAAAGAGCAACTCATCGAGATTCTCAAGAAGACTCCGATTATTCAGGTTGCCTGTCAGAAAATAGGCATGGGACGCGCAACATATTACCGCTGGCTCAAAGAGGATTCAGCATTTGCAGAGGCTGCTAGCACCGCACTTGATGCAGGTGTTGGCATTATCAATGACATGGCGGAATCGCAGCTCATTTCTGCGATTAAAGACAAGCACATGACAGCCATTATTTTCTGGCTCAAGAATCATCATGATTCATACCGTCCTCGACTTGAGCTAACGAATGGTCACATTAGCGACAACGAAGATCTATCACCAGAACAAGAAGAGTCAGTGCGCAATGCGCTCATTGCAGCCGGAGTACTAAAAGAGCAGCCGCAAAAACAACTAACAAACACAAATGAAAAATAACCTGCAACTACCAATAGAAAAAGATGGGAAAGTTCGACGCGCAATCGCCAAGGAGTCCCATCTCGTTTTCTTCCACTACTACTTTCACGAAGCCATTCAGTACCCTACGGCAGATTTTCAAAAAGAGATCATCGATCAGACACAGGAAAACCTTCCCTTGCTCATTGTCGTCGCCTTTCGTGGATCTGCAAAATCTACAATTCTTTCACTCTCGTACCCTCTCTGGGCAATTATGGGAAAGAAGAAAAAGAAGTTTGTGGTTTTGGTTTCGCAAACACAATATCAAGCGAGGCAGTTACTGCTCAATGTAAAACAAACACTCGAGAATAATCGGCTCCTGCGTTCCGACTTCGGACCATTCGTGTATACGGACACGGATCAATGGAATGCTGGGTCGCTTTACCTCAAGGACTATGATGCAAAAATAATTGCAATTTCAACAGAGCAAAGTATTCGCGGCATTCGTCATGGTTCTAATAGACCAGACCTCATCATCTGCGATGATATTGAAGATACAAGCTCAGTAACTTCCAGTGAACTCCGCAACAAAAAGGAAAAATGGTTCAAGTCGGAAATTGTTCCGACGGGAGACCTGAATACTGAGATCGTTATGATTGGAAATCTCTTGCACCAAGACGCACTGCTCATGCGCCTAGGCGAAGAACTACGAGAAGAGCAGCGTGACGGAAAATTCTTTTACTATCCGCTCCTGAATGATAAGGGAGTTGCGCTCTGGCCACAGAAATTCCCAGATGAGGCCACAATTTCGTTTTTACGTCGCCAGGTGAATAATCAAGTCACGTGGATGCGAGAATATCTTCTCAAAATTGTTCCGGATGAACATCAGGTGATTCACGAAGACTGGATAAAATACTACGATGAGATTGAAGAGGAAGAAGATACTCTGCGATATGTTGCAATAGGAATTGATCTTGCGGTTTCACTTAAACAAACAGCGGACTACACTGCAATAGTATGTGCAAAAGTATACGGGTACGGCGATAAAAAACGTATCTATATTGAGGCTCACCCAATGAACGAAAGATTAGAATCATGGGCGATTGTAAAACGCGCAGAGGAATATGTAAAAAATATTGGTCGTGGATCGGCAAAATTGTACGTTGAAGATGTTGGTATGCAGAAAGGAATTATTCAGCAAATGGAACAAAAGCGTCTTCCTGTAAAAGGCATACCCATTCAGGGTCAAGATAAACGCGCACGTCTCATTGCTACCGCTCCATTTATTAAAGATGGGGCCATACTCTTTCCACGAAAAGGCGCGGAGGCGCTGCTGCAGCAGCTTATTGGCTTTGGTGTTGAGCGGCATGATGATCTCTGTGATGCATTTACCTTATTAGCCAATGAAGTAAATTCAGAAAAGATTTACGAACCCCGTATACTCTTTGTAGGCGGCGAACGACGTGATCCGTTCTTTGACTACAAGCCTGTGAACTGGTGGACAGAGCAATTCTGAGTTGCCTACAGCTTACCAACAGCTCGCCTGGATGTATGTGGATCGGTGTGGCATTACTTGTGTCATGGAATACATCAATACAACAAGGGACGCAACACTGCATCCAATTCAAGAAAATTCACCGGCCATATTCACTCCCCTGCGTTACTGTTTATATGCACGTAAATCGTCTGAAGAAGACGAAAGACAAGCTATGTCGATCGAATCCCAAGTCAATGAAATGCTACAGGCAGCAGAAGCTAAAGGTCTTAACATTGTCGAGATACGACGTGAATCACACTCTGCAAAAGCCTCAGGACAGCGCCCAGAGTTTAATGCGCTCATGATGGATATTGCGTCTGGACATTTTGATGCACTGCTCACGTGGGCCCCGGATAGATTATCGCGTAACGCAGGTGACTTGGGGCTTTTAGTAGATCTAATGGATCAAGGTCACCTCAAAGAAATCCGCACTCATGGGCAAACCTTCACGAACTCGCCCAATGAAAAGTTTCTACTCATGATTCTCGGCTCTCAAGCAAAACTTGAGAATGATCATAGAGGACTCAATGTACAGCGCGGCCTGCGAGCAAAAGCACAAACGGGATGGAGACCAGGCATGCCGCCTCTCGGATATTTCATCATGAAAGCAATCGGACCGAATGATAAAAAGATTGTTATGGATCTAGAGCGCGCACCCATCATTCAAGAGATGTTTAAAAAAGTTGGATACTATGGATATAGTGGACGCATGGTTATGCGCTGGCTTGAAACAGAAACGACATTCACAACTCGAAACGGTAAACACGTTTCGCTGAGCATGGTGTACAGGATGCTCGCCAATCCTTTTTACTACGGAAGATTTGAATACCCCACCGGGACTGGAACTTGGTATGACGGTGGGCATGACGCACTCATCAGCAAAGACCTCTTTGACTCAACACAAGAAAATATAAAGCTCGCACCGCACAAAAGAGCTGGATGGGGATCTAAAGATTTTCACTACACTCAACTTATTACATGTGGAGGATGTGAGTCAGGAGTAACTGCTGAAGAAAAGTTCAAAGATCTCAAGGATGGCAGTCGAAGACGGTATGTGTACTACAGATGTTCCAAGCAAAAGAATATGGACTGCGACGAAAAATATCTACGTGAAGAAGAATTACTCAAACAACTTCTAGATATTATCGATACCGTGGACTTGAATATTATAGCGACACAACGGAAGTTTCAGATTGAGCTAGAACGCTTCAAAAAATTTGCGAAAGGTTTACTCGGCCAGTTTGATGACAATCAGGTAAACCAAAAACAAATTGATATACGAATGTACGCCAAGTATGTACTGCAAGAAGGATCGCGAGAAGAGAAGCGATCAATATTAGAGTGTTTCAATGAAAAACTAATATTAAAGGATCAATTAATACATCTTGCTTAATTAAAGCAGGACTCTTTTTTATAGATGCTCTGTATCCTCGCACTCACGAATCTCTATCTCAATGGTGGCATGCTGAATTTGAAAATCTCGTACGAGCATGGCTTTAATCTTCTGCACGACCTGAATACCGTCTTGCAATGATTCTTCATCGACGACAACGTGACAACTTAATGCTGCATACTGAGATGAAATTGCCCAGATATGGAGATCATCAACAGAAACCACATCTGTCTGCTTTTTAATAGCATCCAGCACCTGAGCTGCATTCACTCCCACTGGTACACTTTCAAGTAGAATATGGAGCACACTTTTTAAGACAGAGTAGGCTCCGTATAGGAGCATGAATGCAATAAGTACGCTGATTAATGGATCAATGAATGTCTTACCTGTAACCACAATCAAAATACCACCTATTAAGGCGCCAACAGATGAAACTGCATCAAGTGCCATGTTCACAAAAGCGCTGAATGTGTTTACATCGTTTTTACTTTTCTGGAAGAGCATGAGTGCAACTCCGCCATTTATTAAAATTCCTATACCTGCAACTATTGCAACAATACTGCCCTGGACTGGTTCAGGATGAAGAATACGTTGATATGCTTCATTGAGAATAAAAATACTGAGTGTCAGGAGAATAATTCCGTTAATAAGAGCAGCAATGATGCTCGCTCTACCATATCCATAGGTACGTTCTGAATCAGCATCCTTCTGCGACACTTTATTTCCTGTATAGGCAACAAATAACGAAACTGTGTCGGTCAAATTGTGGGTCGCATCGGAAATAAGAGCAAGACTGCCAGAAAAAAACCCAGCGATGAACTCAATAATGGTGAACAGCGTATTCAAAAAAATACTCCATCCTAGACGATTTTCATGGCCTGTGTCTGTTGAGTGATCATGTTGATGTGACATATAGCGGAGAGTATATCAATTTATACAGCGTGAGTCACTTTCTTGACATACTATACCCCCTAGGGGTATTCTTATTCTATTGAATCATCAATCAAATCTATGCACACACATAACCCAGACAAGGCAAAAATCATCCGTCGTCTCAAAATCCTTGAAGGACAAGTTCGTGGTCTCCAAGAAATGATTGATTCAGGCGTATATTGCATCGACGTCATCACCCAAACTTCTGCGGTCAAACAAGCACTTTCTGGAATCGAAGACCTACTCATGGAAAATCATCTTGGCACCTGCGTTGTTGATCAAATGCGGAGCGGCAAAGAGAAAAAAGCCATTGAGGAGATTCTAAAAGTCTATAGACTCAAACGAAAATAAACATATGGAACATAACGACAAACCCAAAACATACGCAGTAAAAGGAATGCACTGCGCTTCTTGCGCAGTCAACATTGAGAAGACCTTCAAGAAAATCGACGGTGTTTCTTCGGCAGAAGCGAACTATGGCACAGAAACAGTAAAAGTAGACTTCGATCCAGAAAAGACATCACCTGAAGCACTATCAGAATCGCTCAAACCACTGGGCTACTCTCTTGCCATTCCTCCAAAGGAAGAACAGAAGATGGATCACAGTATGCACAATATGTCGGCTGCAGATATGGGTATGTCTGAAGACGAACATGCTGCGCACACGGGCGCAAAACAATCCAAGGCAGAAAAGATTGAAGAACTCAATGACTTCAAAAGAAAAATGTTTTCACTCCTACCTCTGGCAGCCTTTAGCATCTTCATCATGGTGTGGGATATTTTGGCACAAGTTGGAACAATTCCTGCAATGACACACTTTTGGAGTGAGTTCTTTCATCACCTCCTCCCTATCTTTGCGACCTATACTCTCTTTGTTGTCGGCAAACCATATCTTCTTGGGGTCTACCGCTTTATTCGATATGGCAAAGCGAACATGGACTCTCTCATTGGTATTGGAACGCTTGCTGCGTTTATCTATAGCTTCGTTGTCACCGCCTTTGAAGAAAGTCTCGCTCCATACATCAACGTTGAACATACCTATTATGATGTTACCATTGTTGTCATTGCGTTTATCACACTTGGTAAATATCTGGAAGCTCGATCCAAGCTCAAAACAGGAGATGCAATTGAAAAACTCTTGGAACTCCAAGCCAAAACAGCTCTTGTAATCCGTGATGGAAAGGAAGTAGAAATCTCAATCAATGAAGTTGTTCATGGAGATCTGATTGTCGTAAAACCCTCAAACAAAATTCCAGTCGATGGTGTCATCACTGAAGGTGAATCTCACGTTGACGAATCAATGGTCAGCGGCGAGCCGAATCCTGTATCCAAAAAGCTTGGTGATACCGTGGTTGCAGGAACGATCAACACCACAGGAGCCTTTACGTTCAAAGCCACAAAAGTTGGATCTGAAACACTTCTGTCTCATATCATTACAATGGTTCAGGAGGCGCAATCCAGCAAAGCCCCCATTCAAGCACTGGCTGATAAAATCTCTGGTGTCTTTGTTCCTATCGTTGTAGTCATTGCATTCGCAACTCTTGGGATTTGGTTACTGATTGGCTCTCAATATCTCGGATTCTCTCATGCACTGTCATACGGACTCGTCTCCTTTGTTGGTGTTCTAGTTATCGCATGCCCTTGCGCTCTTGGTCTTGCGACACCGACAGCAATTATCGTCGGAGTTGGTAAAGGGGCTCGTGAAGGTATACTTATCAAAGACGCAGCGACCCTTGAGAAACTTCATAACGCAAAAATTGTCGTCGTTGATAAAACAGGCACACTCACAGAGGGAAAACCAAAACTTCTGAATATCCATGCACATCCAAAGTCTGGTCTGTCAGAAGAAAAAGTTCTCGCCTTGCTTGCAAGTCTTGAGCAAAAATCCGAACACCCGATTGCAAGTGCTATTGTAAATGCAGCAAAAGAAAAAAACCTTACACTAGAAACAGTAGAAAAGTTTGAAGCGGTCAAAGGAAAAGGTATTCAAGGCACCATTGCGGGTACAGAGTATTTTGCAGGCAGCCTAAAAATGATTCGGGAACTCGGCATAGAAATTGATGCACAGAGAATTGGACGAGCGGCACATGAGGGTAAAACACTTGTTCTTCTCGCAACAAAAAATGAGCTACTCGCTATTGCCATGATTGCAGATGCGCTCAAAGATGTTGCTGTGCAGGCAGTCAAAGACCTACATGCCCTTGGTATTCGTGTCGTGATGCTCACAGGCGACAACCAAAGTACCGCTGAATACATTGCGAAGCAAGCTGGTATTGATGAAGTCATTGCCGATGTACTCCCAGAGGACAAACTCAAGAAGATTCAGGAATTACAAGCAGGCGGATCCATTGTTGCAATGGCTGGGGATGGCGTGAACGATGCGCCTGCGCTCGCCGCTGCAGATGTTGGTATTGCAATGAGCACAGGAACAGATGTAGCGATTGAATCTGCAGGCATCACACTTCTCGGAGGCGATATCAGTAAACTCGTCAAAGCCATTCGTCTTTCCAAACTGACCATGCGTGGTATTCGTCAAAATCTCTTCTGGGCTTTTATATACAATATCGTTGGCATTCCTCTAGCAAGTGGACTCTTTTTCCCTCTCTTTGGGTGGCTGCTCAGTCCAGTATTTGCTGGCTTTGCGATGGCAATGTCGAGTGTATCTGTAGTTGGAAATTCTCTTCGTCTCAAAACTAAAAAGCTCTAAACCTATGCCACAACAAATCACAACACTCTACGTTCACGGCATGCACTGTGCATCCTGCGTTATTCTTACTCAAGATGCCTTACAAGAAGACGGCCGTGTCACACACGCAACCTCAAAACTCACAACATGCACCGTTGAACTTGAGGGGGATTTTGGCGAGATGACTTCAGAACAAATCGCCAAGGAACTCACACCACTCATCTCTGAACATGGCTACACGTTGTCAACGAAGAAACAAAAAAAGACTGTAAATTGGCATGAGTTTACTGTTGCAATCCCAGTCGCATTTGGTTTTGGTTTTCTCTTTATTCTGCTACAGAAACTGGGGATCGTGAATCTTGTAAATACAGGGAATATCACATATGGCACGGCATTCGTCATTGGTATTATCGCCTCCCTTTCCACCTGCATGGCAATCGTTGGCGGCCTTGTACTTTCAATGTCAGCGACGTTTGCAAAAGAAGGCGACAAAGTTCGCCCTCAGATTCTCTTTCATGCAGGACGCATCATCTCCTTTTTTATTCTCGGCGGAGTCATTGGTGCAATTGGGTCTGTGTTTCAACTTGGTTCATTTGGTACCTTTGCCCTTGGTCTGATCATAGGCATTGTGATGCTTATTCTTGGCGTGAACTTGCTTGATATCTTTGAATTCACAAAACGTCTACAACCTGCAATGCCGAAATTCTTATCTCAAAGGGCGCTGAATGTATCCAAGCTCAATCACACGCTTACCCCAGCGCTTGTTGGAATTGTGACATTCTTTCTCCCATGTGGTTTTACTCAATCAATGCAGATTGCAACACTTTCAACAGGTGGATTTCTGAAAGGAGGACTCACAATGCTTTCGTTTGCTCTTGGCACATTCCCTGTACTAGCACTCGTCAGCTTTAGTTCGTTGAGTATTCAGAACAGCTCAAAGTCAGGAATCTTCTTCAAAAGCGCAGGCCTGATTGTGATTCTCTTCGCTCTCTTCAACATTTTGAACAGCTTCGTAGCTGTTGGACTTATTCCTCCGCTCTTTACATTCTAATATAAAAACATATGAAACAACTTCTTATTTCAGGAATCCTCGTCATCCTCTTTTCAATCGGTGGCATCACACTCCTTCTCAACAAATCTCAAGACGCACCATCAGCTGCATCAAACATCACGACAGTAGACGGAAAGCAAGTTATTGATATCACCGCAAAGGGTGGGTACGCTCCGAAAACTACTCAAGCCAAAGCTGATATACCAACCCAACTCAAAGTAAGTACAAATGGAACATACGACTGCTCCTCAGGACTTCGTATTCCTACATTGTCCTATGCCGGAACCCTACCAGCTTCAGGCGAAACATTGATCGATATCCCACCACAGAAAGCTGGTTCCAAAATTGATGCTACTTGTGTGATGGGTATGTATAATTTTTCCGTAGCGTTTAATTAGGCAAAATAAAAAAGACTCCTAGAGTCTTTTTTATTTTTGTTAAAGCGCTAAATAGAGCTTATCTTTATTCACATTCTTCATAATTGCTGGATGGATATAATTATATACTGCGTTTGATTGCATCTGAGTATATATCGGAGAATAGCTCAGATTATCCCAATTGAACTTTTGGAATACGTCTTTTGTCATCTGTACTCCCATTACCCTTTCGTTCCTTTGCTGACCCATACTATCGGTCAGCTCTGTGTATATTTCTACTTCCACATCCTTCACTCCATCTATCTTAAATGCCTCACGACCATATTTTACAAGATCACTATAACCATCTCGAACGAGACTGGTCTCATCCCAAAAATCTTTTGCGTTATAAGACACAGTTACAATTCCTTCTCCTTCATTCCATTTAATATCATAGCCCTCGCGCTTCTTGATACTCGTATCAAGAGATGACCATAATTGATCTAATTTTGAAGGCGGTACTGGTGCAGGCGCAACGGGCTCAGGAGCGGGAGTAGGTTCCGGCATAGGAGCTGGCGCTGGTTCGGGAGTAGGCGGAGTAACCACTGGAGCTTCCTCTGCTTTCTTTTCTTCTACAGGAGCTGGTGCAGATTCTACATTTGTATTTACCTGCTCCTGGGCGACTTGGTTTGTATTCGTTGGCTCTGAAGGCGTTGATGCATTATCCGCACCAGCTGGTAGTGCGATCATTGCAATCACCAAACAAATAACTGCAGTTATTCCTATCTCTTTATTCTTTAACTCCTTCTTGGATTGTTTTTCCATCGATGCCCGAGATAATGGAAAAACAAGAATCCCAACAAACAGTGTTAAGAGTCCTGAGATAATTGCGCTGCTTACGAGCATTGCAAAACCACTGATTAGTAAAATACCACCGAACACCCATGCCAGTTTACCTCCTGGCTTTGAGACCGGAGTCTCAATTTCGTGATCACTCATACGCTTTGTAGTTAGGGCTAAATTAGATATTGAGTATTTCAGGAAACAAAAAAGGTCTCCCGAACCAGCGACAAGTTCCTTTCGGAAAATGCCATACACCGTTTCCAGTGTATACCCTAACTACAAGATACTGGTCGGAAGACCGTCTCTATAGTTAGGGGCTTTGTGGCCATACCGACTCACGTTGAATCGGGTTAGGTCAAATCTCAATTGTATGTCTATACTAACATAATTTGCCCAAAAATAAAGCTTTAGAGGAGGACTTACCAACAATCAAGCCCATTCGCACCAGGATCGATTGTGTGAGGTTTTATACAGATGTGGGACATGTACTCATAATTCAAAACCCCTCGCACGTGTAGAGGGGTTTTGAGGACTTTAACTACCTGGGTCACTTTGGAGCATACCGCTCCTGTTGGCTGGCATGGCAGGACGGCTTTCGAACTTTTGATTGGGAGAAAGCATTCCCCACTCCTGAACTTAGTCTTAGGCATATTCAAGAGCTGTGTGCGCTTGTGTAGGCTCAACACACTCCTGTACTAGATGTTTGTATATCATGACCATTGCCCATGTATCCATTTTACAATACTCCAGTAAGTCCTGTTTGATTTGTTCTTTTTCTTCAACGGACGTCGTAAGCTTCATCATGTGCTCCCAACGCTCACTCGCATGGTCTCCTTTTTGAATACTCAGGGTCTTGTACGATAACTCGGGAACGAGAACTGGGAGAATGTACTTGATACTCGTTTTTCCTTTGAAGCCATAGTGTGCATAAAGGTTCTTTGTGAAAATCTCCTCAAGGTCGAACATTTTTTCGTTTATAGACCTCAAAACTGCTGCATGCTGCGGGTACAGCTCAATAAGCTTCTCATTTCTTCCTCGTTCGTACGAAGCGTGCCATGAAACAAATGTACCTCCAGCACTAGCATCTGTAACGAGTTGCTCAACGAGGGGGCTCATCATATCGCTACCTACCTCAGTGATAATGTGCTCAGTGTGGTCAACGCTCCCGTCTTCATGAAGAATGTGGAGCGAATACTGAAATGGCACATGCTCATAAGCTGTAAAACCATCATAGAGTGGTATCCCTGCCACCAGTCCTTCATAGTCAAAGAAGCAAAGTGGAAACTCCAAACCATTCAATAACTCTGCAATAGCCTTTTTATCGACATGAGAAACTTGATTGAGGTAGGTTTCAACCTGAAGCCTTTGACGTTTACTGAGCTCATCTTCTCGAACCTCATCGAGTCCAAATCGCTGCTCATCAACCCACGTCTCAATCTTCCGTTTACTACTCCCGATATTGGATAGGTCGTAAATCCCATATTCTGGCACTTGGGGGTTTGAGTAAGCAAACGTCACACAATGTTTACTTCTCCCACGTAATAAACAGTCACATCCTTTTTCTTCAGGCATTTGAAGATACTCCTTCATCTCCTGCATTTTTGCACGAACAGCATCTGTGACTTCGGCAACATCGTCTGAAATATCAACCGTCGTAAACAACTCATCATAATCCAGCTGACCATGTCGCACGTACTTGTTATTGAGTAGTATCACGCCTATTTTTGTCACAACCAATCCACACGACTCAATGACCTCCTTTTGAAACGCAAGGTCAGTAACATGATTCTGCAGCTCTGAAGGTGAATTTTTGACCTTTGTACTCGCTTTCACTTCATACAACTCCCACCCATTACGCTCGGCATCGAAAACCATAACGTCTGAACGTATAAAAAAATCTTCGTGCTCAAATGCTGCCTGAAATAAAACTTCTTTACCCTCTTTCAATAGGCGCTGTGTTTCACCGACCGCCAGTTCATTCGTACTTTCAATCAA
The DNA here is from genome assembly GCA_937996685.1 of uncultured bacterium. Taxonomy (GTDB): domain Bacteria; phylum Patescibacteriota; class Patescibacteriia; order UBA9570; family XYC2-FULL-38-9; genus CALKUP01. The sequence continues at coordinate 609 of CALKUP010000002.1, read as the reverse complement.
CGTGCCTTGAGAGAATAGCTTTCGAGCCGCTTCATCAGCAATGTTTCCCTCTCGAATGATTTTTATTTCAAAGTCAGACAGCTCCAAACCATCAAATAATTCGGGTTTGTGCTTTTTGAGCCACAAATTCTTTCTGCAAAAAGAGTATTCAAGAAAATCTGTTTTAGTTATTCTCATATCTCAATGCTTTCTTGCTCAAGGTCTTTCAGCGTTTTCCCGTCAGTCGTCTTCCAAACATTCAAACCATTGACCGAGTATCCAAGAATCACAGAAGCCGCCGCTGAGGCACTGGAGAAGAGTTCTGGCTCGGTAAACGCCATCGGCTCTGCCGCATCATCAATAACACCCCTTTCAATCAATTCTGCTCGTAATTCACGGGAGCTTCGTGGCATTGAGTCAGACGTTTCCTTTTTCACCAAACTTCCTTCTTCGACAAAAATACCCGATTCGCTATACGTGGCAGTCGCTTCAATTCCACCCACTGACAGAATCAACATTTTGCCACTTGCCAATTCTTTTTGTGTATTTGCACTTGGTTTCAAGAAGTCATACCCAACAGCAATAAGAGCATCGCTCGCTGTATCAAGGTAGTCCAATAAAGCATCCTTC
>CALKUP010000001.1 GCA_937996685.1 uncultured bacterium | reverse complement strand
TTTTTTGTATATTATATTTGGAATTTTAGAATGTTAATATAACATTGACTAAATTCCAACAAAAAAATTCCAACAAAAATGAAATTTTTTAAAATATTAAACATAAAAACAGATCAAAATTTATAAAACTTTAGTGTTATTTATTCTATTTTTTGTTTCAGATTGTCAGATTATAAATTTAATGATTATACTTTTTGCTAATTCCTTTAATAATTTATTAAATGTTTTATTTATTATATGTTCTCTTATTATTTCATAATAATTTTCTTTTGGTTGTTTTAACAAAAAATAGACAAACCGCTCAGAGGTTTTACTTCCAATACCCGGCAAGGTATTAAATTGTCGGATCAGTTGCTGAATGGAACGCGGAATGGTTTTCATACTCAGTCACGCTATCATAAATTTCGCAAAACAAAAAGCCCCGCGATTGCGAGGCTTTGTCTTATTTAGCGGCGATCTTTTCGATCTTCACTTCTGTGTATGGCTGTCTGTGTCCAGCGCGTTTGTAGTAACGAGATTTTGCTTTAAACTTTGCAACTTCGATTTTTTTTGCACGACCTTGTGCAACAAGAGATGCGGCAACAGTTGCTCCAGCAACCATTGGCGTGCCAACAACTGCTTTTGAACCATCTGCTTCAGAAAGAAGCAATATTTCTTCAAATGTGATTGAATCACCAGCTTCTCCATCGAGTTTTTCAACGCGAAGGACATCACCTTCAGTGACCATATACTGTTTTCCACCGGTTTTAATAACTGCGTACATACGAAAATATCAATAAATGCTAGATAAATGAACTATAGGAGTCGTGAATGAGTATAGCCGAATTGCTCCTATCTGTCAAACTGGACATGTTGACCCACGATAATCCCATATCTATCCGCCGCGCCTCCATTCAGCTCAATAACCGCATCAATCGCTGCTGGTGAGTCATAGAGTGGCAAATCAGTCGTTTTTTGACCAGTATCGGGTGTCGCATTTTTCGTAATACCGACAATTGTCCCTTGATTGAGCCAGATCATATCAAGCGGGATACGGGTATTTTTCATCCAAAAAGACCGAGACGCTGCTTCCGGGAAGAAAAAGACCATCCCCGCTGTTGCATCAAGACTGTCTCGATTCATCAAGCCACGAGCCTGCTCTAATTGCGTATCTGCAACCTCCAGCGCAAACGCATCATTGCTCTGCCCTAAACGGACGTTCAGGGTTTCGTCCGGTTGCGCTAATAAGCGTGTTGTCATAAAAAAACCACTGATAAGCAGCGCAAGGATACTAACGCCATAGACGGTTTTTTTATACTTGAATGCCTTATCGTTTTTTGTAGACATACACAGAACCTGCGCCAATAATAACGAGCGTTGCGGCAACAATACAGACTGCAATCAGTTTCTGGTCACCTTGCAGCGTTAGAGAACTGAGCCCGAACACAATCGTAAAACCATATAACAGCAAGACAGCTTGCCGTTGTGTGAGTCCCGCATCAATCAACCGTAAATGCAAATGTTTGCGATCTGCTTGAAATGGCGAACGACGTTCAATTAGCACTCGACGCACAACGACCCAAATAACATCAAAAAATGGGATGCCGAGAATCAGCAATGTCGTTGCAATCTTCCCGCCAGAAATAATCGCGAGCACTCCAACAATAAACCCAGCAAACAACGATCCACTTTCACCAAGAAAAATCGATGCCGGATTCCAATTAAAGACCAAAAAACCAGCAAACGCGGCAGCAGCAATTACTGCAAGAAGTCCCGTCTCCGGCTGCACAACTGCCGCAGAATACGACAGCAATGCAATGATCAATAAGCCGATGACAGAGATACCACTCACCAAACCATCGAGTCCGTCCAAAAATTTTGTCGTATACATCATGACCATCAGCCACACGAACGTAAAGAGATCAGCCCACACTGTCAGATAATACGGAACATTATTGATCCGAAACAGTTCAATATTCCATTGATCAAAATAAACAACGCCACCAAATGGATTTGTGATGTAGTCAATTCCAACACCGGACGCGATAATAATCAATGTTGCAAGAACCGGAAACCCAATTTGCCATTGCGGCCGCAGGTCCCACACATCGTCAGCGGCGCCACCGACAAGCAAAATGCTAGCCGCGAGCGTTACACCAATAACATGCTTGGGCAATAAGTATCCGCCAAATAACTCCGGTGCAGCACACCAATATGTCACGAGTGTCGCGACAATCACCGCAACACCACCCAAGAGCGCTGTCGCTTGTGTGTGAATTTTGCGGCCGCCCGTTGGTTGATCCACGATACCGAAACGATGTGCCAGTGTACGCACACAAAACGTGAGCGCTACACCAAGTCCAAATGCGATGGCGATATACACAGCTGCCTGTTGCATACAATTGTTGTATTACGCGTTTATTTGTTGTTGATCAAGAAAGTCTTGCAATAAAATTTGTGCAGCAACTTGATCACGCTTGTCCATGTCAATTCCTTGCAATAATGTCTTCGCCATTTCTGTCGTCAGGCGCTCGTCAGTCACTTGCACAGGGATAGTCAGATGATTCCGTAATTTCTCAACAAAGCGATCTGTGATTTCTGTTTGGTGTGTATCACCATTGTCTAAGTTTGTTGGACGACCAACCACAACACATTCAATTAAATCGTCTTCAATAATGCGCTTAATACGATCAATCACCTCTTGTTGTCCGTCTGCGGAAATTGTTTCGCGCAATACTGCCACACGCCCAGCTGTGTCAGACACTGCAACACCTGTTCGTTTTAAGCCATAATCAATGCCAAGATATTTCATGGAGATATTATATCACAGTTAAAATAACTGGTCCGTTTTCTGTAATTGCAACTGTGTGTTCAAATTGCGCAGCGAGGCTGCCATCAACGGTTCGCACTGTCCAACCATCTTCATCAAACGCAACATGATGCTTCCCTGTTGTAAACATCGGCTCAATCGCCAGGACCATTCCTACTTCCAATGGAATTCCTGCTCCGGCTTTTCCATAATTTGGCACTGCCGGCTCTTCATGCATACTCGTTCCAATGCCGTGCCCGACCAACTGTGTTACAACACCAAAGCCATATTCTTTTGCAACTGCTGAAACCGCAGCTCCAATGTCACCAATGGTATTACCAGCAACACACGCTTCAATTCCGGCATACATTGCACTTTCAGTCGCGCGCAATAATTGAACCGCTTCTGCTGAGATAGATCCAACAGCAACCGTTTCTGCCATATCAGCGCAATACCCGTTGTACTCCACTCCAACATCAATGCCAATACTATCGCCATTTTTTAAGATGCGATTTGCCGCTGGGATACCGTGCACCACTTCATCATTAATCGATGTGCAAATACTTTTTGGGTAGCCTTCAAATCCTAAAAAGCATGGTGTTGCTCCGAGTTCACGAATTGTTTTTTCAAACACAACATCAAGCTCATCTGTTGAAATTCCTGGACGCACTGCTGCAACTGTCGCGCGTAATCCGTGCGCCAAAATACGACCAGCTTCACGCATGATCGCAATCTGCTCTGTTGTTTTTAAAATGACTGCCATAGGCGCTAGTTCTGAGTTGGTGCTGTGTAGAGCACGTCAGCAACACGTTGCCACACTTCATCGATTGTTCCTAATCCATCAATCCGATGCACAATGCCACGTTCAATATATCGCGCGATAATCGGCTCTGTTTCTGCATGGTAAATTCGCAAACGTTCAGCAATCGCTTCTGGTTGATCATCTTCACGTTGCACAATTTCCTTCCCACAACTATCACACACATCTTCTTGCGCTGGTTGCTTGAAATCTAAGTGGTATGTCGCGCCACAATCAAGACAGACACGCCTGCGTGATAGACGATGAATAGATTCTTCATCTGGAATAGACAAGACAATAACATGTGACAGATTTGTCACAGCGTCTAACGCTTCTGCTTGATCTAAGTTGCGAGGATAACCATCAAGCACAAAACCATTCAAGCAATCTTCTTGCAAGAGTCGATCTTTCATGACTGCATTCGTTACTTCACTCGGCACTAATTGACCGGCTTTCAAAATTACTTGCACTTGTTGACCGAGTTCTGTTTGATCAGCAATTGCTTTACGAAAAATATCGCCAGTTGAAAGATGCGGCACACCAAGTTCTGCAACAATACGTTTTGCTTGAGTTCCCTTCCCAGATCCTTGTGGGCCAAATAGACAAATTTTTTTAACGAAGTCAGCAGAAGATTCCATAGGCAAAATATTAAAATGAATCGTATTCACGAACGGTTAATTGCGCTTCCACTTGTTTCACTGTTTCAATCGCCACTGAAACAATAATCAACATACTGGTTCCACCGATCGCAACGTTTTGAAAACCACCTGATGCAAATGCTTGCACAATAAGCGGCAACACAGCAATTGTTCCGAGAAACAACGCACCAGCAAGCAAAATGCGGTTTGAAACAGATCGTAAATAATCTTCTGTATCTTTCCCTGGTCGGATGCCCGGAATAAAACTACCACCACGTTGCAAGTTTTCCGCAATCCGCTCTGGATGGAACACCACCGCCGTATAAAAATACGAAAACACAACCACAAATAGGAAGTAGAAAATTCCATGCACCAGTTGGTTTTGCGACATTGTCACAATCCATTGCATTACTGGATTCAAAAATCCAACGTTGATTTGCAACAACCATTGTGCGGCAAGTTGCGGCAATGTCACAATGGTGACAGCAAAAATAATCGGGATCACACCGGCTTGATTGACACGCAATGGCAAGTAACTTTTTTGACTGGTTGCGTTATGGTGACGCGCATGTGAAATTGGAATATTACGCTGCCCTTCTGTCACAAACACAATTCCAATAATTGTAATAAACCCAACCACTAAAAATGCAAGGATCGTCGGGATTTGAGATGGGTCAAATGTCAAAAATATTTGCTGCAAACTCCCTGGAAGACCAGAGATAATACCGGCAAAAATAATCAAAGACACACCATTGCCGAGTTGCTTTTCAGAAATGAGTTCTCCAAGCCACATCAAGAAAATAGAACCTGCAGTCACTGTTGCAAGCGCAACTGCCCAGTCCATTGCAGACATAGATGTTGATAAAATTGTATTGCCGGAAGCGGTTTGTAATAACGAAATTGTTCCGAACCCTTGCAACGCTGCCATCGGCACAGCGACATAGCGTGTATATTGTTGAATTTTTTGTTGACCACTCGCCCCTTCTTTTGCCATTTCATCTAACTGCGGGATCACCATTTGCAACACTTGAAAAATAATAGACGCCGTAATATACGGACCGACACCCATCATCACAATTGAGAAGTTTTCCAATGCCCCACCAGAAAATACATTAAAGAAACCGAGTACTTGGTTTTGCTGAAAGAGCTGGGTTAATGCAGCTGCATTCACACCGGGGATTGGAATGTGTGCCGCGACACGAAAAATAACCAACATCGCTGCAATAAACAGGATGCGATTACGTAAATCGCGAATAGACCACATTTTTTTCAATTGTTTCCACATGGACGTAGTGTATCCTTTTTTAGATCGTTATTCAAGACAGTGCCAAAAGAAACAAGAACCCCTTTAAAAGGGGCTTGTTGTCTTATTTTTTTGGACGAACGTATTTTGTTGACGCAATCACTTGCGCTTCCCCACCAGCTGCTGCAATTGCAGTTGTTGCTGATTCTGAGAATGCATGTGCTGAAACAGTCAATTTTTTTGTCAGTGTTCCGTTGCCAAGAACTTTCACCTTAGATTTTGGTGTTGGAACTAAACGGAATGTTGCCATCATTTCTGGAGTTACTACTGTACCAGCATCAAATGTGGCTTCCAGTTGTGCAAGATTCACAGCGTGCATTTTTGCATGCGGTGATGTGAAACCACGATTTTTCTTTTGCGCCATCATGCTTTGTTTCAAACCGCGCAATTTCAAGCCACCTTTTCCGCCTGAGCGAGATCGTTGACCTTTCATTCCACGACCGGAATAATTACCGCCTGAAGCGTTACCGCGACCGACACGATTTTTTGTCTTGCCGGAGCGTTTTGGAAGTGTGTGTAATTCGAGCATACAATTAGTCTTCCTTATTCATTAATTGTTTTTTGATCGCATCTTTTGTTGTAATTTTTGACAATGCTTCAATTACAGCTGCAAGATTATTGATTTTGTTGTTTGATCCTTTCATTTTTGAAACGATGTTTTGCACGCCTGCCATTTCAAGGGCAACACGGACAGCACCACCGGCAATCAAACCACTACCTTCTTTCGCTGGCTTCAATAAGACAACAGCACCTTTTGTGCGAGATTGCACAGTATGTGGAATTGTTCCGTCAACGATCGGTACTTGGATCAAACGTTTTTTCGCGTAGTTTGTTGCTTTTTGTACAGCAAGTTGCACATCAGCACCTTTCTTCACGCCCATGCCAATACGACCTTTTTTATCACCAACGATCACACAGGCACGGAAACTCATACGTTTACCACCAGCCATCACACGTGTAACGCGAGCGAGGTCAATAATTTTTGATTCAAATTCATCTTGTGGTTGATCATCACGTCGACGACGTCCGCCTCCGCCACCACGACGGTCATTGCGGCCATTACCGCCACGGTCGTTTGATCGGCCGTTGCCACCACGAGCTCCACCGCGTCCACCTTGTGGGCGAGCTGCAGCAGCTTGAGGAGCTTTTGCTTCTACTGAAGCGTCAGATGTCGGCTCTGGTGTTGCGACGACATCTTCTGTTGTAGGTTGTGTGTTCTTTTCAGTCATACTATTCACTAAAATTAGAAGATGAGTCCGCCTTCACGCGCACCCTCTGCAAGCGCTTTCACGCGACCATGGTACACATATGAACCACGATCAAAGACGATAGTGGTGATATTGTTTTTTGCAGCGATTTCAGCAATTGCTTTTCCGACAGCACTTGCCTTTTCTGTCTTTGTTCCAGTTGCGTTGCGGTCATCAGCAAAACCGATTGTTTTTCCAGCAACATCATCAATCAACTGACAAGAAATTTTTGTCAGTGAACGAGTCACACGCAAACGTGGACGATCCGCTGTTCCGTTCACGCGAGCGCGTGTTCGACGAGCGCGGCGTTCTTTTTTGAATTGTTTTAATGCATTCTTATTCATACGTTTCAGTATTCTATATATAAGCCAGATTACGCAGCACCCGCTTGTTTTCCTTGTTTCCGCTTGATGATCTCGTCGCTATATTTGATACCCTTTCCTTTGTATGGTTCAGGTTTGCGGATTTTACGGATGTTACTTGCGAGCTCTCCGATCATTTGCTTGTCGATACTCACCAAAATCAGCTTGTTGCCTTCAACACTTGCTGTAATACCTTCTGGCAACACCATTTCAACTGGATGTGAATATCCTGCTTTAATAGTCAACTTTTGGCCATTCAACTGCCAGCCGTAACCGACACCGTTGATTTCCAATGTGATTGTGTATCCATCAGTCACACCAACAATCATGCCGCGTGTGAGTGACGCAACAGTTCCCCACATCGCTTTTTGACGAACGTTTTCTGGGTTTGCAACAGATGTGACAACACCTTCTTCAGTAACAGTCACTGTCACCCATGGATGCATTTCTGTTTGTAATTCTCCCTTTGGTCCTTTAACAGTAACCTGTGTGCCGTTGACTGTTACCTCAACGCCTTCTGGGATAGTGATTGGTCGTTTTGCAATACGTGACATAGGCGATTAAAAAATTCGACAAATAACTTCGCCGCCCAACTTTTGGGAACGAGCTTTCTTATTAGTCATCAGGCCCTGTGAAGTTGAAATGATCGCAACACCAAGATTGTCATATACATACGGCAAACGATCAGCTGCTGCATACACACGACGACCTGGAGTACTCACGCGCTTCAATTCACGAATTACTGGCGCGTTACCGTCATATTTTAATGTCACAACTAATACTGGTTTTTTTGAACCATCAACATCTTCTCGAACTGATGTAATATATCCTTCTTCAGCAATAATTGTTGCAAGACGTAATTTTAATTTGCTGAACGGAATGGATACTTCCGTTTTATGGGCTTTCATCGCATTGTTAATGCGAGCGAGCATGTCTGCAATTGGATCTGTCATCATAGAGTTACCAGCTAGCTTTCTTAATTCCAGGAAGAGCACCTTGTTCCGCGAGTTCACGGAAGCAGATACGGCAGAGGTCGAAGTCGCGCATGTATCCGTGTGGACGGGCACATTTCCAGCAACGACGCACAATCCGACTACTGAACTTCGGATTACGGCGTGACCGTTCTGATTTTACTCGTTGGGATGTTTTTGCCATAATCGTTAGTTATTGTTCTTCTTTTTAAATGGGAATCCAAAGGCTTCTAGCAGCGCTCGTCCCTCATCATCAGTTTTTCCAGACGTGACAATGTTCACTTCTAAACCGATCACTTTTTCTAATTCATCAGATGAAATTTCTGGGAACACAATGTGTTCGCGGAAACCAATACTGTAATTTCCTTTTCCATCAAACGCATTTGCTGACAAACCTTGGAAATCACGAACGCGTGGCAATGCAACACTCATGAGCTTGTCAAAGAATGCATACATATTTTCACCGCGCAGTGTTACCTTTCCACCAACAACCATACCTTCACGGATTTTAAAGTTACTGATTGATTTACGAGCAAGTGTTTTCACTGGCTTTTGTCCAGAGATACGTTCTAATACTTGAAGCGCAACATCAGTGTACGCTGGATCAGACAATGATTTGCCAAGACCAACATTCAAGACGATTTTTTCCAAACGTGGAAGCGCCATGACGTTCTTTGTGCCGAGCTTTTCAGCGAGCTGAGGAACGATTTCTTTTGAGTACTTTTCTTGAAGTCTATTCATAGTGGTGCATTATGCTGTTTTCTTTTCAGTGTCTGCTTTTTTTTCAGCACCTTTCACAGCTTTTTTCTCTTCAGATTTCGCAACCTCTTTTTTGACTGCTGGGCGACTTTTTGATGTTTTTACAACACGTGTCTTTGTTTTACTACCATCTTTACCGACAGCAGTTGTATAGCCAACACGTCCTGGTTTTCCAGTTTCTTCATCAACAAGCATCACATTGCTCACATGAATCGGACCAAAATATTCAATACGTTGTCCTTTTTGATCTTTTTGGTTGGTCTTCATGTGCTTCACACTGCGGTTTACACCGTCAACAACAACACGTTGTTTATCGGCAAACACTTGTGAAACAACGCCGACTTTGCCGCGATCTTTTCCTGTGAGAACGATCACGCGGTCGTTCATTTTAATCTTCATTTTCATCTTCATATGATCTCGTGATTACAATACTTCAGGCGCCAAAGACGCGATTTTATTATATCCCGCATTCTTTACTTCACGCGCAATTGGCCCAAAGATACGACTGCCTTTCGGCTCACCGTTCTTATCGATAATCACACATGCATTTTCGTCAAAACGAATATAGGTTCCGTCTGGACGTCGTGTTTCTTTACGGATGCGAACGATCACAGCGTCATGAACTTCACCTTTTTTTACCGCTGCGTGTGGCGTTGCTTGTTTGACAGTGACTTTGATCACGTCTCCAAGACCCGCGTAACGACGTTGGTATCCGTTTTTGACTTGAATTGTTTTGACCAACTTGCCGCCTGAGTTATCAGCGACTGTTAGCATTGTTTCGGATTGAATCATATTCGTGTGAACATTATGCGGCTTGTTTTGAAATGACGCGCCAGCGTTTGGTCTTACTTAGAGGACGGCATTCAACGAATTCGACCGGATCACCTGTGTGATATTCATTGCGCTCATCATGGACGTGATATTTTTTTGTCCGAGTGTAGAGCTTGCCATAGAGGCGGTGTCGCAATTTTCGTTCTACTGCGACAACGAGGGTTTTATCTCCTTTGTCTGACACGACGACTCCAGCGAATCGGCGTTGCATCGGTTTTGATTCTGTTGCTGTCATACGTTTATGCTTGATTATTGAGAGATGTATTACGTTTCGTGATTTCAGTGAGAATTTGTGCGATCTGTTTTCGAGTTTGTGCAACTGTGTGAACTTTTGTGAGTTTCATTGTCGCGACATCGAAGCGTTGTTGTTGGAGTTCACCGCGTTTTTCTGCCAAGAGTTTTTGTAGTTTCGCGATGTCCATGTCTTTGAGTTCTTTGCTATCCATAGGCGTCGGTTACTTTTTAATAAACTTGGACTTCACCGGCAGCTTATGGGCTGCGAGGCGGAAGGCTTCACGGGCTTGCTCTTCTGTCACACCGTCGATTTCAAACAGGACTGTTCCTGGTTTGACGTTGACGACATAGTGATCAACGCCGCCTTTTCCTCCACCCATGCGGATTTCTCCACCTTTCATAGTAACTGGGCGTTGTGGGAAAATTCTGATCCAGATCTTACCACCACGTTGGACGAAACGAGTCATCGCGCGACGAGCGGCTTCGATTTGACGTGCTGTGACACGTGAACTCTCCATTGATTTGAGTGCGAAGCTACCGAAAGCGATTGTGATTTTCCGTGTCGCCACAACATCGTCGCGGGTCGGCGGATTATGCCATTTTCGGTGCTTTACTTTTTTTGGAATCATCATAGGCGTGTGGGTTAGGCTACTTCTTTGCTTACTGATTCTTTATCCACGTCAGCTCTTTTACGAAGAATAGTTTTTCCTCCAGTACTTTCTGCTCCACGTGGGGCACGAGTTTCAGAACTACGAGGTGCACGGCCAGCTGGACGACGTCCGCGACCACCGCGATCGTCACGACGACCACGTTTTTCACCTTCGCCTTCAACCGGTTGTTCATCACCAAAGCTGTCGCCTTTGTAGACCCATACTTTGATACCGATTACACCATAAATCGTATTTGCAACACCACGAGAATAATCAATATTCGCACGCAATGTGTGCAGTGGTAAACGACCACGATTTACTTTTTCTGTACGCGCAATATCAGCACCGTTCAAACGACCAGACACTTGGATGCGAACACCTTGAGCGCCAGCACGCATGACTGATTCGATAGAACGTTTCATTGCTTTACGGAATGGAACGCGAGCTTCCAATTGGTCACGAATACTTTGATAAATCAATTCTGCTGATGTATCAGGTTCACGAACTTCTTGAATACTCATTTGGATTTGCATCTTCACACTACCGAAGATCAATTTCTTCAATTCTTTCTTCGTATCTTCAATCAATGCACCACCGCGACCAATCACAACACCTGGTTTACTTGTATGAATAATAATAGTGATTTGTGTACCTGCTGAACGCTCGATATCAACACGAGCAACTCCAGCGTCACGAAATTTCTTTTTCAAAAATTTACGGATTTGTACATCTTCTTTTAAGAGAGCAGCGTATTGGTTGCGAGTTGCAAACCAACGAGACGGTGAACTAAATGTTGTCACCTGGCGAAATACTCTTGGATTAATCTTTTTTCCCATATGCTTATCTCGTTATTTCTTTGCTGCGCCGACTGCGGCTTTCTTCTTAGTTGGAGCCTTTTTCTCTGCGACTTCTGCTGTTACTTCTTCTGTCGCCTTTGCTTTTTTTGGCTTCGCTGTCTTCACTGCTTCCTGGCCTTTCACCGCAACATTGATGCTTGATGTTCGTTTGCGGATTGCGCCAGCTCGACCAAAGGCACGAGCACGGAAACGCTTGATTGTGAAACCTTCATCAACAGTAATTGTTGATACAACGAGTGTATCTTCTGACAACTTATTGTTGTGCACAGCATTAGCTGCTGCAGAGTTGATTAATTTCAGAACTGGTTCCGCGCCTTTTTTATCCATGTGCGCGAGTGCTGCGCGGGCATTTGCAAGACTCATGCCACGAACAACGTCAACAACCAAACGAAGTTTTCGTGGGCTGATGCGGATATTTTTAACTGATGCTTTTACTTCCATATATGTTCAATTACGCTCCTTGAGCTTTCTGAATTTGCGCTTTATTAGCGGAAGCCGCAGCAGATGCTTGATCTTTCGCCATTTTACCACCATGACCACGGAATGTACGTGTTGGAGAAAATTCACCCAATTTGTGACCAACCATGTTTTCAACAACGAAGACATCAATAAATTGACGACCATTATGTACACCGAATGTCATACCGATCATATCTGGAACAATCGTTGAAGATCGCGCCCATGTTTTGATCGTTTTCTTATCACCGGATTCTTTTGCCTTGAGCACTTTCTTCATCAATTTTTCGTTGACGAATGCTCCTTTTTTAAGACTTCTACTCATATAATCAATTCAATTTACTTTCGACGTTTTTTACGCGGGCTCACAATATACATATTGGACGCCTTATTCTTCTTCCGAGTCTTGACACCCAGGGCTGGTTTCCCTTGCGGAGTCTTTGGATGTTTCATACCGATTGGTGAACTTCCTTCACCACCACCATGAGGATGGTCGACCGGATTCATCACTTTACCACGAACGGTTGGACGAATACCGCGATATCGCATACGACCTGCTTTCCCCCATCGGATTTTACCCCAATCTGGGTTACTCACTTGTCCGACAGATGCACGACACTCTTCTGGGAACTTTCGAATTTCACCAGAGCTGAGTTTCACAAGTACCATGCCAGCATCTGAAGACATCAATGTCGCAGACGCACCAGCACTACGCACTAAGATTGCGCCGTGTCCTGGCTTCAATTCCAAATTGTAAATTGCTGTACCAGATGGAATGTTTTTCAATGACATGCGATTTCCAGGAACGAGATCAACAGTTGTTGTTGATGAAACGATTGTTGTTCCAACAGTCATGCCATCTGCAGCGAGGATATACGCACGGTCTCCCGGAGCATATTCAACAAGCGCAATACGAGCACTACGGTTTGGATCATATTCGATTGCAACAATTGTTGCAGGTACATCAAAACGATTTTGCAAGAAATCAACGATACGATACCGTCGTTTTGCACCGCCGCCACGATGACGAACAGTGATCTTTCCTTGGTTGTTACGACCTGAATGCTTCTTTAAAGAAGTGGTCAATTTTTTATCCGGACTTTTCTTTGTAATGTCAGAAAATGAATCTCCTGATGAGATACGACGGCCGGGTGAGGTTGGTTTGTAATTCTTAATTGCCATATGCGTTTATGAGAGTGCTTCGTACACATTAATGGTCTTGCCTTGTGGAAGTGTAACAATCGCCTTTTTCCAATCAGACCGTTTACCGGCACGATTGTTCCAACGCACTTGTTTACCGTACATATTCATCACACGAACATGTTTTGGTTTTACTCCATATTGTGTTTCAACAGCTTTTGCAATTTCTGGTTTGTTTGCATCACGTGCAACCAAGAATGCGTAGGTGTTTGTCAATGTCGCTTTTTCAGTCACCAGTGGACGAACAAGCACACGTTTTGTTGTCTTCACAGCAGCTACTGTTGTTGCCGCGGAAGTCTTCGCTGCTTTTGATTTTGCAGGAGTCGCTTTTGTGTCAGCGCCCGCATCAGCAGTTGGTTGTTTTTTTAATCGGTCAAAAATGCTCATACGTTTACTTGCTTACCTTATCCTTGTTTAGAAGAGCGATAATCGCGTCAACTCCAGCATTATCAACTACCAAATAACGGTATTTCAACAATGTACCAACACTCAATGAATCAGCAAGAACTGTATTTGTTCGAGGAAGGTTTGCTGCAGCACGTGTCAACAATGCATTAGACTTTGCAGTCGATAATACAGCTGGACGAGCTTCTGCAACTGTGGAAAGCAATGTTGCAACGTCGCGAGTTTTTCCAGATACCTGATCCCAAGAATCAACAACGATCAAGCGACCATTTTTTAACTTATCAGAAAGCACCATGCGCAATGCAGCATGCTTTTCTTTTTTATTCACTTTCAAACTTGGGTTCTTGTCGTTGCGTGGACCAAATGTCACACCACCACCAACCCAAATTGGTGAACGAGATGAACCGTGACGTGCACGACCAGTTCCTTTTTGCTTCCATGGTTTTTTACCACCACCACGGACTTCTGAACGGTCTTTTGTATGTGCATACGGGACGAATGCGTTGGCACGTTCAGCACGAGATACGAATTGAACGAGGTCAGATTTCACAGGAACTGCAAAAACAGCTTCTGGAAGCTCACGTGTGCCAGCTTCTTTCCCTTCGAGGTTGTAGACTTTTACTGTAGACATAGGGATTAGGCGTTTTTAGCTGTTTTAATGTAGACAATCGCACCGTTTGCTCCTGGAACTGCACCTTTTACGGTAATACGATTATTGGCTGCGTCGACGGAAATAACTTCCAAGTTCTTCACGGTTGCTCCTTTGCCGCCCATTTGACCACCCATTCGCATTCCTTTGAATACTTTTTGTGGTTCACCAGCACCAATAGAACCAGGCATACGCAATTGATCTTTATGACCATGAGATGCTTTACCACCGCGGAAACCATGACGTTTTACAACACCGGCAAATCCACGACCGATAACAGTACCGGTTGCGTCGATCATATCGCCGGATTCAAAAATATCCGCTGTGATTGTTTGACCGCGTTCAAATGTCGCGTCAGCATCAGTGCGGAATTCTTTTAATACAGCAAATGTACCAAGGTCTTTTGTGTGTCCTTGGACTGATTTACTGACATTCTTCGCTTTTCGTTCGCCAAATCCAACTTGAACAGCAAGATAGCCGTCTTTTTCAGCAGATTTGACTTGTGTCACAACAACAGGACCAGCTTGAAGGATGGTTACAGGCACGACAACACCATCTTCCTTGTATTCCTGTGTCATTTCAATTTTCTTTGTAATGAGAAATTTCATAGTATAGTTAGTAGGTTACAAAAAAACCGTCACGTTTTTACACAGTGTCAGCACGATTGCTGAGCACGACCTAAATACATCACGGTTCTTTCAATAGCTAGAATCTTGCCTTGTGGGAAGAATCAGCGTCAGTTGTAAGTGAAAATATTTTGGGTATTGTGTAAAACTCCGTATGCTTCTCATCATTTCTTGCCGATATCCCTTGTTTTTTGCAAAACAGGAGATCCTTTCAAGAAAGTGAAGAAAAACGTATTATGATAATTTTGTAATATTGCAGCTAAAAGCGAAGAGCTTCTAACCGGGCAAGATTACATCATTTTCATTTCAATGTCAACTCCTGACGGCAAATTCAAGTTTGATAGTTCATCAATTGTTTTTGCAGTAGGGTTTACGATGTCGATCAGACGTTTATGCACTCGCATTTCGTATTGATCGCGGGCAGATTTGTGAACAAAAGTCGAGCGGAGCACAGTGTATTTTGTTTTTTCAGTTGGAAGCGGTACCGGTCCAACAACACTTGCGCCCGTGCGGGTTGCAGTTTCTATAATCGTTCGGGTTGACTTATCGATAATCTTGTTATCGTATGCACGAATCTTCACGCGAATCTTTGCAGCAGCTTGCTGTGGTTGATCTGTTGTAGTCTTTTTAGTCGCCATGTGGGTATAAGGAGCTTTCTGGAGCTGTCCCCTCCTCGTCATGCTGCTTGTGGCAACAGTGACGAGGAATGGGATGCTATTTCAGAGTATTATTAGATATTACGCAATGATTTTGACAATTACGCCGGCGCCGACTGTTCGACCACCTTCACGAATCGCGAATCGTTGTTTTTCCTCCATCGCAACTGGTTTACCAAGTTTCACAGTAAATGTGATTGTATCTCCTGGCATAACCATTTCTGTTCCTTCTGGCAATATCACTTCACCGGTCACATCAGTTGTACGCATGTAGAACTGTGGTTTGTACCCACGTGTGAATGGTGTGTTTCGACCGCCTTCATCTTTACTCAAGATGTATGTTTCAGCTTCGAATTCAGTATGTGGCTTAATTGTTCCAGTTTTCGCCAATACTTGTCCACGTTCAACATCTTCTTTCTTTGTTCCACGAAGCAATAGACCAGCGTTATCACCAGCTTGACCTTCTGTGAGTTGTTTGTTGAACATTTCGATACCAGTAACAACAGTTTTCACTGTATCTTTCAAACCGACGATTTCAACTTCTTCATTGATGTTGATCATTCCGCGTTCGATACGACCAGTTACTACTGTTCCACGACCTTCAATTGAGAAGATGTCTTCAACTGGCATCAAGAATTCACCGTCAACAGCACGTTCTGGTGTTGGGATGTATTCATCCAATGCTTTGAGCAAGTCTTGGATTGGTTTTGCAGCTTCGCCTGATGGATCTTCAAGAGCCTTCAATGCTGAACCACGGATTACTGGAGTTTCATCACCAGGGAATTCGTATTTCTTCAATAAATCACGAACTTCTTCTTCTACCAACATCAACAATTCTTCATCTTCAACCATATCGCATTTGTTGAGGAATACAACGATGTATGGCACGCCTACTTGACGAGCAAGCAAGATATGCTCACGAGTTTGTGGCATAGGACCATCTGTTGCAGAAACAACGAGAATAGCACCGTCCATTTGGGCAGCACCAGTAATCATGTTTTTCACATAGTCAGCGTGACCAGGACAGTCAACGTGCGCGTAGTGACGATTTGCAGTTTCGTACTCAACGTGTGAAGTATTAATTGTGATACCACGTTCGCGTTCCTCAGGCGCGTTGTCAATATCAGCAAAGTTCTTTTGTTGTGCTTGGTTACCCATTGCACCAGCAACAGCCAAAATAGCTGCTGTTGTTGTTGTTTTACCATGGTCAACGTGACCAATAGTACCCACGTTAACGTGTGGTTTGGAACGGTCAAACATGTCCGCCATACTGATTCGTATTTAGTAATTAATTGTTGCTTTATAAAAAACATAATGAAAGTCCGCAAAATATGCGGGCTCTCAAGCTCGCGTATTGTACAGATTCTTTGAAAATGTGTCAAATATCTAAAAAGGTGCTACAGTGTCTGTAAATCATTATTTATCACTATTTTTATGGAAGAGACTCACTCGACTCAGCAACCTACTGCAACAACCCCTGTTGTCGCTGCAGCACACAGTCAAATTCCTTCTGCATTTGAATTATTACGTGAAGCATGGGAATTATTCAAGAAAAATTGGCTCCTTGCAATTGGAATCATTATTGGACCAATGGCTATTGACAACCTTGTGTATCAAATTACTAGAGATTCATTGCTGTTAAGTCTCGTGTCTCCTCTTATCACAATGACATTAGCCATGATTATGCTCGCACTTATATTGCGCTTTATTCGTGGTGAAGTCATCGATTCAACAACCCTTTTTAGTCGATTTTCATTGGATCGATTCTTTCAATATATTGCGGGTTCGATCGCACTCTCTGTCATGGTGCTTGTTGGAATTGTTTTATTGATTCTTCCTGGCATCTATCTTGGTGTCCGTTTCATTTTTACTCTCTTCTTAATCGTTGACACTGACATGGACTTTATGACAGCGCTCAAAACCAGCTGGGTAATGACAAAAGGTCATTTTGTGACATTGTTCATTATCGGGCTTGTGACTGGCTTCATCCTCTTCTTACCAACTATTTTCACTGCATTTATCCTTGCTGTAGTCACTGTCCCAGTCGGATTAATTTCTGGAGCATTACTATACACTAAATTAAAACCAGCGAACGTCTAGTTTTAAACACAGGTAGACAGTGTCTTACAAAAATAAAACCGGATATTTCTATCCGGTTTTATTGTAATCAATGTTGATTGCCTCAGACTATTCTTCGTCTTCGTCTACTGGAGCCCCACCACGTTCTTCAACGATTTTCGCTGCAACGTTTTTCGGCACTTCCGCGTAGTTTTCAAATTCCATTGCGTAACTTGCTCGACCTTGTGTCATCGAACGAAGCTGTGTCGCATAGCCAAACATTTCAGCGAGAGGCACTGTTGCTCGCACAACTTTCACACCTGCTCGATCAAACATTTCTTGAATTTGACCACGTTTTGAATTCACGTCTCCCATTACATCTCCCATGAAATCTTCTGGAGTCGTCACTTCAACTTTCATAATCGGCTCAAGCAAGACTGGTTTTGCCATTTTTGCTGCCTTCTTGAAAGCTTTTGAACCCGCAATTTTAAAGGCTGATTCAGATGAATCGACATCATGGTATGAACCATCAAGCAATGTCACACGAACATCAAGCATTTGATATCCGGCAACAATACCGCGATCCAACGCTTCACGCACACCTTTTTCAATCGGAGCAATGTATTCACGAGGAATCACACCACCTTTGATTTGATCAATGAATTCAAAATGTTTCACTTCTTCACCTTCTTCGACATCAGAAGCGTTCGCAACCAAATGTTCAACTTTCAATACACAATGACCATATTGACCGCGACCACCAGATTGTTTCACATATTTTTCTTCACCTTGTGCTTCAGACGTAATGGTTTCTTTGTATGCAACTTGTGGTTGACCAATGTTCGCTTCAACGTTGAATTCACGTTTCATACGATCAATGATGATGTCCAAATGCAATTCGCCCATTCCAGCCAAAATTGTTTGACCAGTTTCTTCATTCGTCGACACACGCAATGTTGGATCTTCTTCAGCAAGACGAGAAATCGCGATACCCATTTTTTCTTGGTCCGCTTTTGTCTTTGGTTCAACAGACACAGAAATTACAGGATCTGGGAACGTGATGTTTTCCAAAATAATTGGATTATCTTCATCACACAATGTTGTTCCAGTGATCGTATCTTTCAAGCCAACGGCCGCAGCAATGTCTCCAGCGCCGATATGATCTACTTCTTCACGAGAGTTTGCATGCAAACGCACGATTCGAGAAATACGTTCTTTCTTACCAGTTGTCATGTTCAACACATAACTTCCTGATTTCAAGACACCAGAATAGACACGAATAAAGACCAATTTTCCGACAAATGGATCAGCTGCCACTTTAAACGCGAGCGCTGAAAGGGGTTCGTCATCTTTTGTTTCACGTGTAATCTCTTCTTCAAGATTGTCCGGATTGTGACCAACGGTTGCTGGGACATCAAGCGGTGATGGCAAGTAATCATTGACTGCATCAAGCATCAATTGCACACCTTTGTTTTTCAACGCAGATCCACACATGATTGGGATGATTTGCAATGTAATTGTCGCGTGACGCAACGCTGCTTTTAATTCATCAAGACCAATTTCTTGTCCTTCCAAATATTTATCCATCAATGCATCATTGGTTCCAGCAATCGCTTCAACCAATTCTTCACGATATTGTTTCGCTTTTTCAAGCATGTCAGCTGGAATATCTTCTTCAACAACATTCTTTCCAAGATCATCTTTATAGATAATCGCTTTCATTGTGAGCAAGTCAACAACACCTTGAAAGTTATCTTCCGTTCCAATTGGCAATTGAATTGGGCGAGCTTTTTTTGTCAGACGTTCATGAATTGAATCAACGTCAGCATAAAAATCTGCACCAGTACGATCCAATTTATTCACAAAACACATACGAGGTACGTTGTATTTGTCTGCTTGGCGCCACACTGTTTCAGATTGTGGTTCAACACCAGCAACACCGTCAAAAATAACGACACCACCATCAAGAACACGCAATGAACGCTCTACTTCAACAGTAAAGTCAACGTGACCAGGAGTATCAATAATATTGATACGATGATCTTTCCACGCCGCAGTTGTTGCCGCAGCAGTAATGGTAATACCACGTTCTTGCTCTTGTTCCATCCAGTCCATTGTTGCTTCACCTTCATGCACTTCACCAATTTTGTGAGTTTTTCCAGTGTAAAACAACACACGTTCTGTAACGGTTGTTTTGCCCGCATCGATATGCGCAATGATACCAATGTTACGGGTCTTTTCTAAGGGATATTCTTGTTCAGCCATAGAGATTATGTTTTATTTTTATGCAAAGTGAGCAAACGCACGATTAGATTCAGCCATACGTTGTACGTCTTCACGTTTCTTCATTGCTGTTCCTTCACCCTTGGCTGCATCCATGATTTCAGTTGCAAGCTTGTTCATCATTGCCTTCCCTTTTCGTTTGCGAGCAGCTTCAATAATCCAGCGACTTGCCAATGTGAAACGACGTTCTGGACGCACTTCAACTGGTACTTGGTAGTTTGCACCACCGACACGTTTTGCACGAACTTCGAGGTCTGGAGAAATGTTCTTCATCGCTCGCATCCATACATCGTAGCCAGGTTCTTTCATTTCTGCTTCGATTAAATCAAACGCACCATAGACAATACTTGATGCTGTTGATTTTTTTCCATTCAACATGATGTAGTTGATGAATTTTGTTACTTGAGTTGATTTGTAGCGCGCATCAGGAGCGATACGGCGTTTTGGGGCTTGTTTTCCACGCATATATTTTTCAATTCAACAGATTATGCTTTTTTCGGTTTTTTCACACCGTAGAGAGAACGAGACGCGGTTCGACCTTCAACGCCTTGTGTGTCATAGACACCACGAACGACACGATAGCGAACACCTGGAAGATCAGGGACACGTCCACCTTTTAACATGACGATACTATGTTCTTGCAAGTTATGCCCTTCTCCTGGGATATAGGCAGTCACTTCCATTCCATTACTCAAACGTACACGAGCAATCTTACGAAGCGCGGAGTTTGGTTTCTTTGGAGTTGTTGTTGTTACTTTCACGCAAACGCCACGTTTGAACGGTGAGCCTTTTGGCAAATCCGTTTTACTACGACGTAATGCATTCATGGTGTATTGCAATGCCGGTGTCTTGGACTTTTTGCCCTTTGACGTTCGACCTTTGCGCACCAATTGGTTCATTGTTGGCATGGTTTCAAATACTACTTTTTTAAATAGATACAAAAATAACACCCGCCGCGAGACAAATCGCAGTGAGTATCCTTCGTATAATAATGCTTCTCGTCCAAAATCTTCTCAGTTCTATTGAAGGTTTTGAGTGAGAAACGGATGTTCACGATCAATTTCAGCCATGAAATTACGCGATTGGAACAACGGCAGTCTCCCATATTCCCAAACTTTCGTCAAGTGTGGTATACTTTTTCCATGACATCTGAAACCTTTCCACTTTTCCTCTTTTTCCTTGAATGGATTTTTGGCGTTATTGGCATTCTCGGGCTGCTCGCAACTGGCGTGACTGCCTATTTTTATTATCATACACGCCAATACCCACAAGACGTCGCCCGTCCGTTTCAACAAAAATTCCGTAAAGACATGCAATTTGGTCTCACAACCTTTATTATTTGCGCCTGCGTTATTGCACTTCTCTGGGGCACCGGACCAGTCCTCAAACTCCTCACTGCCTAGATCTTAAAAGATCAACAGTACAACCCAACGAAACACTGCATTCACTGCAGCGGTTAATAGTGGTCCACCAACAATAATAAAGAGGATTAAGAAGTACGTTCCGTACGCTTCAAGCTGCGCAACCACATGCGGATATCGATCTTGGATAAATGAATACAGCAATTTTGAGCCATCAAGCGGTGGAATCGGCACAAGATTAAATAATCCAAGGATAATATTGATACGAATCACCATCAATAAAAACTGCATCAATAAGTTATCTGGGGTCATTCCTGTCACACGAATCACCACTGAAAGCGCTACAGCAACCAATGCGACCATCAGCGCGTTTGACACTGGTCCGGCGAGAGCCACAACCGCTGACCCCCATTTCTTGAATCGTAAGTTATACGGGTTAAACGGCGTTGGCTTTGCCCACCCGAAGCCAACAAACACCAACATTGCGAGCCCAAGCCAATCAATGTGTGATAATGGATTGAGATTCAAGCGCCCTTCCAGCTCAGCTGTCGGATCTCCTTGTAATTTTCCAGCCAGCGCGTGTGAAAACTCATGAACCGTTAATGCGGTGATAATAGCAACAAGCCACAGAATAAAGGTTGCTGGATCGTTAAATAATGCGGAAATTCCCATAAAATTGACAAATGATAAAGATGCTGTTATATTTCTTCAGTTATTCCATTATATATCAATTACCTCTATGGCAAAAGTTTGTGAACTCTGTGACCGCGGATACCTGAAAGGAAATGCCCGATCACATTCAAAAATTGCAACAATCAAACGACAACGCGTGAACTTGCAAAATGCAACAATCGCTGGGCAAAAAGTTCGAGCATGCACACGTTGCATCCGTTCAGCTGCACACGGTGAAACTGTTGCAGCGTAATCGTCGCACGCGATACAGAAAAACTGCTCTATTCCGAGCAGTTTTTTGTTACGAAACTGTTTGACACGTTGGACAGAAATGTGTTCCCCGGCCCGCGACTCGGATTTTTTCAATCGGTGTTTTACAGACTTGACATGGCTCGCCTGTCCGGCCGTACACCCGTCGCTTCTCCCAGTATTGCCCGAGCTTTCCGTCGACACGCAAAAACGAACTAAATGATGTGCCGCCGAGATCAATCGCTTTGTTGATTATTTTTCGAGCCGAGGTATAGATCGTGCGGAGCTCTTTGTCTGTCAGTGTTCCAACAACGCGCGTCGGATGAATCTTCGCGAGATGCAGCGTGTCATCAACATAAATATTCCCAAGTCCAGAAACAACAGACTGATTGAGGAGCGCGGCCTTAATAGTGGTGCGAGCGCGGCGGCTGAGTTGCTGTGTGAAATAATCAAATGTCGTGTCTGCATCTTGAATTTCAAGTGCGAGCTTGCGATCTGAAAAATAGGCATCAACCTTGCCTGGTGCATGAAGCTCAACATATCCAAACCGGCGCATGTCTTGAAAATAGAGCGTCGATGTATCTGAAAACACAAACGCAACACGCGTGTGTGAATTCGGAAATGTCGGCCGCGCAGCGTCATCTGACTCCATGGTATGTCCGCCAAGAAAATAGGCCTCGGGCTCTGTCTTGCGCACTCGCTTCCCTGCAGCTGGTTCGAACAGTAGTTGTCCGGTCATTTTCAAATGAATGATAAAGACATAATCAGTTTCAAGTCGGAGCAAGAGCCATTTTGCACGACGTTCAATACCAACAACCTTTTTTCCAATCACATACTCTTTCAACTGTTTTGGTGTGCCTTTGAATTTTTTTGCGTCATACACAACAACCTCGGAAATTGTTTTCCCGAGGATGTGCGTGCGCAATCCACGCGCGACGGTTTCAATTTCTGGAAGTTCAGGCATACCTTAAAAAAAGATTTTCAGATTTGAGTAAAATTCAAGGAAAAAATGAGGAGTGAACTGAGCCGTAGTAAAACTACGGTGAAGGAGCACCGGAATTTTTGACGCAGAAGTTTGCCAAATATGGAAATCTTTATACAAAGCGCTTTTCTGTTGCTTCCCAATCAATCACCTTGAAAAAGGCTGCGATATAATCTGCACGGTTCACACCGTAATCAAGCATGTACGCATGTTCGAATACATCGAGTACAAGCAATGGTTCTCCGCCAGCCAAGTGTCCAACATCATGTTCGTTGATCCATGCATTAAACAAATCACCGCTCACTGGATCGCGATATAAAATTGTCCAACCAATGCCGCGCATTGCAGATGTCTTTTGAAAATCTTCTTGCCACGCTTCAAATGAACCCCAGGTTTCAACAATCTTTGCGAGCAACGCACTTCCTTCAGATAGAGGCGCGGATGTTTTTGTCATGTTCGCAAAATACAATTCATGCAACCGCATTCCGTTAAATTCCCATCCAAAACGACGTTTCAATTCAGCATATTCTGGTGTTGTTTTGTCGAGTGTTTTAAACAAATCGGTTAATTTGTTTGTGTTTGTCACATAACCTTCATAGAGCTTGAAATGGTTTTGGAGCAACTGATCAGAAAAACCAGGAAGTCCTAACAGGGTTGAAAAATCTTGCGGTGTGTACGCCATAAACATAAAGGGTTAATGACCTCTAGCCTATCACGTTGTGTAAAAACTGCAACCCTATTTTTTTATAAAAACGATATAGAGCTGGTAACTTGTCACAACAACTCCGAGCACAATCACACTCCAAAGCGGCGCAATACTCGACAGTGCCCAAAGCCCGACTCCACCATAAAACAGCGTGCACACAGAAATCCCAATTTGTCGCCACAACGCGGGCCTTGCCGCTTGTGGTAATTGCAAGTTCAGTTTTAGAAGCAGCGGCGGATACAACCACATTACCAATGAAGACAAGCTCGCTGACATCACGAGCAAAAAATATGGTTGTTTAAAATTTTCATTGACGATTGATAGTCCGAGAATCAGAACCCCAAGCCCAATCGCAATCAAGCTGACGCGACTTGGCTGTAAACGACGCGCAAGATTCGGTGCATTTGTTTCAATCACGCGATGCACCAAACGGCCAATCGCATCCAAAATGGTCACATTTGCCATCACAAAAATAACAAAGGTCGCAGCGCCGAACGCCACGCCAAGATACGGAATCTGACTATTGAGTACGGCAATTTCTTTTTGCAACACACCAAATCCTTGCGCTGTTCCAATTGGTAACAACAGTGTTCCGAGATATGACAAAACAAAAATAGTAAAGAGATTTGCGCAAAAGAATAAGAGAAAATGTTCACGATTCACCAGTGAAAACCAGTGTCGAAAATTCGACTGAGATTCTGACGCACTCCAGTCAATCGCCATGCGGTCTGCTTCAGAGAGCGCTGCGGCGCCATATTTTTTACTCGCAATCCACTCACTTTGCACCAAGTTCAATACACCAGCCACACCGCCATAGGCCACAGCTCCCAAAAAATCAAACCGCGGAAGTGTCTGCGGCACATAGCCAAATGCAAAAATTCCACGCACGCCTTCAAATAAGGCGGCTGCGTCAAAATTCAACACAACCACCAAAAAAATAATCCCGAGCGCGAAGACTAAGCCAACGCGTGAGACAGACTCCAAAATTTTGTAGGTGTTTTTCATCACAAACACAATTGTCACCAAACACATCAACATAATCGTAAACACCAAGCCGGCGTTTCGCACCGCAGCTGGAGCTGCTTGCGGGAGCACGAGCGTCGCGAGGATGTTCCCCGCAGTTGACATCCAGGCTGGCCAGACAAGTGAGACGAGCACCGCGATCACAAACACAACAGATAGCCAACGAATATTTTGTGTGAGGTTCGCTTCCGTACTTTTTCCGGTGACTAATGTATATCGCTCGATTTCAATATTGACGATAAATTGCAGTGTGAGAATAATAAGCAGCGGCCACAAAATGCGCATACTGTAATTGGCAGTCAGGCTCGGCCACAGCAGCATCTCTCCCCCATTCAAAGACAGCGCGACAAAGACGATTGACGGACCAAGGAGCTGCAAGAGTGTTTTCGTTGGTTTTGGAAAAATCATATCACTCAAACAAAATAGTTATTCTTCTTTTAAAGCGATGATTGGATCAATCCGTGAGGCGCGGAAAATTGGAATTGCTGAAGCGACGAGCGCCGACACAAACGCAAAGCCAAACAATGCAAGAATATGTAGACCATTCGTTCCTAAGAACAAATACTTCGGCTGAGCCACCACCGCAGCGTTCCCGCTAAACTGCACAAGTCCATAAAACAGTTGCTCGCCCCATTTCACAGACGCGATAATTTGCCCAGTAATAGCCAGAACCACAGCAATGAATGTCGCAGCTGCCGTTAACACACAAACGTACCAAAAAAATATTTTACGCACATCCGAGCGACTCGCTCCAATTGCTCGATACACACCAATTTCTTTCCGAGAATCTGCAACGACTCGTCCAACCGTTAAGAGCAACATGATTTCACCGATGGCGAGCAAGAAACCAGCAACACCAAAGAAGAATTTTTGAAACTGACTTGCAATCTCCGAAAACGCATCAAAGCGACCTTGTGCAGGCATAAAATAATGACTAAACTCAAGTGTCTCGCCTGAAGCAGCGTCTGTTCTTTTTTCTACCTCTTGTACTTGCTGCCCTTGCTTTGCTGCTATAAAATCATTACGATCCTTTTTATTTGCAAACGCAATCAGTGTACGATAATTTCCTTGTTCAAATAATCCTTGTACTTCAGGTATGTTTTTTGCAGCCCAATTTGGAACAATAAAAGTACCAGACTGATAGAGATTCGAGGCATATAAATCCTCTGGCGCGAAACCAACAATCTTATATTGTGTTTTGCCAGTCACTTCTGTAGTAGTTGTATTCGACTCTGATTTTGCTTTTATTGAATGATACTGGACGATTTTTCCAAGGTACTTTTTTTGCTGTTCCTGTAAAAAGGTATATTGCTCTTTCGCGGACTTGTTGTACCAATCTGGACCACCATCACCAATTAACGCCGCTGTCGGAACCAATACCGGAACAATACTGTCTTGAGGCGTGTCCCATTGAATTGTCGGGTCAATAATATACGACTGAATAAATTGCGCATCGCTCGTTTGAAACGATAACAATCCACTCATTGTTGTTAGTTCAGGCAATTCCGTCAGCGTTTGCTTGAGACTATTATCCATAATCATCTGCACCTGCTGAACAGAGATGTCTTTCTGACTGTATTGTTCTTTTCGCTCTTGTATATATGACCCAACATCAATGGATGGCTTTTTTGCCTCAACAACTGTATTTTCCGATCTGTTCAATGTTGTTACTTCAACTGCGTAATATCGCCCTTGTCCAGCGTCAAGAAAAATAGCCCGCGCTGTTTTCATCACTCCCGCAACTCCTCCAGCAAGAGCAGCGATCATTGTTAAGCCAACGGCTAATGATAAGACTAAAAAGGCGGTGCGGATTTTTCGAGTGCGAAATTTTGTACTGGCAATCCGAAGTGCATCACGATGTTTCATATGTGTGTATTCAAAGTCCCGTCTATTAATTCGATAGAGCGATCAGCAAAATCAGCCACAAAGTGATCGTGGGTCACAATCACCATTGTTGTGCCTCGCTCTTCATTAATTGTGTGTAATAATTTCATTACTTCTGTTGCATTGGCTCGATCAAGATTACCAGTTGGCTCGTCTGCCAAAATAACCTTTGGATGATTCACCAGTGCGCGCGCAATTGCAACGCGTTGTTGCTGTCCTCCACTGAGCTGACTGGGTCGATGTTTCGCATATTCCGACAAACCAACAGACGCGAGTGCTTCTGCGACACGCTTCTTCCGCTCCACGGTGTTTACATCACCAAATAATAGTGGAATTTCTACATTTTGTTCAACTGTGAGATATGGCTGCAAATGAAAAAATTGAAAAATAAAACCGATTGTTTGATTACGATACTCAGAGCGCGCACTCTCCTTCATTGCAGACAACTCTTTTCCGTCAACAACAATAGAGCCGCTACTCGGCGTATCAAGTCCTCCAATTAATTGGAGCATCGTACTCTTTCCGCTGCCTGAAGGCCCGACAAGTGCCACGATTTCACCTGACCGAATTTCAGCATTTGCATGCTTGAGAGCTTGAACTGTATTCCCATTAAATAGATACTCACGAGACACATCTGACACAGTAACAATGACACTCTCATCTCCAGTGCGCTCTCGTCGCGGCTTCGACGAATCGACACTCGACTTCCCTTCTAACGTTTTTTCGATATGGCGCAGTAGTGCTTTCAGATCTCCATGATACGTGGTTTGAAGCTCTGTTTGCAGCTGCGTAAGTAATTCTTTTTTCATACTCATTGAGTATATCACAAGAATGTAACTTGTTTAGTGTTTGTCTTGCAACGCATCAACCGTTACAAACCGATACCCGGCTTTTTTTAACTCCGGGATCAAGAGCGCAATTGCCGCGACTGTCGAACCACGGAATCCACCGTGATTATCAAAACCATCATGAAAAATCAAGATTGTTCCCGGGCGCACTTTTTTGAACGCACGATCAGCAATCTTTTTCGGATCACCTTGCGCAATTTCACGCTCGCTGCCAAACACTCCCCACACTGGAACAAGGCCTCGCTCTCGCACTGTGCGCAATAGCCATGGTGTGCGAAATAACCACGGCGAGCGATAATACAGCGGCGCAACCCCGATAATGCGTTTCACAATATCTTGTGTTGCATCAATTTGCGATCGAAAAAAACGATCGCGGAAATACAAAGAAAATTGATGACTCAATGAATGGTTGCCAACAATGTGTCCTTCAGCGTGCATCCGCTGGATCACGGCCGGATTGTTCGCAGCATTTTCACCAACAACAAAAAACGTCACGCGCACCTGCTCTGCCGCCAGTATATCAAGCAGCTGAGTGGTGTATGGATCATTTGGTCCGTCATCAAAGGTCAATGCAACAATTTTTTCACTTGTTGTGAGGCGCACATGTACTCGCCCACACACTTGAGACCACGGCGACATCAAAAGCCAATACAGCATCGCGATGATACATAGAGCAAGCGCAATAATCAGCAGAACAAACAACATTACCGCGCTGATGTATGATGAATCACGCGCACAGCATGCGCGACCGCGCCACGATGTTCAACGACTTCCCCAACAGAGAGTGTTGTGCATTTCCACGCAACAGCAATCGCAACCAGCACACCAACTGACAACAAAAAACGATGCGCACGTGAGATAGAGGTTTCTCGATGAATCGGCGCAGATCCAATCACTTGTCGTTTCAATACAACACTCAACACATAACTGCCGACGTAATAATAGAAAAAGGTCACAAACATTGTGTACAAAAAACCACGGTTCAGCCGACGACTTGATGTGTAGACAGGATTGTTTGGCATATACACAACACGGCCCAGTGGGCGCAATCGACGCAGCATATCGTATTCATCTCCACCTTGCGTTAAGGTTGTGTTGTATCCACCAAGCGACAAAAAGGCATCGCGACGAAATGCAAAATTCGATGCTGGCGCGTACAGCGGGACACCAAACATGCGATAAAAAAACTGGGTTAAACGAAACAACAGTCGACTGTAATGTAGTCCCCAGCGCGGGCGATCTTCAAACTGAAACGATCCAGACACCGCGACAATTGATTCATCATCCCCAAATGCAGCGACAATACGTTGCACCCAGAACGGATCAAAGGTTGTGTCTGCATCTGTTGAAATAAATAAATCACCGCGCGCAACCAGTGAACCAGCTTGCCTCGCGCTACACACTCCCCGCGTCGTTTCGGTCACCACACGGACACCAAGATCACGCACCACTTGGGCAGTTGCATCATCACTCGCATTATCAACCACAAGAATTTCAATATCACCTGCATATTCTTGCGCTTGCAGTGACTGCACACACGCTTCAATATACCCAACTTCGTTATGCGCTGGGACGATAACGGAAACAGTTGGAAATTGACGTGAATCTGACATGTGCATTATTTAGATCTTTTTTTTGCGTAATTGTGAATACACAAAATAGACACCAACACACACAACCCCGAGCACGACCAAGATATCAAGCACGTGTGTGTATTGTTGGATTGTTGTCCAATTATCTCGCAATGCAAATCCGACATAGGTCAAGAACATATTCCAGCCTGTTGCACCAACGAGCGTGTAGAGCACAAATGCTCCGATATTCATGTTCGCAATTCCGGCAGGAATAGAAATAAAATGCCGCACAACTGGGATAAACCGGCAGACAAACACAGACCATGGACCGTGTTTTGCGAAAAAATTCTCCGTCGCCAGCAAATGCTCTTCATTCAGTAAAAGATATTTTCCATATCGGATCACAAAAGCATTTCCAAGATATTTACCGATATAATATGACAACACACTTCCCAAAAGACTTCCCGCAGAACTCACAAGCAAGACACCCATCCAAGACAGTGTTCCGTCGCTAATCAAAAAACCAGCGAACGGCATCACCGCTTCACTAGGAATTGGCGCAACCATACTTTCGAGTGTCATTAACAAAAAAACACCGACATACCCAATTGCGTCAATAATTTGAATTGCATATTCAACCAGAATTTCGGTCACTCCCATAAGATGTATATATCAATAATAGAGTTGTATTCTAGCAAATATAGAGCTGTTCAGCAATCCAGTGAGTTACTCGCTTTTACTATCTACGAACGCATTCATAGGCACTAAGAACGGCAGCGATGAGACTCCCTAAGGAAACTCATCGCCGTGACTACACCTGCTCACACGCGTCGTGTGGTTTTCAGGCGTAGTAGGACATGATCAAGGCTTGCTCCGCTGAGAAGGCGGCTTGTCATTGACCTTCAACTTGACCGAAGAGCGACCTCCAACGGCACGGGTGACTCGATTGGTTGTGTAATCGACAACCACCGGATACGGGTAGGTCGTCACCTTGCCCTCGACAAGGACAGGTTCGATTGCCTTGCCCTCAACACACAGCACCCACGTGCCCGTGCTGTTTTTTGAAGAGAACAAGCCGTTCGGTTCCGCCTGCTCAACCACCTCGTGGCCACTGTCAGGCAGCACTTGCAGCGGGTTGGTGAGCTGGGTGTCGTACGGAATCGGATATCCGATCGCCGGACAGTCGCCTTCAACGATCGACGTGTCGCCTCGCCAAACGGCGTGGGTGGCGACAATTCCCATACGGATGTCGTAGAGCTGGATCACGTTGTCCCGTTCCGGGGACCAATCATAGCTCGGGATCGGCTGCGCAATTCCATACTGCTTCTGCTGGTCTTGAACGACTGCGCGGTCGCGCTCTTCCGAGCTTTGGTCGCAACCAGTGCCAGTGAAGAACAGCAACGCCATCAGGAGCAGCGCTGCCAAACGAAGGAAAGCCTTGTTCATGTTCACCTCCTTCAGAGATTGTGGCGCGCGAGGAATTCGCGAACCGTGGAAGAAAGCGCTTCGGGAGACACGCGAGCAGCCTCGGCATGGATACGACCGAGCATGAAGTGCATCTGGCTGTCGATGCCGTCAATCACAGTCGTGTTGTCGACGTCCGTCTGCGCCTCGAGCCTCGCCTTCTCCGTGACGAGCTCCGAGTACTCGGCGATCCAGGCGAGGAGTTGCACGTCCTTCGCATCGGTGTACTGACGTGAGTTGGTATAGATCTCCCGCTCGAAGCCGAGGAAGACCGGCTTGGTCACCATCACCACCGCGCTGCCTCCGAGGAGAAGCGCGATGATGAAGATCCAGTAGCCCATGGTGATGCCCATGAACGTTGCATGTTCACGAGGAGTTCCGAACTGTCCGTCTTCCATGAATCCTCCCAAAATCGCATGCCCCTCAGCAAACGATTAATGTGACTTGATCTCATTGATAACGATGAATGACCGCTGAGGGAATAAAACGCCTTTACACATATTGAAAGCGACTTATTTCCTCAACGATCGATAAAAAGAGCACTGAATTAAAAGAATCAGCGACACAATAACGTATCACCCGTATAAAATAAAGTCAACGTCAAATATCTGCATCAAACAAATTGTGGAATTGAGGTTATTTCTTTATCAACTTCAACTGCATTCGTCGTAGCACAAGAAAGAGAACAAAAAATGTATTCGCGATTGTCCAGGTTACTGGGAAGGCGGCCGTAATAATGGTGTATCGTTCAAGAGCAATAAATGATGAAATAAATAAAGCGGTGTCTATGAACGTGATGTCTTTTTTACCTTGACGCAGGCCAAGTCTGAAAATAATCATACACACTACTCCAGCAGCAAGTGTTACATACGACCCCGCACCAGCATTATCGCTCACTTGTAGCGCAAATATAATAAATGGCACCAAGCCCCAAACAAACCACGTGTATATATGCGGTCGTGTTTTACCTTTGATCGTATCTCGCAAATGTCAGCACAATCGCAATTCCACTAATTAGTTCTTTCATAGCTCAACCTCAATCGATAACGGCAAATGATCTGATACGTCTACATGGTGCACTGTTTTTTCCGTTACAGTCACATTATTACTTACAAAAAACATGTCGGCGATCGCTTTTCCAAAAGCGAGGTTTTCTTTTCGTTTCATATTAAACGTCGTTTCCGTTTCTCCTCGTAGCACATTAGTAAATGTGCTTTCTATCATGCGAATTGTTTTTGTGTCTGGTTGTACATTAAAGTCCCCACCTAAAATTACATATTCAGCATCATCGATATATGACAAGATATCTTTTGCCATTTCTAAGCGCAATGGTGTGTCGTCGCCATGCTCGTCCCATATCCCGTGAATGTTATATAGATGTAATTTCTTGTTTTCATACTCAACAACAGCATGCTGTAAAATACGCGGAGTCGACCTAAATCCGTCTGGTGTTTGCAAATCTCTTCTTCCATACTCACCATATAGATAGAACGTATCATTTTCAACAATCGGAAATTTTGAAAGAATCATCAAGCCTTCTACTACATCACCGACCTCTACTGCGTTAATAAACGCTGGAGTAAAATGATCATAGGGATATTTCAGCGTATCTCTGATCCCTTGCGTTGAGCGGAAGCGTTGTTCGACATCTTCACGGGGAGAGTCAAATACTTCTTGCATGAAGATGATGTCTGGTTGTAGTTTTTGAATAAATGGAATCAACGAATCCCAGATTCTGCCCCCATTCCAAATATTGACTGTCAGGATTTTCATATAAAAAGTATAACAAAAAAAGGCTCCTATTGTACATTTGGGCATTAGAAGACTCTCATCTTTCTTGTTACAAAAAACGCCCTTATGAGGCAACTTTTTCTTGAAGCAGGAACCGCCTGCCACGTTAGAACTGAATATACCTACTCTACAGCTGATTCATCCTGAGCAATTACCAATGGTCGTTCTGCAATGACCGGGGAATCATCATAGACAGACTGTGGGTTTGCCCAATCATCTTTTAACATCTGACATCTTGCGCGGATTTTTTCAATAAATGCTTCTGGTTTTGGTGAAGCATTTAAAAGCTCAGTGTATACTGGGTCGTCTTTGAGTATTGCAATAGAATCCTCTGTTCTCACTGATTGATGCAAAAACAATGTGATATTTTTTTCTTCATCGTGAAATAATACCCGAGCTGTTTCCATTGGCCCAAAACCAATCTCAACAACAACACTTCGAGGGCTTTCAAATGTACCAATTAAAGATGTTTGCACACTCGCTCTGCTTTCATCTCCTGGGTTATTGCTTCTATTGAGAATGTATAAATCGTTGTACTGAATCTGATCCTCACCATCTTCACCTTTTTCAATCAAGAGATCGCGTACCCATCGCACTGGTTTATAATTATCCCCACCAAGATCAAAGAGCCCTTCATCGAGCCGATCAAATTCAAACTTCTTTGGGTGACGCTTTCCGCTCGCATCAATTTCATATGTATACCGCGCGCTGCCGTGTGGCTGATCTAATCCATCATCATTTTTTTGATTGATCTCTTCAAAACTTTTTTCTTTCACTGCTTCTCTCACAGTCACCCGGATACGATCTGCGCGTTTATCATCGGGAAGAATCAAATCCATTTCTCGTGTTCTCGCATCTGTGGATGAAGGGCGTTCCACTGTAGAAAGACGAACAAGCTGGTGTCTTGTACCTTCTGCATAATACTCACCACGTCGATCTTCATACGCAACCACAAAATATTTTGCTGGAAAATCTTCTGTGAGCGGTTGGAATGTTTCTGGAAGCTCAGCGGTAACCACGTCAGCCCTCTCGCCCTGATAACGAAAACCAGCATCATGAATGCCTTCTTTTTGTGCAAATTTGAACAAGTCCTGTAGTAGAGGAAATGGTCGAACAATAGCCTTTTTTTCTGCCTTTGCTATACCCGATGGTGAAGTAAGATTCTGTGATTCTTTCATATAAAAAGAGTATATCAGACTCCTGCTGTGAGGTAAAAATAAAAAAATCGCCGTGTGAGGCGACTTTATTGGAGCAGAGGCCGCCTGCCACGTTAGAGCTGAGATGTATTCTAAATAGGTTCATTAAATTCAATTGCCTCGCCATTTGGCGCAATAATCTTTTTGTTCGTTTCTAAGTTACCTCCATTGTATTCTTCTCCAAAATCTCCAACAAACTTCCTAGCAATAGCTTCGATAGCAGAAATATCTGCTCCGGGTGCAGTGCCTTCAACATATATCCCGCGATTTGCCCCATCATCATAGAGCACGATGTTTGCAACAATCCCCTTGCTTCTTACGTATTCTGCAATTTTCTCATCGCTTGTGTATTGGCGTCCACCCGACTTATTATTTTCTGGCATAAAATCAAGTGCTGAACGAAACGGCCCAGATTCATTCGGTCGTATTTCGTACACAATTTTTTGCATACCCCTACCGCACTCGACGCCAACAAGATGAAACCCTTCGGGAGTGAGTCTTCGCGCAAGCTCTAACGCATGCGAGCCAGCCCATGCATAATCATCAAAACGTCGTTTAATATATTCATCAACTGAATTTTCTACAGAGCGAATGGGATTAGTTACTGGTTCAAAATAACGTTTACCATCTCTAATGGTGTAGCTTTTCTCTCGCCGCTCCTTGTATTGCTCATCACCTAATAATGCACGAACTTGGTCAAGCGTTGCTTCTTTTCTGAAACGATCTAATTCTTCCCTTGTATACGTTTGTCCGTCTACACCAACATATGGCCATGCTTTTATTGAATAATCTGAAGGCAATACACTGCCTGCTCGGCGGCGTTCATGACTGGAACAAACCCGTTGCGCCCATGTAATCATTTCATCAGGAAAATCATCAGAAAATTGCAAAATAATGCGCGCAGCATCTGGCTCCATTCCGCGTAGAGGGCCTTCATTTGAAAGAAAATTCCTGGCAGATGTTTCATCCATTCGAGCCTCTACCACATTTGGGTCAAATAGAGGTTCTTTTGGGACTTGCTCGTTCACTCCAGTTATAATATTGGGACGCGGTTCAATGATTTTCATAGAATGATGATGCGTGTATTGTTATATATCCTCAGCACTATATCATATTTCTCTTATCAGTTCGCACCTTCCTGTTATCAGTACATTTTCCTAGGACCAAAATACCCATAAATACAAAGCACTTTGGTGATCTACTTTGTTGGAGCGGGTAAGGAGAATCGAACTCCTCTTTCAGCCTTGGGAAGGCCGCGTAATAGCCACTATACGATACCCGCACGCACCGCTACGAAACTGCATATCCAGGCTTCCTGAAAGTAATTGGGCTTTGCGCAAGCGCTCATCGTTTCGCACAACGCAAATCTGAGAAATCCCGGACAGGTGCTGATTAAAACGCGTATATACCGCATGTGATCTGAACGAAGAGAGCAACAAGGCTCTATTCGAAATACGATCAATACAGGAAACAATTTGTGAAGCTGGATATGTCAATTCCTCACGGTATAGATAATATACTCCTATTATTACGCAATTTCAACTAGTGATAATGGAGTGAATTTTATTCCATCGAACTTACGAGCATGCCAGATATATATACAGCACTTGGATTCACTTGATAAAAGACTTCATCTGTTATCTGAAATACATCACTTTTAAATAGCATTATATTCGCCTTATATCCAATCTGCAACTGTCCTCGATTATTATCAAGTGAGGTGTCCGTGAATAATTTTGGAGGATCAATAATTGAAGCACGAAACGCTTCTAAGCGTGTCACTTGTTGCGCAGATGACGGCGCACGTCGAGTCACCCAATCGATACCAGCAATTGGACCAGTTGGTTGATCATCAGAACCAAACACAAATGGAAGTCCCTGCTCAATAACAGACCGTAGTGGCATTAACGCATTCACACGCTCACCTAACCTATCTTCATAATTCAACGCATCCCATAAAAAACTTGGTTGAAAACAAAACACAACACCAAGCGCTTTTGCTTTTTGTATATGCTCGTTACTTGGAAGTTCAACATGTTCCAAGCGCCACAGTTGTATCTGTTGATGCCGTGATTTGAGAGCCTCAATGGCTGTCAGTGCTGTTTCAATTCCCCTATCACCAATACAATGCATTGCAACCTGCGCGAGACCGAACTGCTCAGCTTGTGCGACCCAATACGCAATTTCATCTAACTGCGTGCGGATAACACCATGCGTGTTTCGATTTTTATATGACTCTGCGAGCGCTGCAGTATAACTTCCAAATGAACCATCGATCATCAGTTTTAATCCGATGATTTGTGTATGCTTCCACTGTTTTTGTTCTTCTATGAATTGAATCAAAAAATTTCGTTTTTCATCAGTATCAAATACTGCAGGCGTAATAAAAATCGGCACATCCATAAACGCCTCATCATTTCTTTCAAGTTCAGCAAACGCGGCCAGCTGCTGCTGACTACGCACTTCCAATTCATGCATACTACCAATGCCGAGTTGTGCGGCGTTCAATTGAAATTGTTTAACTGCGCGAGCATACACTTCCGGCCCTGGAGCAGTTGAATCAAACGCTGTTTCAAATGACGCTTCTTCAAGAATGCCTTGATCACTTATAACTACAGACGGTTGGTGTTGTGCAAAATGTTTTGCCGCGAGCGTGTTACACACACCACTATGATAACTTTGGTCTGCCAAAATAATTGGATG
Source organism: uncultured bacterium (assembly GCA_937996685.1). Taxonomy (GTDB): domain Bacteria; phylum Patescibacteriota; class Patescibacteriia; order UBA9570; family XYC2-FULL-38-9; genus CALKUP01. Next base: position 231,357 of record CALKUP010000001.1, on the reverse strand, counting down.
CTCTGTTGAAATAGTATCAAGTTCTATTTTTGAGAGACCCGGCCATTGCGCTGAATTCCAGCCATGCACAACAATCCAATCTCCGGGTTTTTGTGTCTTGCTGTATTGCCGAATTATCTCCACAGCCTCTTGCCATGACATTGTTGTATCGCGCAAATCACATTCCAACATAATACGGCTATGACTACCTGGATGATTATGCGCATCTTCAAAGACTGGTAACACCCACTGTCCACGGCAGTCGATTACTTCGTCCACGCTCGATTGTAATTCTGCAACGTCAGCTTCATTTTTAATGACCTGGGTGATAATTCCGTCTTCAACCAGAATCGCTGATACAAAATCAGCTGATGTTGGATCAGCTTCAAATGTGCCGGTGTAAAATTGTCCGTTGTAAAAAAGTTGTTTCATAGGATGATGATAGAACATTTTGCGCGAAAGCGGTATTGATTACAATAAATAAAAAGGGGTGAGAGTTATACACAATCACCCCAATCAACAGTAAGTCTACACGGTTACGTTTTGTGAACGCATCTATGCGACAGACTTAGCTGCCGATCTTGACTCCACGGACTTGGAGCTTGGCGAGCATCGCCTCGCAGGCCGCGAGTCCGTTGCCGTCTCGACTTCCGAACCACAGCTTGAGAACCGGACTGGGCTCGCCCGGCTCAGTGCGGGTCGCGAGAACCACACCCTGAACGCCGTCTTCCCCGCCGGGGTCGAGGAGCGTTCCGCCGATGAGCTGGCGGAGCTGGGTGTAGTTCTGCAGCGGCTCACTCAAAGTGAGGTTGGTGTTGATCCACCCACCCTCGCCGTCAAACAGCGCGTTGCTAACCATGAAAGCCGTCGTGCTCATGGCTGCCCGACCGTTCGGGTCGATCCAGATCGTCTGGAGTTCCTGGGTCTCACGATTACGAACGATGATCGCGTCCGGCCCGATGAAGCCGGTGTAGCCGCAGTGGCGATACCACTTCACGAGCCGTTCGGCCTGATCACGGAAGTCTGGTGGAAGTTCAAGCGAGGAGCGCTTGGAACCCCACCATTCCGATCCGTCGGGCGACAAGATCTGATCCGAGTGCCCAACAACACGGGTCGTACCGTCTAGACAGATCAACGCCTGCCAGCAGATGCTAGCGACTAATTCGCCGAGCACGGTCGCATCCGTTTCAAGGACAAACGGGATCGGAAATCCCAAGCCCTCTGGCAAGGGGCCTTCACGTTCAAGTACGTCCCGCCAACCGCGAATTACAGTTCCGTTCACTTCTCTTCTGCATTGAGACGGCAAGGTTGCGTGACCCTCGAGCACGCGCTTGACCATCTCCAAGCAGGCAACGTGAAGCTCTAAACGGTTACGCACTCGAATGACGAAGTCCGAGCCACTCCCGTCAGCCTTCAACCACATGGTGAAGCCGTCTGCCTCACCGTCGCGGCCACCGGAGCAAGTACTCCAGACGCGCTCGCAGTCAGCGAGCGTCCGAACGACACCACCAGGTGCCATCCGAAATCCAAACTTTTCAGCGCCGCGGCGCATTTCCGGCTTGGAGTTGACCATGAGACTCACCCCGCGCGTAATGCGGGACAAACCACTTGCAGACATGTCTCGGCTGACCAAGCTGGCCAGCAGGACACGATTGTCATCTGCCCAGCCTTGAACAAGAGCACTGTCGTGTCCGGCAAACCGGAAAGCATCGCCGTGACGCAGACTCGAGTCAGGTCGATCGCTCTCGATGAGCCGACAAGCGAAGCCAAGGGGGCGCAGATGATCTTGCACGACACCCGGGAGCATCGGCGTTGTCAGCACCTGCCCCCTACAGAAACCATGCGTCCAAACCGCGCCCATGCGCACCAAGTACGCATCAAGGTCCGCTTCACGAATGATCCACGCCGGATCATGGTTCACGAACTGGTGACAGAGGAGCACGCGACTCAGCGGAATGCCGAGCAACTTCGCGACCTCGTCGAGGCTTCGGGGCTTAAATTCACCCCAGTCAATGCCTTCATTTTTAGCCAGGGCAACAGTTGCAGTAGAACCAGAGCTATCAAAGGACGTCATGATCTCCCCCAGGAGAACGTGATTGTCAGGCTTGATTGCCCGTGTGTACATATTCCTCTCTTATCCACACACGGAAAACCAATTGTCTGTTATAAAAAAACTCCCCGACGTGGGGAGTTTGAAATGTTTTTAGACACTGTCAAACATTACCCACGCAAAGGGTTCATCTTCTTATCTTTCTTTAAAAATGAGAGGCAGATATTCATAACGCAATCACTATAACAAAAATCAGCTGTCTGTCAATTTTCTGCTGATATCAGCCTATTGCAGACAATCCCTTGCTCGTCTTGACGATTTTTCATGGTTTGCTATTCTATTTGTACGTATGAATAATCACTTACACACAACACGTGTCACAGATCAATCCTTCTTTTTTGGATTCTTTTTTGCACACACGCTGGTGGGTTAATTGATTGTTCTCGCAAATAGATCATCAACCCGCCACTTGAGCGGTTTTTTTGAATCTTGTTCTTTGATATAGACGTTGAGAAGTGCGGGACCTCTTGGATAAATTGTTGTCCCAGGAGTTCCGTGCTTCTCCGTCGAGGAGCCGGGTGGCCATAACAAGCCAAGGAAATGCCATGTACGACCCGTACGAGCTGGTCTGGCCGACTGACTCCCAGCAGGAGTCCCCGCCTCCGCCGCAAGAAGAAGAAACACAGAAATCGTGACCCTCTGTCACACCACTTCCCGTTTCATCTTCTTGCCTCTTTTTCTGTGTTCAAAAAATATTTTAAACGACAGCAAAGGATTTCAATCTATTCATACTAAGAAAAATTGAGATGCAACACAGAAATGCACATCTCAATGCAACGACTTTTTTATTTTAGTCGTTAGAATGCCCACTCTCCCCACCAACGCGGTTGATGAGTCGGAAGCGGCCGATGCACGCCCTCCCACACACAATCGGAGTGCACAGTACGAGAAGAAGTCTCCTCTGACTGCGGATCGACGACATCCAGGGAAGCATCGCCATCCTCTTGAGAAGTAGCGACAGTGAGAGCGTTTACAGACGCGTTGTCCATCTGATCCTCCTAAGGTGAAATATATTGGCAACTATCAACCAATACATCACACATCAGGAAGTGGCGCGGACATAAAAAGAGCAATAAAAAATCCTGCGGGAGTCGCAGGATTTGCAGTATGCTGATAAAAGAATCAATCCACTACAAATCCTGCCACAAAAGAATAATGAGGCTTGCAATAGATTGAATTGAACGGAATTGTATAGACATAATTTTTCACTCAACCGATAAACACAAAATTTATGTTCATCGGAAAATGGGCAACGCACAAAGGTGTTGCCATGCCGGAGACCCGCGGGGTTGAAGCCGAAGGTCTCCGAGGAGAGGTCAGCAATCAGCGAGAGAGACGCGTTGGCTGCCCTGAGCGCGACGAGGAGATTCCGTCCGGGGATGAGACAAGCGCTGAGCCGCGCGATCAGAGATCGACAGGAACTGCCGATCGACCGTGTTGTGACCCAGGAACCCCAACCCCCAAACACGGAGGCTCTCAGGGTCGCTGACATCAGCCTGGAGCTTGCGCTTCAGGAGATTCGCGAGGTGCTTTGCGTCCCGCCTCCAAGCGGGAACAGCAAAGTCATTAGGATGATTGGTGATCAAGTACACCAATCGAAGGTAATGAATCGCGCGAGCGTTCTCGGTCGTGTAGGCTGCAGGCGCGGACGTGTGGGACATGTGTCCCTCCTAATGCGACTTTCGTCGCGGCAATGGCTCTATTGAAGAGCCGGGGTGAAAAGAGCGAACAAACACGTCATCGTCTCTTCTCACCACAGCTCAATTCAATAGGTCAATTGAGTACACTGTTGTGCGTTGCTAGATTGTCAAAAGGTGCGCTGAGAATGCTGTTGATTCTCAGATAATTACCACTTTCCTCCTCTTGATAATCATCTGTTAATCAAAACGCCCGGGGATTTCTCCTCGGGCGTTTACTGATTCCTTATAAAATTTCTATAATCTTATACTTTCAGTAAATGCGCCCGAGTGTTCCAACGTGTAATAATGGCAACAAACGGATACACGATAAAATCAGCCACCACGAGGAGGTTCAAACAAAATTGATGTACTGATTGTTTGACTGATTTCATAAAAAGATTATTAACTGCGCTAATACTACACAATAACGATTATCGTGTAAACCCCTTAGTTATCCACATTTTTCACCGGGAGTGACAAATCGACAAGCATCTGTTGAATTGTTACGTGATCAACAACAGAAAGATTCTCATGCGCTACTGACAACAACGGATCAAACTGCAATCCATAGACTGGTTTCCCAGCGAGTTTGATTGCATGAAATTGCGCCATCTTTGAATTTGCCAGCGGCACAAACTCAATGGGTAATTGCATAATGTCATCGTGCCGATACGCAACAGCCGAAAACGTTTCTGGAATATCACCAAATACCGCGTCCCCTTCTGCTGGCGCGAGCCGATGAATTTCAACAACTCCTGCTTCTGCGCGCTCACTATGATCTTCCACTTCCCCGTCAAACGCCAGTGCGAGCGCTGACATCCCAACGCCAATTGCAAGCGTCTTCGTGTGACTCTTTGAGAGCTTACGCAACATCGCAATAACGCTTTGCATTTCCGGATCTTCTGCTGCTGCGTGATACGGTGTTGTTCCACTTGTAATAATAACAAAATCATCGGCGTCAAACTGACGACCGCTCGCCTCTTCAACTGTCAGCTGCGAAAAAGACAATACACACTCGTATGCCTGGACATCTTTTTGATCCCTTCCAATATAAACTAAAAAAATATTCTGCATATTGATTACTCACTGCATAGAGATGGTGGGCGGAGGGTGTATTGTCTACTCAAAACCAATTAGCAGCTTGGCTGCCAGCGAGCAACGCGAGCGGGTTTTTGAGAGACAACCACCCTAAGCCAAATCAACTATGAAAGTTCGTCTTCTGAGTACACCCAAGAATCTGAATCTTTTTTGTATTCATGCACTTCTTCCGGAGCAAAGAATCGAGCAATTTCAGCAACAGCATTTTCTGGAGAATCAGATGCATGCACAATGTTCGCTTGCATACTCATCGCAAAATCACCACGGATTGTTCCAGCGTCTGCAGTACGTGATTTTGTTTCACCGGCAATAATACGAACTGCTTCAATTGCTTCAACACCTTCGAGAACAGCAAACACAACTGGTCCTGCTTGCATAAATGCCTTCAAGCCTGGAAAGAACGGACGTTCAACATGGTGTGAATAATGTTCTGCTACTTTTTCATCCGTGATATGTCCCATTTTCAATGCGACGATCTTCAAACCTTTGCGTTCAAAACGATGAATAATTTCACCGAGAAGATTTCGTTGCAACGCGTCTGGTTTTACAATAATAAGAGTTTGTTCCATTGCCATAAAAATAAAGTTAGTTAATAAATGACCTGTGAGTTGTAGCAAAAAAAACGAGCCCGATCAAGGGCTCAGACTGTGTGTGACGCTCTATCTCTTATGAGAGGACGGATTTCACCTTATCAACAACTTCTTGAGGAGTGTGGTTGGCTTTAATGAAATAATCAATCGCGCCCAATTCTTTCCCCTTTTGAATATCCTCTTCTTGACCAAGGTTCGTCAGCAAGATCACCGGAATATTTTTTGTAGCAGCGTTTTTTTTCAATTTCTTCAATGCGGCAAAACCATCCATCTTTGGCATGATGATATCAAGCAAAATAATGTCTGGCTGTTTTTCTTCAGCAAGTTGAATGCCTTCTGAACCAGTGTACCCTGAAAGAACCGCATACCCTTCTTTTGTGAATTTCTGGGTATACATGTTGTGAAGCATCTCGTCGTCCTCCACGAGCAATACTGTTTGTTTTTCTTGTGACATATATCAATATTATTATCTGCACTATACCATGAAATCGTTTTATCGTCCAACTCGCCTTACACCGCAAGAACTGGAGATGTACTCATCAAGACCTTTTCCATTGCTGCTGCCGCCACTAATGTTTGCTCGTCTCGTCCATACGCACCAATACATTGAATGCCGGCTGGTAATCCATGTGCGAGCGGTCCCGGAATTGTCACTGCTGGAACGCCAGCAAGATTCATCGGAACAGTAAAGATATCAAGCAACCACATTGCGAGTGGGTCATTGGCATTTTCACCCAACGCAAATGGGATACTTGGACTACTCGGACAAATAATTGCGTCGACTTGCGTCATTGCAGCTGCAAAATCATTGATGATTAAGGTGCGCACTTTTGATGCGATGTGATACAAACTTTCATCAAACTCTCCAGAGAGCGTGTATGTTCCGATTAAAATACGACGTTGCACTTCAGCGCCAAATTTTGCGCGCGCGTTCATCATCACCTCGTCAATTGAATTTCCAAGTGCACGAGATCCAAATTGCAAGCCATCATATCGCGCCATGTTACTACTCACTTCGGATGGCGCTAAAATATAATATGCATTAATTGCATATTCTGCGTGCGGCAATGAAATCTCCACAATCTCCCCTCCTGCTGCGGTAATTTTTTCAATAGCGTGCATGAATGCTTCTTTCACAGCTGGTTGCATCCCTTCTAATTCCATAAATTCTCGAGGCACTCCAAACTTCATGCCTCTGATATCAGCCTGTCGCACACGCTCGGTTAACCCTTGCTGATTCACTGTTTCGCGTGATGTTGTGTCCAGCGGATCGCGGTGTGCAAGATGTTCCAGCAGATACGCCGCATCTTCAACTGTCCGCGTAAACGTTCCGACTGTATCAAGCGAACTCGCCATTGCGATCGCACCGTACCGTGAATAGGTTCCGTACGTCGGTTTAAATCCAACTGTGTGTGTAAAGCCGGCTGGTAATCGAATACTGCCACCAGTATCGGTTCCGAGTGACCACGGGGTTTGCCCGCTTGCAACTGAGGCCGCTGAGCCAGATGAACTGCCACCCGACACACGCGCGAGATCATATGGATTTTTTGTTGGCCCAAAAGCCGAATACTCACCCGTTGTTCCCATTGCATATTCATCCATATTCGCTTTTCCGAGCATTGGTGCGTCAACCAAATCTTCAATCACGGTCGCATTATATGGCGGAATATATTCTGCAAGCACGTCTGAAGCGGCGGTTGTTAAAATGCCACGAGTGGCGAACAAATCTTTTGCGACATACGGAATGCCTGTAAACGGACCACTGTTGCCGGCATCGATTTCTTTTTGCGCGTGCGCTGCGCGAGCACGAGCATGCTCTGCTGTTACTGTAATAAAACTATTCAACGTCGGATTTGTTTCTTCAATCTGCGCCAAATAACTATTTGTCACATCAAGCGCCGAAATCTGTTTTGCATCGAGCGCGGTGCGCAGCTCTTGGAGTGTCATTGTTTGTAGGTTCATACGGCGTGTGTTGTTTCATCTGAATCTTGAAAAACAGCGTTCACGATCAAATTTCCAGCTTCATCTGTTCGCGGCATTGTCGGCAACATGTCTTCTTTCGCAAACGTCATCGACGACTCATCAGCCCGCAACACTGTTGATTGATGATGGATAGCGTTCGTTTCTGGCACTTCCCCCAAATCCAACGTCTTCAACACTTCGATGTGATGAAAGATGTTATTCAGGTCCACTGTTAGCTTTGGAATTGCACTTTCTTCCAAATGCAATTTTGCTAAACTTGCCAGTTTTTTAATCTCTTCTGCTGAAATATTCATACTATTCCAGACTACCAATTTTTTACTACTGGAGCAAGCGCCTTACTCCTCTGCTGATTTTTAGAGTTGACTGATAATTTGCGACAACAACTGCTCAATTGAAAGACCGTGTTTTGCAGCGTCCAATACCCCATCTCGCAACGCCTTGAGTATCACCTCTTTTGTTGTCAGGCCTTCAGTAATATAATATGTAGCGTCATCATTTTGATCAATAGCATCAGGAGCACTTGTCCAAATAGCCTCATATGCAGACAATGCGACAGGCGTGAGACCCTTATCAAGAATTGGTGCATTATCAAGTAATACATTTTCTACTTTTAGTTTGACTGCAGCCACCTTTCCTTGCAAGCTGTCATATCGCGCATTCGGTGCTTTGATCAAATCGTCAATTTCTTTCAACGCTGTTTTTGCTGCGATCGCCACCCGTTCAATATTACTCAGCGCTCTGTCACGCGCTGATGGTCGCGCTGCGTCAGCACTTGGCGCTCCAAATGACCGGCCAATTCCAAGGAGACTTCGGACATATTGCGCACTTCTCTGAATCAGCTTGCGTTGTTCTTCTGTAGCTGGCTCTACTTTTTCAATGTGCGCTTTCGCAGGTTCCGGGCGCTTTTCAGTCGGTCGTGTGGGCGTTGTTGGCTGTGGTTTTTGAGGAGAAGGTGACACCTTCCCAAACACCGCTTCTAACGCACTGACATTAACAGAAGGTCGGTCTTTTTTTACAGGAGGCAAAGCCGGTTCAGTCGACATCATAAGCGGATCATTGTCTAATGGCCCGCCTTCTTGCAGTACTTCAAATGCAGACGCAGGAGCGCTTTCTTCAAGTAGTCGAAGAGCGGTTGTGATCCTCTGCTCTCTTTTACGCAAAACATCGATAATTGAACCAATCACTGACTCGCTTCGTAAGTACTCACTATTCTCCATAGAAACAGCGACGGGGGGCTGATACTCGATCATAAGCTTGTCATCAACTGAAGTACCAGATCCTTGTGCAGCAAAAAGAAGCCCTTTTGACTGCAGTGTCTCAAAAAAAGAATGGATATCAGCTTTTTGTGTTTCTAGATTTTTCTGCGTCATGCTTCGTAAATGCGCATTTGAACCTTCCCACGGATCAGGATATTTCTCATCAAATACGATGTTAGATTTCCCGATGAATTTCTTATTAACCAAAGACTCCTGTGGTCTATGATACCCGTCCCTTGATGCCGATCCCATCTCTCGAACAGTTCTTTGTTCTATCTGGCGTAGATCTTGCGCTTCAATAATTTTTTTAATCAAGACATATTGTGCAATAACAGGATTTGCATGTCGATCCAAAGATTGCGTAAATCGCTCAATGAATGCCGAATCTTCAATAGCCGCTTCAATACGCTTACGCGCAATCGCCGCTTGTTCTGGAAATTTATGATTATAAATATATCCCTTTTGAATAGAGGGTAACTGAAATATGCGTGCTTGCTCAGGCAAACAAATACGTGGCATTGTCCCAACTGCAATCCATGTAGTTTCTGGCCGCATTTGCGCTACTGATCCAAAGTCAATCGTCAATGAAAAACCGATCACCGGTGGTTGACCAGCGCCATTCGAATGAACTGATAGATCACTTGTACGCAACAAACCTTCGTTTTGTAAAACCTCACAAGAAAAGGTTTTATTTATACTCTTACGTTCATCGGGACCTTTCCATTGAATTGTTATTGTTCCATATTTCGCATTATCAATATCACTCACTGTCGGCGCATCAAATCCAGCACGCGTCATTTGATCAATGAAGGCTCGTGGAGAAGCCACATCAACAGGCACCTCATTCAATGGAATAGGAGGGTTGAATGAAAAATATTTTGAACTTTGAATGCTTCCATATTCTCCAACATATAAAACATCACCTTTATCATATACTCCCTCAGGACTTAAATACACTTCAACTCTTCCACCTGGAATTGGGATAGTAATATCTTGAATACTACCACTGCCTTTCGGCAATCTTTCTATTGCATGAACAACAAGCTCTCGCCATTCAGCTACTTGCGCCTCAAACGTCAATGCTTTTTCTTCAAAATGCTCTTCACATAAACCATTAAACCGCTGCGCGATATCACCAAAGCCCCATTCTGTAAATTGCTTTGTATCTTGCACACTTAAACCAGGGTTACTCTTATAACCCGCAGCATGTATGATTTTTTCGACAACTCCTCCTCGAATTGCTACGAGCGCTGGCTTTGCATTGATCATCTGAATACTCCACTCACGCTGCGGCATTGTTTCAACTATTTCCACTAGACATGCACGCTGAAGCAATCGAGCAATGCTTGGATGTTCAGGAACAACACGACACCGAAATTGCTGAGCCTCTACGTCCTTCACAGAGCGTAAATACGTCTTTAACTTTTCATGCTGACGCGCCGCGATGACATACGGTTTTGTATTCCCTGGAATTGGCGTCACCGCAGAAGTTCGAATATCACCAGAGTGTGTTAATGCAATATTCAAAATACATTCACCAACATTTGGCTCAGCTTCAATTTCATTACGACTCGGCGTACGAAAATTTTGATCATTTCTTTCTCCCATATGCGTGTACTATATTTTTGAAAATTTCATTATATTTCATATATAAAAACATTACCGACCTGAACCGTAGAACCGCTTTCTTGCAGCACTCCTTGCTTCACTTTCTGCAATGGATGCACGCTGTTCATCTGTCAGTTCTTCAGCTGTTTGTTCAACAACCGGACCAGCCGGACCTGCTGCATCAAGTCCGTGAATATAGATATGATGCTGCTTATTTTCAGGATCGCTTATAAGCGTAGATGTCTCCGTTGGAGCCGGGGATGTTCGGCGCATTGCTCCAAGTTGTGTTTCATATCCAAGAATTTGTTCTTCATGAAAATCATTATCACGCTTTAGCTGCTCTCGTAATAATCGTCTTTCTTCTGGACTCATCATCGGTTGTTGTTTCGTACTTTTTTCAGTCATATATTGTATCGATTATATGTATGCCGCTTTATTAGTCATGGAAGAATTATATCCTGCCATATCTCTACACCACAAGACTTTTTGTCTACTAAACGCTAGACATGATTCACGTTTCTTGAAGACACAACAGCTGTTATCTGCTCAAGAAACGGTCCGAGCACAACAATCTTTTTACAGAAAGTGTGCTCAGGTGGGACGGACCGTTGTTGCGTCAGGTGACGCGTTACTTCAGCCCGTCTCGGGGCCGGGAATCAAGCGGTGTGCTCGCGAATGAACGCAAGCACCTCCTCGTGGGAGGGATACCCTCCCCAGAAGGCCTTCTCCCCGGCTTTGCCGAGGCCGGAGCCGCCGCTCCAGCCCTGGAACCGAGTGGCGAGCGCGGCGGCGAGAGCGCCGTCGCCAGAGAAGTTCACCTCCCCATCGCCGGAGAGCGCGAGGTAGGAGGGAGCCTCCCGTCCCTCGCGCATTGCGGTGAGGGCCAGTCTGTCCCCGAGCGGAGAGGTCTTCGAGTGACTCATCCGGACAATGCGGATGGCGCCGATCAACTCCTCTGGCGCGGTGAGCGCCCGCTCGACCTCTGTCTCGTGGACGGGCGTGATGCCCTGCGCGGCTCGGTCGAACCCGCGGACGCGCTCGATCTCCTCGAGCGTGGCACCCCAGGCCTGCAACCCAGGGATCCACCCCGAGTCGTTGACCGCGATCAGCTCCGCCCAGCGCTGGGTGGCCGAGGAGAGCCTGGGCCACAACCCGAGCAGATCAATGACCTGCTGGATGCTGGCCACCTCTCCCGAGCGGGAGCCGTGATGGTCGATGACCACAGACCTCCAGCCGTCCGTCGGCCAGCCGCTCTCGCTAGCGCGGCACTCAACGAAGACAGCCTGGTGAAGGCCGTCGATCTGATCGGCCCGGTAGGAGTGCCCTTGCCGGGACAACTCCTTTGACTCGACCTTGAGCCCGCACTGCGCGGGCGTGAAGGCGTGGTCACCCCACGCCTGGTTGGGCTGCACCCAGCGGTATCCAAACCGCTGGAGGAGAGCGCGAATCGCACGCATCTCCCCGTCCTCACCCCCGAGAACGAAGATGGTGGTGGCAGGAGTCACGGTCTTGATGTCAGTCATGGGAAACTCCATTTTTTTGGTCTTTGATAGACCATTCAGCAATAGACACCCAGCAAACCCGCTGGACATCTATTTGAAGCATTCATACGACACACGGTTTCGTGCATCTCTGTTGAAGGGTCGCGACTTCTGGCATTTTTGCCTGCGCTATCTTCTTTGTATGAATATGCCTGCTTCAGCCGAATTCCTTGTTGATTCAGGAAGTGAATACAAAACACACTGTTTTGCGCTCAATTCCTGAATCAACATGTTTTGTTGTAAAAGGTGCATCACACCCAAAGGTATGACGAAGTATGATACTTATTTTTTCATGAAATGTCAATGTATCTATATGCATGTTTTTTATAAATACAATAAAATATCTAATATTAGCTATAAAGATATACACAAATATGTCTATTTATGTATTGACATGTAATACTATTTTGTCTATACTAGCTCTATATGGAAAAAACAAACGCAATTTTCAGTGAATTTGGGCTTGATGCAAGCATGCAGCAGATTTTTGAAACCTTGCTGACACAAGGCGACGTATCAATTACTGAATTAATTGGACATACCGGCTTTAGTAGAGCGACAGTTTCGTCTGCGGTGAAACAATTGCGCACACGTGGGATTATTACAGAACAACGGATTGGACGCGTTGCCAAAATCTCACTCGCCCACCCAAAACAATTAGAGCAAATCATTGCACACAAAAAACAAGAGACCGCCGACTCCATTGAACGCTTGCAATTATATATTCGAGAATCAACAAATGCGTATAACCTCCTCCACCATGGACCGGGTGTGCAATTTTTTGAAGGTGAAGCTGAAATCACCGAACTCCTTGCTGATTCGTTAAAAGCAACAGAGGAAATCTTAACCATTACAGATCACGATGCTGTTGAGCGATATGCCAAAGCAATCAATGCAGACTATGTTACGGCGCGCTTACAATCCGGCATTCAAAAACGTATGCTCCTCCCTCACTCGAAAGCAGCCCGAGAATACGCAGCATCTGTCGATCCTAACCTAACAAATATTCGATTCATTAGCTCGCAATTCAAAACCAGTCTTGCAACTGAAATATACAACGACACTGTTTCAACAATTGTCGCGAATGAAACACAAATCTACGGCTGGTTAATTACACAGCCGGTATACGCAAAATTTCAAAAACAACTCTTTGAAGAGTTGTGGGCAAAAGCAACGCTGCCGACTCGATAACGCGAAGGCTTATGCTCTTTTTTGCGGAAGCATAATCTCAACCTCAACACCTCCACTGCGTGTTGGATCGGTATTTTCAATTCGTCGCACCTCTTGCGCGCCGAGAACATTCAGATAAAAATTCAACGCTGGACTACCAGCTTCCGCAAGTGCATATAAATCACCTTCTTTTTGATATTGAGAAATGACCGACTCAATCAACAATACACCAATGCCGCTTGCTTGCAGTTCTGGCTGCATATGAAAGCCGCTAATATAAAAACCGCGCTCTTGCTGCCCGACACGCACAAATCCAATAACTTCATGATCAATCTGCGGCACTTCTGCAGAAAGATCCCGGTTCACTCGTCGGTCAAGGAGATGGTATACCGTTGCATCTGGAGTGCCACTCTCCAATTGACGACGAAAGTCATCAGCGAGACCGGATAGTTGTCGATAATTTTCCGAAACAATTGCAGTCATTTCAGCTTTTTGTTCAACAGACAATTGATCCGCCGGCAACTCTCGAACACGCAAACTTTCAATATCAAGCAATTCCCCCCCGCGCTCTTTTAAGAGGATACGACAAATACTTTGAAATAAAAATGTGGGGTTAAAAATATCAAATAATTTCTCGAACGTGATATTCAAAGGCACCCCTGATTCAAGCTGTGCAATAATTGCCGGTAATTGATTTGTTAATCGCGTGCGCAATAACTCTTGCCAACGCTGTTTTACTTCTGGGAGAGCCAGGTCTTGTCGCCCGGACGCAAACCACTCAAACACATCGTCTGGATAGATGAGTAATTTTTCGACTTCTTCTTCAAAAATATCTAACGGACTTTGCACCCACGTCTCAACACCCCTCCACTCATCTTTGGCAGCAGACTCAAAACCACGCAACTGATCGAGCATCGCCAAAATATCTGGTGTTATCACAGACCTGTTTTCTACTGGTTGCACCTGCTCTGATGCACGAACAGCTCCGTATTGTACTCTTTCCATATGCAGCAGTCTATATAATTATGTAAAGAGTTGCAAAAACTCCTGTTCCGTCAAAATCTGCGCGCCGACCTTTTCGGCTTTCGCGAGCTTGCTGCCGGGCTTGTCACCAACAACCAAAATGGAAAGATCTTTTGTTACCGTACTTTCAATATCAGCGCCAAGCAATCGAGCTTTTTCTTGCGCTTCACTGCGTGTCATAGTTTCAAGTGTTCCAGTAAACAGTATCGACTTGCCAGAAAGTGCGCCACCGACTGCCACCGGCTTCTCAGCTCGCTCAACTGTCACAAACGATGTGATGTCATCAATCAAATGCTGATGCGCGGAATCTGCAAAATACACCACAATTGAATCCGCAACTGTCGGACCAATATCTTCAACAACTTCCAGTGTCTCACGGCTCGCATTGCGAAGCGCTTGCAGTGTTTCAAATGTTTCCGCAAGACTGACTGCTGTTTGCGCGCCAACGTGCTTGATTCCAAGACTGATAATAAACCGCGACAACGAAATCGTGCGCCGCGCTTGAATCGCTGCAATCGTATTTTCGGCAGATTTTTCTGCGAAGCCTTCAAGCGGCAATAGATCAGCGACGGTCAAACGAAAAATATCTGCCGCTGTTGCAACAAGCGCTGAGTCCATCAGTTGATCAATAATTGCCGGCCCGAGCCCATCAATATCAAATGCAGATTTTCCCACAAAATAATAGAGTTGTTCTCGCACCTTCGCCGGACACGCTGCGTTTGGACACACAAACGCCACTTCCCCGTCGCGTTGAATCACCGCTGTTTCACACACTGGGCACTGTTTTGGCATCTGAAATTCTGGCGCTTTTTTTGGTCGCAAATTCACAAGCACCTCAACAACATCCGGAATAATATCACCGGCTTTTTCAATAATCACTGTATCTCCCACGCGAATATCCAATCGTCGCACTTCGTCTAAATTATGGAGCGTCGCGCGCTTCACGATACTTCCCGCAACTTGGACAGGCTGCAAATGCGCAACTGGCGTGAGCACTCCAGTGCGCCCAACTTGGACTTGAATATCCTCAACAATCGTTGTCACCTGCTCTGCCGGAAACTTCATCGCCACGGCTCCACGCGGCGCTTTTCCAACAACGCCAAATCGCTGAAACGCTGCCGTGTTATTCACCACAACAACCATGCCATCGATTCCGTACGGCAATGCATCGCGTTTTTTTTGCCACGCGCCATAGAGCTTCATAATATCATCCACGCTTTCTGCAACCGCACACAGCTGATCCGTCTTAAACCCAAGCTCATGCAACAGTGCGTGTTCATCAGCATGCTCTGCCATCTCCTGCGCACCGACAATTTGATACGCCATAAATTGCAAATTGCGCGTTACGGCAATCTGCGGATCAAGTTGACGCACACTACCCGCTGCAGTGTTTCGTGGATTTGCATACAGCGGCAAATCAGCCTTGGCTCGTTCTGCATTGATTTTTTCAAAATCCGCTTGATATAAAAACACTTCACCGCGGACTTCAATGTCACCAGTCATTCCAGCACCGACAAACCGTTTCGAGCGCGGCGCGTGTAAACGCATTGGAATTGTTTGAATCGTTTTGACGGTGTGCGTCACATCTTCGCCAATGGTCCCGTTGCCGCGCGTTGCCGCACGCACAAACACCCCATCACGATACAGCAAACTCATCGCGAGTCCATCGACTTTTGGTTCAACAAAAAATGTCAGATCTTTCGCCGCAGTCGCATCAAACCGCTGCAAGCGCTCCAGCCACGCGTTCAAATCTTCTTTCGAAAATGCATCATTCAATGACAACATTCGTGCCGCGTGCGTCACCTTCGCAAAATCACCAGACACTTCCCCGCCAACCCGCTGCGTTGGGGAATCCGGCGTTACTAAATCTGGAAACTGCTGCTCTAAATCAAACAACTCTTTTTTGAGCGAATCGAGTGCGGCTTCTGATATTTCTTGTTTATCAAGAACGTGATACAAATACCGGTGATGGTTGATTTCATCACGTAATTTTGCAATTCGACTCGTCGCCTCTTTTTTGGTCATATGAAAAAATTTCTCTCAATCAGCCTGATTCTTCTTCTATCCATTGTAATTGGCATTACTCTGTTTGTGAAGGCGTCATGGAATTCAACAAGCGCGCTGCTCAATACGAACGCCAGCCTGTCTTTTACTGACCTTTTTGATACAAATCGCGCAAATACCAACACCACTCCAGACACCTTACTTGCTCCCGCACCATTTGATGGATGGAAATTCGTTGTGATTGGTGACACAGAAGATGGCGGTCCAGTGTTAGACCGTTTTATCAGTGATATGAAACAGCGATCGGATATTACATTTATTGCCCATGTTGGCGATATCGTGAGTCACGGCGATACAGACCTCATGAAAACCGTTAAATCCCAATTTTCCGAACTCCCAATTCCGACCTATTACGTCCCGGGCAACAACGATTTAATCTATAACGAAAAAACTGAACGGAAAACACTCGAACATTATGCAGCTGTTTTTGGCAGTCCAGCATACCAAGCAGTGACAGTGCAAAACGCACAATTATTCTTTTTGGACAATTCGTATTTACGAATTGGCTTCGCAGACGATGAACTGGCATGGCTCAAAAAAACCCTCGATGATTCATCTCCGCAATATCGCTTTCTCTTTTTTCACCGTCCCCTGAATGTGCCTGGTCAAGAAATTTTTGGTGATGACGAAACACCGAATTCACGTATTCAAAATACAAAATTTCTCACACTCCTCAGTAATTACCACATCGACCGCATCTTTAACGGGCATATTCACACATCACTCAATTACACACTCACTGCTGGAGACACAACAATTCCCGTGACAGTGAGCGGCGGTGGGGGGGCATATCCGCAAGCCATTCTCGGTGGCGAAGCAGCGGCCTATTTTCATTACCTTGTTGTGACTGTCCCAAATGAACCACAAAAAACACCGCATATTCAAATCGTGAAACTGTCAGAATAACCTGCGCGCTGCTCTGTTTATTACAAGCCTAAGAGTCCGAGATACCAATTCGCCAGCGCATCACCAACATACAAACAGATCACTGTCCCGAGCGCAATGAATGTTCCGAGCGCAATTTTTGTGTCGCGTTTTGCACGATTTGTTGCGAGTAAATATACCGCTACAATCGCGCCAATAATATAAGTCAAAAATAATGCGACGATAGTACTCGGCAGTCCGAGCAGCGCGCCCATTAAAAGACCCATTCGAATATCTCCACCACCAATCCACTTCCCTCGTGAAAGAATAAATTGCACGAAAAATACTCCGCCACCAACCAACATCCCGAGTCCAATACTCTCCCACGTGCGCCCAAAGACAGAGAGACTCACCACTACTGCAAGGAGCATTGCGGGCAGACTGACGCGATCTAAAATAATTTGATACCGCAAATCATACAGAAATAAAAATAAGAGCACCCATGAAAATACTGCAATTGCCGCTGCCTGAATTTCATTTGCCGGAAACACAGTTGGATACCCTACCTGCGTTGACGCAAGCCACAGTACTACCCACGGCAGAGCACCTAATACAGCAGCGACAATTTCGACAACGATATACTGCGAACTTAGTCGCGTATAACACACTCTGCAACGACCGCGCTGCATGGCAAATGACACAATCGGAATCAACTCCCAACCACCGAGAGCGTGCCCGCAGGACATACAGCGACTCCGAGCCGCTTGGCTTTTGCCATCTGTATTTTTTTCAAACACAACAGACTGTCCGCTTCCCCAACGCAATGCAGTCGCATTCAAAAAGCTCCCAACACAGGAGCCTAAAATTGCAAATAAAAATACCAAGTACACGGTCATGACTTATTTTGTGGCGTCGCCAGCAACGCAATAGACAGGATCCCCACAATCAAAACCTCCAGCTGGGACTGTTTCTGATTTTCCTTCTGAATTGACCATCACCCAATTACTTCCAACAAACCCGTCAACATCAGCAGCTAAACTTTCATGCGTTTTTTTTTCTAACGTTGCTGCTAAAAAATATTGGTCTGTATTTTCTGGGTTTACGATATATGTATATACACGACCTTGCACGTCATCAACTGGAAAACTGACAAATCCTGAACTCAACTCATCCCCAAAAGATTTCCAGGTTGTTTGGCCAGGAGTCACTGCTGGATAATTTGCATTGTCATTCCAATACATTTCCATTGCCAGCTGCACTTGCTTCACGTCTGTGATTCGTTTTGTGTCACGAGAACGTTGGTGCGTTGTGTTTAATGATGCGAGCACTAAAATAGAAAGAAGCGCGATAATGCCGATCACAATCAGTAGTTCAACGAGAGTAAAGCCTTTTTTATTCATATATACAGTGATAATTAATCTATTGCCTAGTATAGAAGAATTGTGCCATTTAATCAATCCTTACCGCACCGTCGAACTTGGGACAATTGGTCGCATTCCAAGACCGATTGCCACTGATAAACGCGGCCCTACTTGCACCAATACATCCCGTAACGGCTCTGGGTACATGATATGCGCCCACGGATCACCAATAAATACCTTCGCTTGTAAACGCTCACGCATATATTCAACAATGTGTGGCAGCCATGATGAACCGCCTGTTAAGACAATTTTTTCAATCGGTCCGTTTGTCTGACTTTGATACAAATTCAATACATACTGAATTTCGTTCATCACCGCAGCGAGCAGCGCTTCAATGTGTCGCGGCACTGCAACACCTGTCGCATCTCCCCCGCCTTGAATCGGTTGCGCCGTTAATCCAAAATCACGTTTGAATTGCTCTGCCTGATCAACCGGAAGATTCATGCTATTTGCAATCGCTTTTGTAATCGTATTTCCGGCAATATCAATACTACGATGGATAATCGGCACACCATCAACCACAATACTAAAATTTGTCGCGACCGCACCCATATCAATAATCATCACCGGGTTTGGATCATTGCCAATCAACGCGCGTTCTGCTGCAAAACTTTCGGTTTCAATCCCAACCAGTTTTAATTTTGCGGCTTTAAAAATTTCAACATACCGTGTCACCAAATCTTTTGGCGCTGCAGTCAATAAAATTTTATAGAATGATTGCTCTTTTGATTCAATCACCGCCTGACGATTCAATGCACTTGTCGCCGCAGCCATTGGACTTGGAGCGACTGGCGATTGCGGTGCATGATCCCCGGTTGAGCTGACATAACTCGAACGAAATGCATTTTCATCTAAAATTTTCCAATCGAGCACCATTTCAGAAAGTGGTAATGGTACAAACTTTTTCGCTTCCCATTGCACAGCCTCTGTTAACTCTTTTTTATTCATTTTTGGCAGATGAATAATTGAAGTAAAGACAGCATAGCTCGGCAATGACGCAACAACTTCGCGTGTTCGAACATGACTACTTTCAAACACCGACGTCAGTGCCGCTGTAATGCTCGCGCGGGCTGCCGGCGAATCTGTGCGAATAATTTCATTATCTTGCTCCAAGTACCCGTAGGTCAGAAGCTTTGGACGGCCTTGAATTGGCTGTAATTCCACGACTTTTACTGCTGAATTACCAATATCAACGCCAGCGTAACTTTTTGTTTGATCGTTTCCAAATAGACTCATATGAAAAGAAGTATATCATAGATTGTAGAAAATGGAATGTTCCTGTAGGGTATTCATATGAATACGTATGCCTTTATCTTCGGGTCGCACCCAAAACTATCATTCGGCGAACTCGAACGCGTTTTGCGCTCCCAGTCCATCCGCGCACACTCGCTCACACTTGAACAAAACATTGGACTCCTCACTACTCAAGACGCTGTTGACGCACCACACCTCATTACCCTACTCGGCGGGACGATTAAAATCGTTCAGATGCTCGGAGCATTTGATGAAGAAACTGTCACGGAGTATTTATTTTCACGCGTTGATGAAAGTTCAAAGTTCCATTTTGGCTTTTCCTTGTATGCTCGTGAAGCTGGCGTGTCAGTCAAGCAATCGCTCAAGACATTGCAAAACCTCGGCATTGCATTGAAAAAAACATTGCGCGACGACAACATTTCCTGTCGCTTTGTATCAAGTCACGACGTTGCACTCTCTTCTGTTATTGTGCACAAAGAACGCTTGTTGAAAAATGGTGTTGAAATCGTCATCTTGAAAGGCAAGCACGAACTGACATTTGGTGCGACACTCGCTGTGCAACCGTTTCAAGCCTGGAGCAAACGAGACTACGGACGACCAGCACGGGATGATAAATCTGGAATGCTTCCACCAAAGCTTGCTCGCATGATGCTCAATCTCGCTGGCGTGCAATCTGGTGTTTCCGTCATTGATCCATTTTGTGGCTCTGGAACTGTCTTACAAGAAGCACTACTACTCGGAGCAACTCGAATTATCGGATCTGATATTAGCGACAAAGCCATTGAAGACACGAAAGAAAATATGGCGTGGTTTTATGAATCACTCGCAAAGGCAGACAGTCCTATTGTCGCACGCGCAACGATTATGCATTCTGATGTGCGGGATATTTTGAAAAAGAAAATTGTTACTGAAGGAGCGATGGATGCCATTGTATTTGAAGGCTACCTCGGAAAAACCACGCCAGCCAAAGCTTCTGCAACGCGTCAGATTACTGAATTACAACAACTATATCGTGACACATTCAGTATTTTGCAAAAAAGCATCAGCCAAGACGGCACAATTGTCGCCGCACTTCCCTTTTGGCATTTCAGCAAATCAGATGACCTCCACCTGCCAATCGAATCACTGGTTCGAGGCGCAGGCTTAAAACTCGTTGCGCAATATTATTATCGCAGACCGCAGTCTATTGTTGGACGTGAAATTCTTGTGTTAGAAAAACGGTAACGAAAACTGCATATCTTTGCTTATATATTTTCAGTCATTTTTTCCATGCGAAAAAAAATAAAACTAACATACACACACCAACAATAGGGTATACGCAATAGACAACGAACGTTAGTACAGCGATCCCAAGTGATTGAATTATTTCTGTTTTTTCTTCTCTTATAAATAAACCAAGGGACATAATTGGTTTTTTTCTAAAAAAAACCAACATACACACCCATAATGACAGGATAATAAACAAACTACTGACACCAAGCCCAAGCATTTGACTTATTGTTGTGTAGCCACCTGTTCCGTTCTCATCAGCGTACAAACCCACCGCAACCAACTCATCCACAGTCCGCTTCAAGAAACACAAGCCAGCAATGAGTACAAGGGGGGCAATCACCTTTATTCCTAGAATCGTTTTTTGCATATTTTTTTATTACCTTGGATTGCATTGAGCTTTAATCATTTGCTAATAACTTACACTTGGTCTTCCTAGATCTAAATTCCAACTTGATTTCCACGGATTTCTTAATCGTACAAAATCCCAATGACAGTAATTATAAAAAACCTGCATTGATTCTGTATATGGCAGATTTGCGCCGTCTGGGGACAAGTCGTTTTTGGTGCTAATATTAGATATCCAAAAAAACAAAAACGCCGGTTTTGACGGCGTTCGTTTCAAGTTTCAAGACACAAAATACGAGTATATTTTTTATGAATGGTGAAAGACCATCACGTCACCGTCTTGCACGATGTAGTCTTTGCCTTCCATTCGTACTTTTCCGTTATCGCGACTGCCAACCCAACCACCGTTCTCAATAAAATCTTGATATCCAACCACTTCAGCGCGGATGAATTTTTCTTCGAAATCTGAATGAATTTTTCCAGCAGCCACTGGCGCTGTATCACCGGTTGTGATCGTCCATGCGTGCACTTCTTTTTCACCAGCAGTGAAATAGGTACTGAGCCGCAACGTTTCATATCCACGTCGAATCAGTTTTGTCAGACCTGTTTCTGTCATCCCATAACCTTCCATTAATTCATCACGATCCGCATCATCGAGTTGCGCGAGCTCTGCTTCAATCCGTGCTGAAATAAGCACTGGTTCAAGCGCTTGAATATCAGCAGGAATTTGATCAACTGTTCCGCCTTCTTCAATATTTGCAATAAACAAAAACGGTTTTTTTGTCAGTAATTGAAAGGTTCGAGCGATCTCTTCTTGACGCTCAGTAAGCTCAACAGTATTTGCCAGTTCACTATTTTCAAGCGCAGCCCACAATAATTTCATCACATCAAGCTCTTCAATCGCTGTTTTATCACCACCACGCGCTTTCTTTTCATTATTCGCCATGAGCTTTTCAAGCACTTGCATGTCCGCCATCATAAGCTCCAAATGAATTGTCTCCATGTCATTTGTTGGGTCCACTTTTCCAGCCACATGAATCACATTCGGATCATCAAAGACACGAATCACTTCAGCAATCGCATCCACTTCACGGATATGTGACAAAAACTGATTTCCCAATCCTTCGCCTTTATGCGCGCCAGCAACCAATCCGGCAATATCAACAAATTCAATTGTCGTCGGAACAACAACATCTGTTTTAACGAGTGGTGACAATTGCGCCAATCGCTCGTCTGGCACAGCAACAACACCAACATTCGGGTCAATTGTGCAAAACGGAAAATTCTCCGCTGGCACCGCTGTTTTGGTGAGCGCTTGAAAAAGGGTTGATTTGCCGACGTTTGGCAGGCCGACGATGCCGATTTGTAATGCCATATCAGAGAGACTATACTGTATCTTTCGCTATTCTGCAAGAAAAATGACTTTTTCACACAGAATAACGGCCACAGCATCGAACAATAAAGTCGATGACGTGGCGAGCGCAGCGGCAGACACTCTCGCATCAACCAAAAAGCTTTTCTGGAAGCCCGTTGGTTGCGTAGAGACAGCCGAAGCGATTGACCGATACCAGGCCCTCAATCTGAGGCTGTTTGGAAGGGTCGATCTCAAGAAGAAACAAGAAGCTTTCAGGTCCTTTGAGATTCTGGACGACAACCGTCTTGTGGATCGCCGCCTCGAGCACCATCCAGCCCAGAAACGCCGCAAGGGCCAACACCCCGTCAGGATGATTACGATCAATCACCTGATAATAATGGTTTTCCACCACCCGCCTCCATGGGAATCTAATCGTTGTCAGTGCAGACTACGTATGAATGTGTATTCTGTCAAAATTCTTTACCCGAGAGATTGTCGCAAAGTGGCAGCGCGCAGCAATACGTCAGCAATGGGTAGATTTTTCTGCATCAGTAAATACACATCCGATGTCGCGTTCCGATGCAGTAATTCTGTCGTTGTTTTTGGCCCTAAAGTCACGCCAAGATAGGCTTCAAGCGCAACAATATCCGCATGTATCTGTTCCCACACAGCATTTTCCGCGGACAACCGTAACACATTTTCTGTATTCAAATAACGACCCGCTCGAATCATGTCATCTTTAAAATGGATATATGTTTTTTCAAACACCGCTTTTTCTGCATCAGACAACATTGCAATTGTGCGGCCCGCGGCAATCAATTCCGGCGGAACTCCCAAGCTATAGAGCGTCGCTGTAAATGTAATTGCTCGTGGAAATTCTTTTCCAGCAACAGACCGGCCGTATTTTAATAATCCAATATGGAGTTTGCGCTCACGTCTTCGCGGAACATGTTTGGAAAGTGACAACACATCATCTGCGATACCCGCAATTGTCTTGCGATACAATTTCGCACTCCGCTCGGCAATGACTCCCAACACCGCGAGCGATGCTTCATCAATCAGTCGAGGAGTACTGCTTGGTAATTCTTGTTGTAATTTTTTCAACGCGCGACGCACTGTTTTTAATGGATAGTCATATCGAAACGCGGACTGGATTGTCACAGTTCGAACCCCTTGGTATTCATTAATAAATTGATCGATATACTCCGGCGACAGCCCTCCTCGAAACGGCAAGCTCCCCGCTCCAATAATTGGATAGATTGGCACGCCAGATTTTTTTGACCAACGCGCCATTTCAGAAAGCGCCACTTTATTGCCAATCACCGCAGCGAGCATTCCTGAAACAAGCGCTGGATCTGAGCGTGCAATAAATGGCCGCAAATAACGCAATTGTTTTTTAAACGCTTTTTTATATGACTGCTCATATGATTCTAAAAACCCGCGGATATTCAACATTTCCGGAACACTTTCTGTTAGCGGGATCATTTCAATATGGTCAAAATCAGCTGTGTCTCCAGCAAAAAGCTCGTGCTTCACTTTCGCGAGCTTTTGAAACGTATCATGCAAATACATTAACTGCTCTGGATTTTTTGTCATCGGCAAAATCACTTCAAATAACGGATATGCCGGCATCTTCAAATCATGGGCCATGTCCGCGGCGGTCAGCATTCCCATAAATGCGCGCGCCAGCGAATATCCTTTTTCTTCCCAAATGTTTGGAATACGGAATGTCAAAAATCGATCACGCCCCAACACATGCTGTTGAAAAAATTCCGTGTATTCAGAAAACAGTCGCTCAACCACCGCTTCATCAACATATTTTCCTTCCCAATCCCACATATACTCATCAACGCCGAGATCACTATAGGCAGAAAACGCTTCACGCACTTCTTCTTGTGCGCTAATAAACCCATCTCCGTCCACTTCCCAATATGGTGCATTTGCGTTATCCGGATGTTGCGTTGCCATCACCGCTGGAATGCGGCGGAGTCCTTTTGTGATTTTTGTAGCTTGAGTCTGTTTCATGGATCTCGTATGGAATAATCAATTTCATTGAGTATACAAAACAAAGCAGAAAACACAACTGGACAAAATCGTTTATTTTTGCTATACTTCATTCCAATATGTCAGAGATCAAGAACAATCAACCAGTTATTCTTCACGGTCGATCTCATCCGGAATTTGCGGAAACATTAGCATCCACACTTTCCTGGCAGCACATCCCTGTTGAAGTATCAACATTTTCTGACAGCGAGGTTCATACAGTTATTCAAGAAGACGTTACTGGTCGAGATGTGTATATCGTTCAACCAACTTCCGCTCCTGCAAATGACCACTTAATGGAATTATTATTTATTGCTGGCGCTGCTCGCGACCACGGAGCAAAACGCATTACCGCTGTTATGCCATTTTTTGGTTATCGACGACAAGAAAAAATCACTACACACGGTGAAGTGTTATCATTTTCTGTCATTGCTCAACTCATGAAAGCAGTCGGTATTGATCGTGTCATGGTACTCGACCTTCATAAACATCGTAGTAGTAAATTTTTTACAGAAGTTGGCATTGAGTGCGTTGAGCTATCCGCCTCTTCATTATTTGTTGAGTACTTTAAAAATCACAATGATGGAAACCTTGTTATTTTAGCCCCTGACAAAGGGTCGGTTCCAGGATCTGCAGAATATGCACAAGCCTTAGGCATTCCAATGATTATCGCGAAAAAACGTCGGTATGTTGACCAAAAAGATCACGCGTTTTTTGATGAGCTGATTGCAGATGTTGCTGATAAAAACATTTTAATTATTGACGATGAAGTGAATACTGCCGGGACGCTCGTCGGGGTTGTAGACATCATGAAACAACAAGGTGCAAATAATATTTTCGTCGCTTGTACACACGGTGTGTTGTCGGGACCTGCGATTGAACGACTTGCAGTCGCGCCAATTACTGAATTCATCTTAACTGACTCGATCGCTCGTTCACCTGAACAAGAACTCCCACTCTTCAAAACAATTTCCGTCATCCCGTTGTTTGCGAAGGCGCTTCAAGATTGGCAATAAAAAACACCGGTAACTCCCGGTGTTTTTTTGATGGCTGCGTATTACTCTGCTGCGAGGTAGGTATTTTCCAATAATGCCGCGACAGTCATTGGGCCAACACCGCCAGGAACCGGCGTAATGAAACTCGCTTTTTTGGCAACTTCTTCAAATACACAATCCCCCACAACCACATCATCTTTTTTTGCAATGCCCGCATCAATCACGATCGCGCCGGTTTTCACCATGTCACCATCAATAAGATCAGGAACACCGGTCGCTGTCACGAGCACATCTGCCTGACGCGTGTGAAACGCCAAATTCTCTGTTTTGGAATTACACAGTGTGACAGTCGCCCCTTCATTTAAGAGCCATTGCGCCGTTGGTTTGCCGACAATATTACTCGTTCCAACCACAACGGCATGCTTCCCTGCGAGATCCACTTTTGTAGCTGCGAGCAAGCGCGCGATTCCCCGCGTTGTCGCTGGGACAAATTCTGGATCACCGATACTGAGCCAACCGATATTCACTGGATTAAATCCATCAACATCTTTTTCTGGCGCGACCGCTTGCATCACCGCAAATTCATTCAAATGCTTTGGCAATGGCAACTGCACTAAAATCCCATGAATCTTTTTTTTCTTATTCAACTTCCGAATGACTTTTAACAACTTTTCTTGCGAGACGTCTTCTGGCAACGCAATCATTTTCAAATACATCCCGACTTGTTTTGACGCATTCAATTTAAAATCAACATAGAGTTGAGACGCAGGATCTTCTCCAACTAGAATGACCGCGAGCCCGGGACGCGTTTTGCTGTCAGCGATTTTTCGTGCGAGACTTGCACGCAATTTGTCTGCCATCGCAGCGCCGTCCAACAACGTTGCGCCATAATCAACACGATGCTCTTCTCGCACTTGTGACCCAATGGGCCCGATCATGGGGCCGGTTTGTTTATCGCGTTTCCACAGAGCCATACAGCGGGAAGTTTTTCGTTAATTCTTTGACTGTCGCGCGGGCTGCGTCTTGAACAGTCGTGTCATCAATGTTCTTAAGCACATCAACGATTGTCTGCGCAATGCGAGTCATTTCTGATTCTTTCATCCCACGAGTTGTCAGCGCAGGAGTTCCGAGCCGAATACCTGATGGATCGAAGGCTGAGCGTGGCTCATTTGGAATCATCTGTTTATTCACGGTAATGCCGACATGGTCCAGTGCTGCTTCAGCATCTTTTCCAGCAACCCCAATTGGCGAGAGGTCTAACACCAACATATGATTTTCCGTTCCACCAAACACAACGCGAATGCCTGCGTCTGCAAATACTGTGTACAGCGCTTTTGCATTTGCCATTACTTGTTTGCCATATTCTTTAAATTCTGGTGACAGCGCTTCTTTAAGCGCAATCGCGAGTGCAGCAATTTGATTTTCATGTGGTCCGCCTTGCAAACCTGGAAACACCGCTTTATCAATTTTTTTCCCGAGCTCTTCTTTACAAAGAATCATTCCACCGCGTGGTCCACGCAACGATTTATGCGTTGTCGTTGTCACAACGTCCATCACTGGCACAGGATTTGGCGATACACCTGCCGCAACGAGCCCTGAAATATGCGCCATATCCATCATCGAATACGCGCCAACTTCTTTCGCAATATCGGCAAATTTTTGATAATCAAGTTGCTTGGTATATGACGAAAATCCACAGAGCACCAATTTTGGTTTGTGTTCAAGCGCGAGTCTGCGTACCTGCTCATAATCAATGTCACCAGTTTCTGGATCACAGTTATAACGCACAAAATTGAACACCTTTGACATAAATGTCACTGGATGTCCGTGTGTTAAATGACCACCGTGACCTAAGTCCATGCCAAGAATCGTATCACCCGGCTCAAGCAGCGCACTATAGACAGCGATATTCATCGGCGCTCCAGAGAGTGGTTGTACATTCACGTGCTCGGCACCGAACAATTCTTTTGCGCGATCAATCGCCGCTTGTTCGATAATGTCAATATATTCGCAGCCGCCATAATAGCGCTTGCCTGGATACCCTTCAGCATATTTATTTGTTGCCACTGAACCCAGCGCTTCAAGCACAGGTAAAGACACGAAATTTTCTGATGGAATCATTTCGAGACCATCTTGTTCGCGTTGCAATTCATTTTTTAACGCATCAGCAATCAGTGGGTCGTTTTTGGTAATATGAGGATAATTAAACATAGTGTGAGTATTAAAAATAAAGAGTCGCAATCAATAACTGTGTTTGGATCAAATCTGGCTGAAATCTCACAACATGGGTATATGGTATACAATCTATTATTTTTTGGCGAGCTGCTGTGTCGCGACCTCTTCTAAAATCGCAGTAGTATTATGCGTCTCAACAAACGCTGCGTCTTGTAATTGCGGACTTTCTGGAAACCGCTCTTTCAAGTATTCGCTATATGTTACTCCGTTTTGCGCAAATTGAAGCACCTGGCTCCAATATTCATGTACATCTTCAAGGTACTCAGCAATATGAAACGCACGTGAACCAGCATCATAAATAGTGCACCGCTCGATCGGAAATGATAATGCCTCGGCTGATGACGCAATAAATTCTGGCGCCATCAAAGCCGGTGAGTGCAGTAAATCTGTTCCATCAAGCGCAACACGCATTGGCGTTTCAGTCGTCGCAACACCAAAGACACCTTCAAAATAAATGACACGACTGCCGGTGTAATCAGGAAATGCTTCGCGACACGTTGCGTCAATTTTTTTCATAATCTCTTCTGAACGATCGCCACCAATGGTAAAAAAAGTCATTCCTGAAATACTTCCACCTTGTTCTTTTGCAATATCAATAATTCGCAAAACAGCATGCTCCAAGCTCACGCCTGTTGCGACGACATCACCAAACAAAATGTGTGCGCCTTTCGGAAGGTAGACTTTTTGATAACGATTTTCCGAAATATACCAATCACCATTATCATCTTTCGCGCGTTGCGAGGAAATAAATGCAGAACTATGATTATTCCAACCATAGGCTCGGTGTACTGCATTACGCAGACCATAATTCAACCCACCGCGTAAAATATTTAACACAACCAATTTCTCTTCATCATCACCGACTGTTTCTCCTGATTCTTTTAAGAGCGCAAGTGCGGTTGTTGCGGCTGTTTCCAATTTTTCCGTATAATCAACGCCAAGCACAAATGGATCATTGCAAATAGTACGAGATTCTGGCGTTGTTGCAATAAACCGTGCAACTGGAAAATCGCCATCAATAGCATATATCGCTGCGGTGTCGTGTTGTGATTTGGGAGTAAGACTCATAAAAAGAAGCTCAATAATGAATTGTATTGAGAATACGTCAAAATCCAGAGCTCTGCAACCAATGGAGCTATCCACTTGAAAGAGAGGTATTATCTTGCCAGGGAGTACATAGTATGCTACGACTGTGGCGGACAAATTTGGAGGAAAGATGTCTGAAAATCAGAGCATGCTTGTCTGGCAAGCACGGCAGCAGTTCCCTGGGGCTGTGGTCCGACTCCTTAACCCTGCAGCTCTCGGACTGCAGGCGCACGAGGCCCTGTGGCAGCTCGCGGAGCACGGGGACATACCCGCTCGGCGATTGGGCGATGACTTCATGCGAGATAACAACCGCGGTCGCTGTGTGATCGACGGCAGCGCGGCCTGCGAAATTGTGCGGGTCGCCGAAGACCCTCTCGCCACCAAGTAGCGCTTCTCTGTGCGGAGAGGCGCACCTCACGAACCTCTATATATAGCCTATTTGTAGTCCGTATATAGAATCATTTGTGAGGCTTTTTTTATTTGAAAAATCTATTGGATAAAAAAAGACCCTGCTTGTGTACGAAACAAACAGGGTACGAAACGACTTGATCCGTAAAGACGGGGTCACTCCATGCAGGGTCGCGATTCGTCGCTACAACTGCAACGCTGCAGCGCGGTTCCGGAGGGTTTCCGTGGTCCGACGGACTTGTTCTCCTCGCTCCTCCGAAGTGTCCGCGCCAAGCCCCAGCGGTGATCACCAGACTCACCACGAAGAACAGCGAGCTCCGCAAAGGTCCGCGGCAATGCCTTCCCGGGAAACCGACGATGCCACTCAGCGACAGCAGCTTCGTAGTCAACCGGTCGCACCAAGGGAAAGCCCCCTTGAGCGCCAGCAACGCAGGCTGCACCAATGTCCCAGTTGAAGAACGCTTTAATGGGAAAGACCTTGTCTTCAACGGTGAACCGAGGCAGCTCTTCACCAATGATCCCCGTCGGGTAGATGAAGCTGAAGTCGCCAGGCTTGCGATCGACAATAGGTTGACTCATGACGCCCTCCGCAGGTCAATGAAGTGTCCAAAAGCAGCTGAACACAGGACGTGTTCACGCTTCTCTGGCACCGACTGTAACCTAAAATATCATTCTTGACAAATGCGCAAATCTACGCTATATTTCTTCCGGTTTCATCTAGCATTTTGCTAATCATTGCGAAAAATGAACAATCCTACATATCACACCCAAAAACAGACTGTCGATGCAACTGGGGTGAAACGTCCCCAAAAACCAACACCTTAGCCGCTTTCTCAGCGGCTTTTTTGCACCTGAAATACTGAATTCAGGGATAAAAAAGCGCTGAGATAGAGATATCGAAAGCGTGATCATCAACAACAAGAACTGCTTTCAGTAAAGCAGAGATGGAGAGACACCATGTCCGACCTCAACACCGTTCCTGCTCTCGAAACCTCCTCTGTCCGCTGGGAACGGGAGGCGGGCGAGTTTGCGGCTGCCACCAAGGCGCTGGCGCGTGAGCTGGCGCAAAATGCCGCGCCGTTCATCGGCGTGTTCGGCAGCGCCCGCGATTCCGACAAGGCGCCGTGGCTCCACTGGCTCTACGGTGACGTATTTGCCAAGGCACTTGGAAAGCTCTTGGCGCGCCGTCAGGTATCAATGCTTAGCGGCGGTTGTCCAGGCATGGTCGACCTTGCCCAGGAAGCATTTTGCAACAATCGACGGGATGCAGCGGCGCAGAAGTCTGTCGGAATCCGGATCACCTGCCTGGGCTTTCACGAGCCCGCGAATCCACACCTGGACGAGACCCTGCACGCACCCGACTTCGGCTCGCGCCTGGAGCTGATGCTCCAGCTCTGCGCAGCGTTCGTGGTCTTGGGGGGCGGCATCGGCAGCTTGCTCGAAGTCGCCTACTTCCTGCAGCATGTGCAGGCGGTAAATGGGCATCGTGACAAGCCGATCATCCTGGTCGGCCGGATGTGGTATCCGGTCACATGGCTCTTGCGAGTCATGGCCTGGCTCGGCACGGTTGACCGTGCTGACATCGACCGCATTCAGGTTGCCTCAAGTCTCAAGCGGGTTGAGCAGGTAATCGACAAAGTGCTGTCGGACTGACATCACCGCATCGATGCTCGCTCATGGTAGATACTTCAAACATCGAAAATCATCGGTGCCTTTGTAGTATTTGCCCCTTTTTCTATTCAATATATTGACGCGAGCAAAAAACTGCGTATAATCAACACAATTGCAAATTTCATATGGACAACACTGCATTACAACAACTCCCAGAGCAAATTCAAGCCCACGTCGCTGATATGCTTGCCGTTGCAACCAGTGCACGACAATTTGCCCAACACGCTTCTCGTCAGGTCGGAGCTGCTGTGTTAACTCAATCAGAAACAGGAGGCACTCACCTCTATAAAGGCGCAAACTGGAAACTCATTCCAGGAGAAACCCCACACCGCTACTGCGCAGAACGGGTTGCCGCGCTCGCTGCTCTGTCAGACGGAACCTTTGAAGATATTGTCGCTGTTCTTGTGTTATCAAATATGCGACCAGACCGTGACTACGACGGCCTTGTCAAAATGTGTGACGAATGTGTTGATTTTTTTCAAACTGGCTTTAAACACCCTCACATTGTATGGATCATTACAATCGATGCTGACACACAGCAAACCCGCGTCATGAAATTCAGCGATTTGATTGCGTAACGATTGGATCGAATGGGTTTATTTCAATCCCATCTTTTTCCCCCAACCAGCTGGATCCGCGTTCCATTCCAGCGCTTTTTCGACCTCTTCGTCTGTGAGCGCGCCTTTGGCTTTTGCTACATGAATCAAGGTTGAAAAATTCGACAACGTGTGAACGCGCACATGCTCATCTGCGAACGCACGCAATCCTGCTTCAAATTCATACGTAAAAATTGCCACGATATCGCTCACAATAAAACCAGCTTCACGCGCTGCAATCGCTGCTCGAATACTACTCCCACCAGTACTAATCAAATCCTCAATAATCACCGCACTCGCCCCTTCACTGACCAAGCCTTCAATTTGATTTCCTTTTCCATGCCCCTTGGCTTTATCCCGAATATAAATCATTGGCTTATCAAGCGCTTGCGCAATCCACGCTGCGTGTGGAATTCCAGCAGTTGCTGTTCCAGCAATTACATCTGCATCAACGCCTTCTTTTTCTAATACTTCCAAAAATGCTTGAATCACCTCTTGCCGCTCTTGTGGGTGTGAAATCAACAAACGGTTATCACAATAAATTGGACTCCGCATTCCAGAGCTATAGGTAAATGGCTCGGCAACATTTAATGTTACAGCGCCGACGTTGAGTAAAATTTCTGCGATACGTTCTTGTGTTGTCATAAAAAAATATTATTGATGTAAAATTGTTTGAATCTGTGCGTTATAGTCTTCTGCGATCGCGCGCATATCAGGTGCTTCCAAAATGGCACGTGAAACTGAAATCACAAAACCAGCGCCATCCGCACAACGAGCCGCTTTGACTGTCGCCTCAAGATCTCCACCTTGCGCGCCAACTCCTGGAATCAGGAACGGAATATCTGGACAGGCTTTTCGAATCTGCGCACACTCCTGCGGAACTGTCGCTCCAACCACGAGCCAACAATTATTATTCGCATTCCACCCCTCAGCCACACGAGTTGCAACTTCCAAATACAATGACTGTCCGTCATCTCCAACAGCTTGGTTTTGAAATTCCGCCGCACCCGGGTTCGATGTGCGACACAAGACAATCACACCTTTGTCTGTTTGATCTAAAAATGGGGTGAGCGATTCTTGTCCCATATATGGATGCACTGTAATCGCGTCTGCGCCACACACCGTAAAAGCAAATCGTACATACCCATCGTTGGTAGAGCCGATATCACCACGCTTTGCATCAAGAATAATCGGGCAATCCGGAGCAAGCGCACGCACGCGTTCACACACACGCTCTAACGCGCGAATCCCTTCGCTTCCATACGCCTCAAAAAATGCTGTATTGATTTTATATGAATGTGCAACCGCAGACGTTTCTGCAATCACCTTTTCGGCAAATTGCACCATCCGCTCGGACACTGTATCTCCGGCAATATCTTTTAATAGATACTCGTGCATATCCAAACCAACGCACAAAAATTTTCCGGCGTCCCATTGTTTCTGGGTTTTTTCTTGAAATGAAAGTGTTGTCATCATAATCGTTATGCGTGCATTTTTTTTGAACCAATTGCATCAGAAAGCGTTGCAAAACCATCGCTTTCTAAATGACGCAAGACTCCTTGATTAATCTGTTTCACAAGTGCCGGGCCATGATAAATCAAACCTGTATAGATTTGAATCAATGATGCACCAGCACAAATCATCGCATAGGCATCTGCCGCTGATTGCACACCACCCACTCCAACAATAAAGGCAGACGGCGCAATAGTTCGCACCATTTGAATCATGCGCAATGAACGCTCAAATAACGGCGCGCCAGATAATCCTCCCATCCCGATCTCATGCAATTTCACTTGCGGTGTTTGCAGATTATCTCGTGTTGTCGTGGTGTTTGTTAAAATATATCCATCAACCGCAAACCGTTTGCAAACTTCAATCAAATGCACGAGCTCACTATCTGTCCGATCTGGTGATATTTTCACAAAAAGCGGCGGAACATGTTGATGCTCTGCTTGTAATTGTTCTTTTGCTGTCGCAATACCCTGCAATAATTGCTCAAGTGCTTGTGGATCTTCAAACGTTTTGCCTTCCAAAGTATTTGGGCAACTAATATTCAATGCAAGGTAGTCAGCCAGCGGCGCGAGTTGCGTATATGATTTTACAAAATCTGCCACCGCCGCATCCCCCAAAATGTTTGGGTCATGAGTTTTGACAATACTAATACCCAGTGGCACTGGTCGATCACCTGCGCGTTTGAGCAACATGTTCTTCGTTGCTTCAGCACCGTCGTTATTCAAGCCCATACGATTAATAATGGCGTGATCTTTTGGTAATCGAAACAAACGCGGCTGCGGATTGCCAAGACGTGGTTGCGCGGAAATACTCCCAAGCTCCATGAACCCAAATCCGAGACTTGGCACAATATCAATAAATGCACCATATTTATCAAAGCCAGCCGCTAGACCAACAGGGTTTTGAAATGTCAGCCCAAAATATTCTTGCCGCAAGCGCTCATCTTCGAAGCGATACAACGCTGACACAAGACCTTTGAGTGGCGTTTTGCCGGCAATCCGCGCAAGATCACGCGCACCGTTATGCAGCACTTCTGGGTCAATTTGTTGTAAGAGTGGGAAAAGCAGTTTATACATACACGATGTTATTATTACAAATACTACCGCTTTTTCAGCAGTAAATCAACGCTAGACCTGATAATACAACGCACCATCAATCGATGTTGAAATAATCGCACCACGCAGCGTCATGCCAGACAGCGGCGTCCAACCACACAGTGATTGTTGGTCGCTGTCTTGAATCTGCGTTACAGCCTCTGTATCAATCACCACTTCTCCGCGCACCGGAATCTGAAAACGTTGACTTGGGTTCGTGCTTGTCACTGCAACCAATTTCTCCCACGATAATTTGTCACTCAATACTCCATCAACTAACACAGGAAGCAAGGTTTGCACACCAGGAACACCAGATGGAATCGCGTCATACTCGGTTGCGGCTTTTTCTTCGAGTGTGTGCGGCGCGTGATCGGATGCGACAATATCAATTGTTCCATCACGCAATCCTTCCCACAGTGCATCAACGTCTGCTTGTTCACGAATTGGTGGGTTACATCGAATCCGTGTGCCGTGTTGCGCATAATCAGCAACAGTAAACGTCAAATGATGTGGCGTGACATCACATGTCACTGATAGACCCGCCTGCTTTGCAGCGCGAATCAACTCGACCTCCTGCGCTGTTGAAATATGGGTAATATGCACATTGGTCGCGGCTGTTTCTTTCACCAAGGCAAGAATCGTTTCCAGAGCACTGACCGCCGCATCGCGTGAGCGGATATCACTGTGCGCTGCAATATCAGTAATTGCTCCATGCTCTGCTTCATACGCCGCTCGAGCAGCTGCGATCACTGCATCATCTTCTGCGTGAATCACAATCGGCACACCAAGACGCGCCTCCATCAGAGCACGCAGCGCCGGCAGACTATTCATTGTCAGATGCCCCGTCGATGTTCCAAAATAGACCTTCACACCACAAATCAAACCATCACGATCAGCCGCTTGAATTTCTTCCAAATTATCTTCTGTTGCTCCAATATATAAACCATGCGCAATTGCATGTGGTGCGGTGCGATCAATTTCCATCGCCTTATCTCGCACACCAGCCGCTGTCGTAATCGCCGGTGTTGTGTTCGGCATGTCGCACACATACACCACTCCGCCCGCATATGCCGCTTGCGTTCCGTGACTCCAATCTTCTTTGTGTTCCCCGCCAGGTACACGAAAATGAACGTGCACATCAATCACTCCAGGAATAGTCATCATAGTATTACGCATTAAGGATAGAGCGCATCAACGCCGCTCGGACAACAACTGCATTCGCCGCTTGCTCGAAATACGCCGCATGTGGCGTCGCGTCAACGGCTGTCGGTAATTCATAAAGCCGCGGCAGTGCATGCAAAATTTTCATTGTCGGTTTTGCGGTTGCCAATAATTCTGGTGTCAAAATATAGGCATCTTTCAACGCCTCATATTCAGCACTATCTTCAAACCGCTCTTTTTGGACGCGTGTCATATAGACCACATCAGCAGTGTTGAGTGCATGTTGAATGTCTGTTGTCATTTCAATATGCGCGCCCGTTGCTTCAACTGCAGTTCGCACATGTTCCGGCATTGGCAACTGTGACGGCGCAACCCAAATTTGTTTCACATCATCAAACACAGTCAACGCTTGCGCAAGCGAGTGCGGGACACGACCAAACTGTAAATCACCAACGATCGCAACAGTTAAACCATCAATCTTTCCAAATAATTGTTTGATTGTATACAAATCAATCAATGTCTGTGTTGGATGCTCGCCTGCTCCATTCCCAGCATTGATCACTGGATGCGTTGCAATATCAGCCGCGATTTGCAGAGCGCTTGTCTCTGGGTGACGGATCACAATCAGATCAGCATACGCATCAATCATCCGAATAGTATCTTCAAGACTTTCTCCTTTTTGGGAAAATGATGTATTTTCAGGGCTATCAAAACCAACAACCCGCGCACCTAAACGATTCGCCGCTGTTTCAAATGAAAGCCGAGTGCGAGTGGACGCTTCGAAAAAGAGACTCGCCACAATCATTGCGCGGTCTGAAAATTCAAACGGAATACCCTTTTCAGCGAACAGCGCAGCGTCGTTCAAAATCGCTTCAATGCCAGAGCGGTCCAAATCTGTGATTGAAATAAGACTGCGTGTATTCATAGTATTCAGATATTATTTAGTTGGCCGCACGTATTCATCCCAGGCTTTCACTTCTAATGTGTACTCCCCGGTATATAAATCATACAGCGCCATAATCACCGTCTTGGTCAATTGCATATTGGCAATCAATTGCACGTTATGATCAATCGCCGCGCGACGCATCAAAAAGCCGTTACTCAAATCATCTGTTGATGGATCAATCGTCGGAATATTGAAGATACAATCCACGCCGCCATCTTGAATCAATGACAATGTATTATCTGTTGCGCGCTCAGACATTTTCGCAACTTCAGTGACTGGCAACCCTAAATCATAGCGAATAAATTGCGCGGTATGTTTTGTCGCATAGAGATGCAAGCCCATTTTGTGAAGCTTTTTAATATACGGCGCGAGCTCTTGTTTGGCTTTATCGCCACCAATCGACAGCAAGACATTCTTTTTTGGAATCCGGAAATCTGCCGCGAGCAATGACTTGAGCACTGCCTCACGATAATACCGACCGAATGTTGCAACCTCACCAGTTGAACCCATTTCCACATACAGCACTGGATCTGCACCTTTAATACGAGAATACGAAAACTGTGGTGCTTTCACAACAACATAATCCACATCGAGTGTATTGTAATTGCCATGGATGTCATCTCCGAGCATGGCTCGAGTCGCCATTTGAATCATCGGATACTTCGTCGCTTTACTCACAAATGGCATACTGCGACTAGCGCGCAAATTCAACTCAATCACCGAAATTTCATTGCGTTTTGCAAGAAATTGAATATTGAATGGACCGGTGATTTCTAATTGCGCGATAATTTCTCGCGTCACATGTTTCATTCGACGGACAGTTTCGAGATATGATTTTTGTGGCGGAGTTGCAATAGTCGCATCACCAGAATGTACACCAGCATTTTCAACGTGTTCTGTCAGCGCGTAAATCACCAATTCACCATTTTGCGCAACACCATCAATTTCGATTTCACGCGCATCTTCCATGAATTTTGTAATCACGACTGGATGCTCTTTTGAGACATCAGCCGCTTCTTTCAAAAATTGCGTGAGCGCATCTTCGTTATGCGCAATGTTCATTGCAGCACCAGACAATACATATGACGGACGAATCAAGACCGGATACCCAACCCGTTTTGCGAAGGCTTTTGCGTCAGACAGTGCGGCAAGTTCTTTCCATTCCGGTTGCACGACATTTAATCGATCAAGTAATTGTGAGAATTTTTTGCGATCTTCCGCTCGATCAATGTTGTGCGGATCTGTTCCCAAAATTTTCACTTTGCGTTCCATCAATGGCATCGCAAGGTTGTTTGGAATTTGCCCACCCATTGAAACAATCACACCAGCTGGTTTTTCAACATCATGAATATCAAGCACGCGCTCAAGTGTCAGTTCCTCAAAATACAATCGGTCACACATATCATAATCCGTTGATACTGTCTCTGGATTACAGTTGACCATAATCGCTTGGCGTTTTTTGCTTTGGATCGCTTTAATCGCTTCAACAGAACACCAATCAAACTCGACTGATGAACCGATGCGATAACTTCCCCCACCAAGAACCATGACCGCATCTTTTGAACCTGCAACAACATCATTCTCTGTGCCATGATAGGTCATGTACAAATAGTTACTTTGCGCCGGGAACTCACCAGCGAGTGTATCAATCCGCTTCACAACTGGCACAATGCCTTTCTTTTTTCGAAGCGCTCGAATGTCATCTGCAGATTGTTTGAAAAATCCACCGATCTGTTTATCTGAAAAACCGTGCTGCTTGGCTGTTTTGAGTAATTCAGGCGTCAGCACTTTTGCGCTCTTGAGCTGTTTGTGCACATCAACAATCCGTTTCAAACCATTCAAAAACCACGGATCGATATCTGACAACTTGTTGATTTTCGCAACATCTGTGCCTGCGAGCAGCGCGTCTGCAATCGCATACAGCCGTCGATCAGTTGGAAATTCAATTTCATCAAATGGACGATCAATCTCATGTGGATGACTTGTGAGGCCGTCTGCGCCAATACTAATACTGCGAATCGCTTTTTGCAGTGCTTCTTCAAAGGTTCGGCCAATTGCCATCACTTCCCCGACGGATTTCATTTCTGTTCCAATCCGACGACTACTGGCTTTAAATTTTTGCAAATCCCAGCGTGGCATTTTAATCACCACGTAATCAAGCGCTGGTTCAAACGCTGCGGATGTCACGCCAGTCATGGCGTTTTTGATTTCTGGCAATGTATAGCCAAGACCGATTTTTGCCGCAACCCACGCGAGCGGATAGCCTGTTGCTTTACTGGCAAGTGCAGAAGAGCGAGACAAACGGGCGTTCACTTCAATCACGCGATATTCACCAGTTACTGCATTGAGAGCATATTGAATGTTACATTCACCAACGACACCTAAATGACGCACCACTTTTTGCGCGACCGTGCGCAACATTTGATATTCGCGGTTCGACAATGTTTGCGATGGTGCGATCACAATACTCTCGCCAGTGTGGACGCCCATTGCGTCAAAATTTTCCATGTTACACACTGTCACGCAATTGTCCGCCGCATCTCGCACAACTTCGTATTCAATTTCTTTCCAACCTTTCAAATATTCTTCAACCAAAATTTGCGGCACATTTGCAAAACCTTCTTGCAACATTGTAATGAGCTCCGGCTCTGAATTCACACGACCCGATCCTTTCCCGCCAAGTGCAAATGCCGCTCGAATCATCACCGGATACCCTAATTTTTTTGCGGCTTTTTTTCCATCTTCAATGTTCGTGACAGCATAACTTTCCGCGACATCAACACCGATTTTTCGCAGCTCTTGCGCAAACAAATCACGATCTTCCGTCATTCGAATCGCTGACGTTGGTGTGCCCAGAATTTTCACTTTATGTTTTTTCAAAACGCCCGCATCCTCTAAGGCAAGTCCTAAATTCAACGCTGTTTGCCCACCAAAAGACAGCAACAATACATCTGGTTTTTCTTTTTCAATCACCTCAGTGACAACGTCGACAGTCAGTGGCAAAAAATAGACACGGTCTGCCATGTCATCATTCGTTTGCACTGTCGCGATATTCGGATTGACGAGTACTGTCGCAATTCCCTCTTCTTTCAATGCCTTAATACATTGTGAGCCAGAATAATCAAACTCGCCGGCTTGTCCAATTTTTAACCCCCCAGAACCGAGGATCAAGGCTTTTTGCCCCTTTTTCATTGTGCGTTGTCCTTGAAATTTTTTTGGGATGGTCATAGGCGATTATCGAATACGTTTCAAAAATTCATCAAACAAAAA
Organism: uncultured bacterium; assembly: GCA_937996685.1. Lineage (GTDB taxonomy): Bacteria > Patescibacteriota > Patescibacteriia > UBA9570 > XYC2-FULL-38-9 > CALKUP01. The sequence goes on along the minus strand of CALKUP010000001.1, from coordinate 191,729 downwards.
TGTTGTGTCTTCTGGACCCGGTGTGCTTTCTGGATGAAATTGCACAGAAATAAACGGTTTTGTTTTGTGGTAAATACCTTCCACACTGCCATCATTCGCATTATAAAACCAGACATTCCAATCTTTTTTCAAGGTTTTTTCATCAACTGCAAATCCATGATTTTGAGTTGTGAGATAACATCGACCAGTTGTTGTATCGATACATGGTTGATTTTGGCTGCGATGACCGTATTTTAATTTATATGTTTTTGCTCCTGACGCGAGACCCATTAACTGACTGCCGAGACAAATTCCGAAAATTGGCAATCCTGTTTTCATTGCATCCCGCAAATACCCAACTGTTTCAGTGAGTGTCGCTGGATCTCCAGGACCGTTACTCACAAACAATCCATCAAAATCTTTCAGCTCTGCCCGGTAATCATAATTCCACGGCACACGTTTCACGCCAACGTCACGCTTCAAAAATTCTTGCAAAATATTATTTTTCATTCCGCAATCAACCAATAGGATTTTGGTTTCTGCGTTTTGCATATTGTATTCTTGCACCTCTTTTGGAGAAACCACATCAACCAAATTCAACGTATTCGGATCAACAATCTTCTTAAAGTCTGGTTTTTTTGGATTGTTTCCAAACACAATCACACCAACTTGGTTTCCTGTTTCGCGCAAATGCTGAGTGAGTGCCCGTGTATCAATGCCGGAAATACCAGGAATATCGTTGTCTGCAAGCCAATCACTTAAAGACTGCTTTGCATGCGGATGTGAATAGTCTTCAGTATATTGCTGACAAACAACAGCACGAATATGTACCGCGTCTGATTCAAACGGATGTTCAGGAACACCGTAATTTCCCATTAACGGAAAGGTTGCAACAAAAATTTGACCCTCAAAGGAGGGGTCAGTAAACGATTCAGGATATCCGACCATGCCGGTTGCGAAAACGACTTCGCCATCTGTATTTTTTTGGGAGCCGAAGCCCTGTCCGGTAAAACGATGACCGTCTTGTAAAAAAAGTGTAGCAGGAATTGATGCAATACGTTTTTTCATTTCGTAAAACAGTATAGCACGGTTTTTGAAAAAAATCAAACCTCAGGATTACACATCCTTCACCATGTACTCGTCTTCCAATCGATATCCAAGCTTCTGTTTGAAATATTCACGCACGCCAATGCCGGCAATAATCGCGACACGCTTGTAGCCATGCTCGCGGGCGATGCGCTCTGCTTCTTCAATGAGGCGCGTTCCCATGCCAATATGTTGCACAGCTTCCCCTTGCGCCCCTTCTTTTGTAATCGGCTGCAGTTTTCCGTAGGTATGCACTTCGCGAATCAGCGCCGTGTCTTGCAACGCTTCATACCAATGTTTTTCGATCTGTTGCAAACGCAACCGAGTGAACGCGTAGAGCGTTTTCCGATCTTTCGATTCATACGAAATAAAATACTCTGTTCCGCCAGAGGCTTCATATTCACGCACCACCAAATCCAAATCGTCGAGTGTTACTGGCTCAGCATTATGTGGCTCACGCGCGCGAATATCGCGACTAATCGGCCCATCCTTTTCAATAATTTGCCTGAGGTTCGTTTTTTTGTTGCCCGCAAAAATCGATTCAGACGGAATATCCCGAATCAGGCGTTCAACCCGCACCCATTCTGGAAACAGTTTATTGATTTCTAATAATAAATAGACCAACTCTTCCTCGGTATACGGCGTGTACTTCCCTTCTTTCCACCATTGATAGAGCAGCGCAGTCTTCACCACCACGGTCGGATAAATTTTCACATGGTCTGGTTGATAATCGGGCGTCAAAAACGCATCTTTGATTGTTTGAATGTCAGATTCCACTGTCGCACCTGGAAGCGCCTGCATATAATGATGCGAAATTTTCAGGCCCGCTTCTTTCAACAGCCGCGTTGCCCGAATCACCTGTTCATTTGTTTGATCACGTTTTGTGAGATCCAGCACTGTTTGATCAGTTGTTTGCACGCCAATTTGCACGCGTGTGCAACCGAGCCAGCGTAAACGCTTCACTTCATCTTTCGTGACATGATCTGGGCGAGTTTCAAGCGTTAAGCCAATCACCCGATGTGGTGCTGTTTCATTTTTTGTTTTCGCGGCATCCAAATCTTTTGTCGGAACTTGAGCTTCCTCTTTTGGATCTTCGTTAAAAGCATCAAAACAGCGTTTAATAAACCACTCCTGATAATCCTTTGGGTAGACTGTCCACGTTCCACCAAGAACGATTAATTCACATTTATCGGTTGAATGGCCGTTGACCGCGAGGGATTTCAAACGCGCTGACACTTGATCATATGGATCAAATTCATGTCGCAGGGCTCGAGCAGCTCCCGGTTCATTCGCCAAATACGATTTCGGCATGCGCGCTTCTGTTGGGCAATAGACACAGCGACCAGGGCAAAAATACGGCTTCGTCAAAACGGTAATCACCGCAACACCACTGAGGTTTCGAATTTTGCGCTTTGAAAACAGCGTCCACATGGTTTGATCAAATTGCGCCTCGCCAGAATCAATCAACTCTTTGTAGGCGCGAATCAATTCAGAATTGCGAACAACAGTAATACCAAACTCCTTGGCAACAGCACCTTTAATTTTTTTTAATTGCGCATCAACAGTGACTTTTTGGTCAATGGCGCGCAGAACGATTTGATGAATTGGGTTTTGCATTGTAGTGTAAGACTATGTCAAAAGATGCGTTTGCACAATCAGTTGTCGCAGAAGTTCGAGACGCCTATAACGCGATCGCGGATCATTTTGCTGATACCCGCTCTCGGCAATGGGAAGAAGTTCGGTTTTTGATTGAGCACACTGTCCGGCCGGGTGAGACACTCCTGGATATCGGCTGCGGAGGTGGAAGAGTAGCCGAAATTTGCGATGATTGCAAGGTGAATTACATTGGTGTGGATTTGAGCGAGCAAATGATTGAACGCAGTCGAAAAGAGTTTCCAGGGAAGGAATTTCATGTTGCGGACATGCAGTCGCTCCCCTTTGAAGACGGCGCATTTGATCACATCATTGCCGTCGCGAGTTTTCATCATTTACCGGACGAAGCAACGCGTCTGCGAGCACTGTCTGACATGGCGCGAGTGGTGAAAGCTGGCGGAACAATCATGCTACTCAATTGGAACTTATTACAACCCCGGTTTTGGCGACTGCGCTGGAATTCGGTCAAAGCGCGTTTTAATGGAAAGCGGCAATATGGCTGGCGAGATGTCTTAGTTCCATGGAAAAATGCGCAACGTGAGGTGCTGGCAGAGCGATATTACCATGCATTCACCAAACGAGAACTCAAACAATTAGTGAAAAAGACTCCGGAATTGACGCTTGTGCAGCAGTATTATGAACTCCATGGTTTACACGTCCCTCGCCGCAAAGGGCAGAATTTGGTGACGATTATTCGAAAAACAGACTAGTTACCACAAAGAGTCTCGTACATGTGAACTCGCTGCTTTTTTGTTTATAATAAAAAAGTGCCCCGATTACACTTGCGTATAACCGAGGCGTTTTGGCGGATTTTCCCCCGCAATATCATCAACTCATGATTCCTCCTGAAATTTCACTGACGATGCCGAAGCATTGTTATAGTCATGCCTTCCCTCGAAACACGACTACCCAGGAACAGTGAATTAACCCGGTGGTTACTTGAATATCGTTTTCTGTGCTCACGACCGCTATGCCTTGTGAGAGCGAGCGGCTTAAGCGATCAGATCTGCGACTCCAAGCGAGAAATATTATATCATAAAAATAGCTTTTTGTCAATATTCTTATCGTGGGGCCGAAACAGCGACACCAATCCCTCTGCTGTGTCTTTTTGTTAAAAAATGCTACACTTTTTGTGTATCTACTAATCTTCTATCTTTGAAAATACTATGAAGGAAATTTTTAAAGCCTACGATATTCGTGGCGAATACGGAACTGAACTCACTGATGACCTTGCGTATCGCACTGCTCGTGCAACTGTCCGATTTTTGAAAAAAGACGCCAACCTCGAAACCATCACGATCGCTCTTGGCCGTGACATGCGCCTCTCCTCCCCTACCCTTCACGCTCGTGTCCTTGAAGGCTTATGTTCCGAAGGCGCAAACGTCGTTGACTTCGGTTTAGTCAGCACACCAGCCTTTTATTTCGGCGTTGCCAGTGAAGGCGTTGATGCTGGAGTCATGGTCACTGCATCTCACAACCCAGGAAAAGACAACGGCATTAAAATTGTCCGTCGTGGCGCAATGCCAGTTGGATCTGATTCTGGATTATTTGAAATTCGTGATATGGCGCTTGAAACAGAGTTCCCCCCTGTCGCAGAAGATGCTTTTGGCACAGTCACTGAAAAAACAGATATCGTAGAACGTGATGTTGATTTTGCATTTGATTTTTGTGGCGGACACGACGCAGTAACACAACGCGTAAAACCATTGAAAGTGGTCATCGACGCAGCTAATGCCATGGGCGCAACCTACCTCAAAGCCACCTTTGCAAAACTTCCGTGCGAAGTGATTGAACTCAACACAGAACTCGATGGTAGCTTTCCGTCTCACGAAGCGGACCCATTCCATGAAGCGAACAACGCACAATTAGAAGCCGCGATTCGTGAACACGGCGCAGACTTTGGCGTTGCTACTGATGGCGATGGTGATCGCATTTTCTTTTTCGACAACACTGGCACAATGATCGCTCCAGCGATTGTTCGCGGACTGATGGCAGAAATTATGCTCGCCGAGCATCCAGGTGCAACAATTTGCTATGACATTCGTCCAGGTAAAATCACTCGTGACATGATCGTCGCAGCTGGTGGTCGCCCGGTTGTCACACGCGTTGGACACTCATTTATTAAAGCCACAGCGATTGCGGAAGACGCCGTCTTTGCTGGCGAAAGCTCTGGACATTTATTTGTTCGTACCGAGCTTGGAACATTTGAAACTCCAGTGATTGTCTTGTTAAAACTGCTCGAGCGATTCAGCAACGGCGAAGGAACGATTGACGCTCAAGTTGCGCCATATCGCAAATATATCCACTCTGGCGAAATCAATTCAATCGTTGAAGACAAAGACGCTGCGATGGCTCGCGTGAAAGAAGTCTATGGAGCGGCTGCGGACAGCGTTGATGAAATGGATGGTATTACCATCACCTACCCCGACTTTTGGTTTAATGTTCGCGGCAGTAACACAGAACCAAAATTGCGCTTGAATCTCGAAGCCACCTCCGCTGCAGTATGCAAAGAAAAAACTGACGAAGTGCTCGCATTGATTCGACAATAATTTCCTTCACTCATTTTCATGAAGCGCTCTACTCCACTTGTTCTCGCAATTCTTGATGGCTGGGGACTTGCTCCAGATTCTCCACATAATGCTATTGCCAATGCGTCGACACCGACCATTGATCGGCTGATGGCGGATTATCCATGGACACCGATTGAAGCGTCTGGAACTGCAATTGGGCTCACATCTGGTCATCAAGGGTCAACGGAAATGGGACATTTGATTATAAGCGCTGGGAGAAATGTTCTGTTGCCGCAAATGCGTGTGACCGCTGCGATTGAAAGTGGGGCTGCTTTCGAACTGCCAGCCTTTGCCGATGCGATCGCGCACGCAAAACAAACAGGCGCGACACTGCATCTGATGGGCTTGCTTTCGAATGCAGGAGTGCATTCATATGACGCGTTGTGTCATGCGCTTATTCGAGCGGCGGCCGCGGCAGGGCTTTCAAAAAACCAAGTGATGGTGCATGTCTTTGCAGATGGGCGCGACACCCCAAGCACTTCCCTTCCAGAACATATTGCACGCTTACAAGAAGTCATGAGCGAAGCCGGCGTTGGACGCATTGCGACACTGCAAGGACGCTACTGGGCAATGGACCGTGACCACAATTGGGACCGAGTGGAGCGCGCCTACAACCTGCTTGTGCATGGCCGTGGCCGCAGCGCTGATTCAATTGAAGATGCGATTGCCCAAGCTCGAGCCCTTAATGAAACAGATGAGTTTATTGAACCAACAATTATTGATGCAGATGGAGTGATCCGTGCCGGTGACGCTGTAATCAATTTTAATTACCGTGTTGATCGTGAAATTGAAATTACTCAAGCTTTAATCGAACCGGACTTTGGTGGTTTTGATCGTGGAGATGCACCTACTATCCAATATGTCGCAACCTTTCCCTATTACGAAACCATGCCCGCCCCAGCAGCCTTTGACCGCACAGAAACCGCTTTAGAAAACATTTTGCCTGATGTACTTTCACGCGCCGAGCTCACCCAATATCGCATTACTGAAACAGAAAAATGGGCGTATGTCACCAAAATTTTTAACGGGATGCGTGAAGATGCGGTCAACGGAGAAACCCGCGAACTCATTCCTTCAGACGCTGTTGCAACCTTTGATCTCGCGCCAGAGATGAAGGCTCGTGAAATTGCGAGCGACATCGCGGAGCAAGTCAGCGCAAATGCATACGACATCATTATCACCAATATTTGCAACGCTGACATGGTTGGTCACACTGGAAACTATGACGCAACAATTCGCGGCATTGAAACCGTTGACGCTGCAATCAAAACCATCAGTGACGCGGTGCTGGCAGCTGGCGGAACACTCATCATCACAGCGGATCATGGCAACGCAGAAGCAATGAAGCATGGTGATGCAACTCCACACACCCAACACACCGCAAACAAAATCCCGTTTGTTATTGTGAATGATGGACTCAAAAATCGCACACTCAAAGCCGGAGGCAGCTTACAAGATGTTACGCCAACCATTCTTGAAATTCTCCAAATCGAAAAACCAGCCGAAATGACTGGTCAATCGTTGTTCCAATAATCGCGCGACTATACTCCAAGCTCTTCCACTGCTGCTCGAAACTGATCTCCCCGATCTTCGTAATTTTTGAATATTGAATAACTCGGCGCGGCGCACGACAATAACGCAACACCATCAGACGGCGTGTTTGTATATGCAAATTCCACCGCATCACGCATTGATTCGGTTTCAAAAAACTGCGTTCCATAGACAACCTCTCCCCATTGATCTCGAATGGTCTTGCCAGAATCTGGAAACAAAATAATATTTTTTATTTCTCGACGTTTCAACTCAGCAATCAGTTCTGTAAATTCATATCCCCGATCCAAGCCTCCTAAAAAGATTGTCTGCACATTCTCAATCGATTGTAACGCAGCGAGTGTCGCTTCCGGTGTTGTCGCCAATGAGTCATTCACAAATGTCACGCCTTTGTACGTTCCAATCAGCTCTAATCGATGTGGCAATGGCTTGAATGTCGACAATGCTTCTGCAATCGCTTCGTTCTCCACACGCAACTGTTTTGCAGCTGTCACTGCGAGTAAAATATTTTCTGTGTTGTGCTTGCCGAGCAACTTACACACCGCGCGGTCAGTAATCAACTCGCCGTCAAAATGAATATTTTCTCCGATCAGCTGAGCCCCGATCATTGTATCGCTTGCCGGGACAGGCATTTTTTCAGCTACAGATTCTGCGATACGTGATTGCAATTCAACATTGTGCGCATTATATATCACTAATTGATGATCAGACTGCATGGTTGTGACACGCAATTTATCTCGATAATACTGCTCGACTCCACCATGATAATCAATATGCTCGGGAAATAACTCAGTCAGCACGGCAATGCCAGGACCGCGATCCAATAACCGCGCTTGGTAGCTGCTTGTTTCCACAACAAAAATATCTTCAACTGTGTTGCGCTCGGTTAACTCTTCCAAACTAGAGATACCAATATTCCCAACAAAGTGCGCTTGCTTGCCGCCGGCGATCAGCATTTCATAAATCAACGCAGAAGTAGTACTTTTTCCTTTTGAGCCTGTCACCATCACAACACTCCCGAGACACTCTCGTAAAAACAAGGCTGTTGCATTTGTCATCAAGCGCGCTGTTGCAAGCAGTGGAGTTTGCGGTGGAATGCCTGGCGACACAACAACCAAGTCCCAGTCTGCGAGTGTTTCCGGATATTTTTTTCCAAATAATGCAGTCACTCCCGGCAGCGCAAAACGAACTTTTTGCTCATCGGCAATTGTCACATCCATGTCAGGATATTGCGTACGGAAAAAAATTGCCGCGCCCTGCCCTTCTCGTCCTGCTCCAAGAATCAACACGCGCTTTTGTGCGCCAACAGCAACATCAGTCTGTGTAAAAAATGCATCAAGTTTTTCGGAATAGATTTGTTCACTCATAGAATACTCGTGTTCATTTGTTCAATACAATCTTGGAATGCAGCCGGGATACGACTCGTATCACCAATATGCGCCAACGCTTTCACAGCATCTTCTACTGGCAATTGATCGCGTAATTGATTATATTCGACCACCAATAGATCATTTGCGTACGCTGGCTCTGTACGAATACGCTCTAACGCAACAATCATTTCATCTGGCGTGCCGACACATTCAAATGGCTTAAATAATGAAACACCCAAAAGCTCCAAAAACCAATCGCGGTTTATTGCATTATTCAATGGATTTGTTCCAATGATTTCAATCAACTGCTCGCGAGAAATCGACGCAGCAAGCATTGTCCCGACAAACAAACATTTTGGACACTCGCCACACCAATACGCGAAAGCGCCGACTTCTTTGGTACGTTGTGTTTGTGTGAAATTGCGGTTGCAGCTCGTAAAGACACCACGAAAACGCTCGATAGATTGTGTAAATACATCAACAATCTGAATTTCATGCAGTGGGCGCAATAGAGAAAAATAACGCACTGGGATCTCGTGCTCTGCTAGGTACGCTGACAGCATGTCTTCAAATTCAACACTCTTGCTCCATTGATGATTCACTTCAACTCCAAGATATGACACATTCCCCTCATTCGCACTCGCTTCATTACTTAGCACAACATCGGTTTTGTTATTCAACACCGCAATTGCAAGACTTGAAAATGCATAAATCACTGAAATCGGCACATGTCCGTTGTATGCTCCGGCACTGTTTAACGCAAATAACGCTGGATCAATCACGCGATGAACGCGATGATGCACACTGCCGAGTAATGTCACTTGCTGCTCAATGACATCGTATTGCCCGAGACTCACTGTTTCAAACGCAATGCCAGCGCGTTCAAGCAACGTGACGGTTGTCAGTGAATCCTTGCCTCCACCAAGCGGAACAAGCGCATCTGCAGAAATAGCAACCTCAGCCTGAGGCGCCACATTCGATGCGGTTTCTGTACTTGGAAAATGCACCAGTTCGTGAAAATCAATCTGATTATGATAAAAAAACTCACCTAATCCTTTGGTGTATACTGCCTCCCAAAATGCAGCATCTGTCGGTGACAGCGTTCCAGAATTCACAACAATTTCTTTTGGGCAATATGCCTTCCAATAACTCATGCCGAGCGCGATGTGCAGCGAAAATAACAACCGATCAAAAGCCGGTGTATTCCAATTATTACCAGACGTTTCAAACCGCAACGTTTCCGTTAATACCACCTCATCATCATAACGATACACAAAAGAAGCTGTTTTTGTCGCAGCATCAAATTGATATGAATCAAAATAAAAGAGAGAGCGCGCGGAAATCATGCTAAAACACTAGCATTTTTGTATCTAAAAATCAATCTATCGACCGATACCAACTGTTTTATAGACAAATTCCAGCTTTTCATTTGCGATCGCTGCCGCCCGGTCAGCTCCATCACGCAATAACGCATCTAACGTTGCCTCATCTTGCAGGAGCGCGGTCATTTTCTCTTGAATTGGAGTCATAAATGCCACAACATCTTCCGCCATCTGTTTTTTAAAATCACCGTATTTTTGACCTGCAAACTGGGAAGTAATATCAGCAATTGAGCGGCCAGTCAGTTCTGAATAAATCGTCAATAAATTTGTCAGCTCTGGTTTATCGGCTCCAGTGCGTATCGCAAATGTTTCATCAGAGTCTGTCACTGCTTTCATGATTTTTTTGCGAATGACATCTGGCGTGTCTGCAAACGAAATATAGTTCCATTCTGAAGAAGCGGACTTACTCATTTTTTTCGTCGCGTCATCAAGACCCATAATCCGCGCACCATCCGGCTTAATCATTGGCTCAGGTACAACAAATAATTCCGTATTGTAATAACTATTCATTCGTTGCGCGAGATCACGCGTTAATTCAACGTGCTGTTTTTGGTCATCCCCCACTGGCACAACCGCGGTGTCATATAATAGAATATCCGCCGCCATTAAAACAGGATATGAAAATAAGCCGAGGTTATTATTCGACTCTTGTTTCCCTTTTTTATCCTTAAACTGTGTCATGCGCTCGAGCTCGCCCATTGTCGCAAAGGTATTTAGCACCCAGGCAAGTTGCGTATGTGCTGCTACATCGGACTGTACAAATAAAATCGACTTTGCAGGATCGATACCACACGCAATATACAGCGCCGCAAGTTCACGAATTGATTGTCGCAATGCTGCTGGATCTTGATGCACGGTAATGGCATGTAAATCAACAATAGAAAAAACACTCTCGTGTGTTTCTTGCAACTTCAGCCACTGTGAGATCGCGCCAATATAGTTCCCAATATGGAGGTTGCCGGTTGGTTGTATTCCTGAAAAAAGTCGTTGTTTCATATTCTATAGTATGTCGAAAAAGACCCAAGGAAGCAAGTCGATGGGTCTTTTTGTCTGTTTTTATACTTCTACGATCACTGGAAGGATCATCGGCTTGCGCTCTGTTCTTTCGAACAAGAACTGACCGAGATCATCGCGTAATTTATTTTTGATATATGCAGAGTTTGGTGTTTCGTCTTTCAAATGTGGAGAGACAATATCAACCACTTTCTTTTTCGCATCTTCAATCAACGCTGTACTGTTTTTTGAATAAACGAATCCACGTGAGATGATATCTGGTTCACCAATCACTTTTCCGTTATGCGCATCAAGTGTCACAATGACAACTAACATACCATCTTCAGATAGTAATTGACGGTCTCGCAATACGACCTCAGAAATATCACCGACACCCAAACCATCGACAAAGACATAGTCAGCGACAATTTTTTCATCTGTGAGACGGCCTTCACCGTTCAAGAATTCCATCACTTGTCCGTTACTTGTGATAAAGACTTTGTCTTCACCCCAGCCCAATTCACGAGCCACTAATCCATTGTCATGCAATAAATGCAAGTTACCTTCAACTGGAATATAATATGTCGGATTCACCATGCGCAATAACAATTTAATGTCTTCTTTTTGCGCGTGACCACCAGCATGGACATCCATCATTTGATAATGAATCACTGTCGCACCTTGGCGAATCAAGAGATCTTTCAATGATTGAACACTGCGTTCATTTCCAGGGACGACTGATGAACTGAAAATCACCATATCACCAGCATGGACTTTGAAGAATCGATGTTCCCCTTGCGCGATACGCATCATTGAAGCGTTTTCTTCACCTTGCGCACCAGTTCCAACAATCAACAATTTTTCTGGCGGTAGACGCTCTGCATCTTCTGCTTTAATAATTGTACTGTTATCAACTGTCAAATAGCCAAGTTGTTTCGCAATTTCAACGTTTGTTTTCATTGAAAATCCTTCAAGCACAACCTTGCGACCAAGTTTTTCCGCACTCCACAGCAACTGCTGCACACGGTTTAAAGAAGACGCGAATGTTCCCACAATAATGCGGCCCTTCGCTTTTGACATAATGTCTTCAATGTTTTGTCCGATTGTACTTTCTGATACTTGTTGTCCTGGTTTACTGGCATTTGTTGAATCACCAAGTAACGCTAAAATACCTTCTTGTCCTAAACGAGACAATTTTGCAAAGTCTGTGACTTGATCACCAATTGGCTGCAAATCGAATTTGAAATCGCCAGTATGCAACACTGTGCCTTCTGGAGTTCGAACCACGATCGCAAGTGAATCAGGGATACTGTGATTGATGCGAACAAATTCAACGATCAATTGACCGAGCTTTAATTGACCATCAATATCAATTTGGCGTAAATCAAGTTTTGGCAAATGAGAGAAATCGTCTTGGCGTTTTGCAATCAATCCAAGTGACAACGGCGCTGAGAAAATTGGTGGGTTATGCAACACTGGCATCAGATGCGGAATCGCACCAATATGATCATAATGACCATGAGTGATAATTAAACCACGGATATTTTTTTCTTTACCTTTGAGGTATGAGACATTTGGAATGACATAATCAATTCCTGGCATTTCTTCCTCTGGGAATTGCAAACCACAATCGATCAAGATGATATCTTCACCGTATTCGATTAATGTCATGTTTCGTCCTACTTCTTCAGCGCCACCAACCACGATCACTCGTAATTTGGTTTTGCCGTCAGATGGGATTGGTTTCATGATTTTTGCAGTTCCAGCAGCATGCGGCAAACCGGTTGTACTGTATTCGTCTGGTTTTTTCCAATTACGCGCGATGTTTTGATCAACGCCTTTTGGACGACGACCACGACCGCCACTGCGGTTATTGTTATTACCGCCGCGACCGCCGCCTTGTGGGCGACCACCGCGATTTCCGCCACTGTTTGCACTGCCCGCAGGACGCGCTGGACGAGCCGCTGGTGCTAAAATAGCATCTTGCGCGCCAGGTTGAATTGGTTTTGTGCGGCCAGCTGGGGCGCGCATCACATGAGTTGTTTGACGGTCTGTACCGTCTGTTTTTTTCCGGATATCACGACTAAAGCGTGATTGTCCAGGTGTGTTCTGTGTTGTATTCATAATGTGAATAATTGATTAATAACAGGTAGTTTGAGCCGTGCTTCACTCCTCCAAAAGAAGCTCGGTATAAAAAATCTCAAATAAGAAAAATTATTTTCGCAGTACTCGGTCTGTCTTGCTGTACCATTGTGGCAGCGCAGAAAAACGATCTGCAGGGGTTGTAATATATTGTGTCGGATTAATGCCGTCAATCTTTTCGTTTATTGCATACGTATACGTTGAGTTGTACAAGAAAATTGCTGGAACAGCGAGCGCTAATTCATCTTGAAATTTCATGTATTGATCACGACGTTCGTCATCTGAAGTGGTCTTACGAGCTGCTTCTAACAACTTATCCGTTTCACGATCACGGAAAATTGCGAGACCGAGGCCAGGAGCCTCTTGTTGCGAGCTATGCCAATATGGATACGGATCTGGGTCCGTCCCAACGATTTGAGAAAACAACAAGACATCGTATTCACGATTTTTGATTGTTGACGCTTGAATATCTTCTGTACTTGCGACAGTAGTATTCACCTTGACCCCTATCGCTTTCCAGGCTGCTTCTAATTCTTTTGCCGTTTGCTCATACTCAGGAATACTTGCAGTCACAAGTGAAAGCTCGAGAGACTTACCATCTTTTTGACGTGGCAAAAAATCCGCAGACGATGCATCATGACCTTCTGGGTATTTCCAGCCAGCCTCTTCTAAGAGCTTCATACTTTCTTGAATATTTTGCGCATATTCCCCAACACTCGCGTTGTATCCTAAATACCCTGGCAAAATTGGAGTGTGCAACACTTCCGCATTCCCTGCAAAGACATCTTGCACGATCTGCTGTTTATTCAATGCAAACGCCAAAGCTTTACGAACCGCACCTTCCTGCAATGGAACGGATTTTTGTTGATTAAAAAATGCGGCAGTGTATTGCGGGATACGCAAATGATACAACTCTAAATCACGATTTTTTTTCTTGATCGACGCCCAATCTGTGCCAGGAAAAAACGCCAAACCTTCAACTTTGTGATCTTGCAGCGCAGCACTCGCTGTCACTTCATCAGCAAAAAATGAAAATTGAACTGTTTTGAGATACGGCTTTGTGCCATAAAACTCTTCATTCTGACTGAGTTCCATTGATTTCACCAAACCATCACGATCCTTTTTCACTTGTTTCATTGTGTACATGCCACTTCCAATCGGCAAAAGATTTGCCTCATTAACCGTCATAGTTTGTGGAGTCACGTCAGACCAGATATGTTTTGGCAAAATACCAAATGTCAGCGTTGTCAAAAACGGCGCAAATGGTTCTTTCAAGCCTAATGAAAATGAATAATCATCAATCTTTGTCGCGGTAACGCCTTTCAAATTCGCAAGCAACGGACTTTGATACAGCGGATCTTGAATCAAACCAATGGTAAATAACACATCATCAGCAGTCATCGCTTCCCCGTCATGCCATTTCACATCACGTCGTAAAAAAAATGTGTAGGTTTTTTTATCGTCTGAAATGGTGTAGTTCGTAATCACATCAGGTTGCAGTGTTTGATTGCTGTCATATCGAAAAATGCTCGAAAAAATCAGCTGCGCAACGTCTGAATCAACATCAGATAGCGGAGACAATACCGGATTGATATACTGCGGAGCACCAACGACACCTTCTGTATACGAACCACCCACCTGCGGCACAACCATTGTCATTGCAAAATAGCCACGCACAATCAATACAGGAATCCCAACAACAATGAGACACAGCGCGAAAAACGCAATCATACGTTCACGCATTGAAAGCAAACGGAAGAAATACCCCATCTGACCCCATGACGGAATCGTGCGATTTGGACTTGTCATGTAGACAAGTTGCTCATCAACAGGTGCGTTTGAACGCAAACGTTGTGAGACAGTTGATAATGATTGAAAAACAGATTGTTTCATGACAAATGACTTCAAATGAAGTGGTTGGTCGAATTATGATGCAATAAATAAACGAGCAGCAGAAACAGCAATAAACGCTGTTGCAAAGAGAATAGTTGAAATAAAGATGACCTTTTCCGGTCCACGACGTTTAGAAATAATAGCACCAGTACCACCAAAGGCACTTCCTAAGCCGTCTCCTTTTGCTTGTAAGAGGATGCTCGTGACCAGCAGAATCGCTAGAATAATTTGAGATATATTGAGGATGGTTTGAGCCATAGACCAGTCCTACTCTACCAGATAACACAAAATCTGTCAAAAGACCTGTGTTTTAATAGTCTTCGAGATAGCGCAAGACTGATGTCTGTTGTGTTTTGCCAATATTCCCCATTTTTTGGGTTGTTTTTGTAGAATCGTAGATTTGAATGTCTTTGACAAAAGAGCCAACAATCACACGAATAAAGACTTGGTGGTCTGCCTGCGCCTCGGATGTTTCTGGGGTAAATCCAAAAGAAGCCGCGTTATCATCGCGGCTCGTGGTCATTTGGAAGTCATTGAAATCATTATCTGTACTATCCTCAAAATTCAATTGTGTCCGACCTGAGCCTTTATCGATCATCTGCACGGCATTTGAGAACATTGCGCTCACTCCTCGTGTAGAGCGGATAAAAATTTGATATCGCATATCAGCCATTGCGGTGCGAACCTTCAATTGCTTGTTTTTTGTTGTACGATTTTTCGCTGTAACGCTGTACAAATCTTTCCCACCTGTCCCTTTTGTTGACACGTTCAACGTTCGAGCCGCTTTTTTCGCGGGAATACTCTTCACTGTATATGTCAATGTGATTGTTCGAGTAGTATTTGCTTTGAGCGGTTTGCCTTTTAACACGTTATTCCATGTCAGTGTGCCTTTTTTTGTACTCACTGTTGGATTGCCAGTTGTTGTTTTCGCTTTGGCTGATTTTGGTTTTTGGAATTGCAATGTTTCCTTTGGATAGGTTTGTGTCAATTTCAATTTTGTCAGCGTTGCTTCTCCGGTATTTTTAATCTTCACGGTATATTTTACTGTCTTGCCTTTTGCAACAGTTGGATACTTCCCTTTCTTGGCTTTTGGTGAAATCAAGTTTTGCTTGATTGTATATGATGCTGATAGTGATGACCGAACAAACGCAACACTACGCGCTGAACTGACATTTCCAGCCGCGTCCATTGCTGTCACACTCACTGTTTGTGAACCGAGCACTAACGATGTTGTACTCGCGCAGAGCCAAGAACCGTCAGTTCCGGCGGTGGTTGTACACAGCGTATTGTTATTGCTATCACGGACAATCACAGTTGTCAGCGCTTCTGCAGTTCCTTGGAAGGTTGGCGTTTTTGTTTTCACTGATCCTCCTTCTGTCACAATAGCTGTATTTCCATTATTTGTCGCAACAATCACTGGAGCGTCTGGCGCTGTCGTGTCATCAGTATCCGGAGTTGTCGCAACAATCACATAGCCGGCTTGTGTCACAGGAGTTGCAACATTTCCAAGCGCATCTTGCGCAGCAATTTTCAGGTTTCCAGAACTCGTAATTGCAATAGTACAATCCACTTGCGTTCCAGATGTTTGTGTACACGCGATCGCGTCATGTCCAGCAGTGGTTGCCGCATCAACAGTCACGTCAGTACTATTCAATGCACGCGCATCTGTGACACGGATCGTTGTATTTGTAATTGTTGCATTTGAAGACACTGTCGGCGCAGTAATAACAATCACTGGCGCAGTCGCATCAATTGTAAACGACGCAACACTCAATAGATTGGATGCATTGCCAGCAGCGTCGGTGACGGTAATCGTACAATTTGTATGCGCGCCATCAGCAAGTTCCGCAAACGTCACTGCATTTGAACCAACTGACGCTGACACAGCACTGGATGCGCAATCGCCACCGTATGATAGACTACCCGCTTCGTTGGTTGTGAATGTATAGTTTGGCGTGTTATCGGTTGTCGGCGTTGAAACAGGTGTCACGACAGAAATTGTTGGCGCTGTTGAATCAATTGTGAATGAAGCAACACTCAGTGTATTAGATACATTCCCAATTGCATCAGTGACGGTAATCGTACAATTTGTATGCGCGCCGTCAGCGAGCGTATTAAATGTAATGATGTTTGAACCAGAACTTGCAGAGGTTGTACTTGAACTACAGTCGCCACCATAGGAAATGGTTCCAGCTTCATTCGTTGTGAATGTGTAGCTTGGTGTATTGTCTGTTGTCGGTGTTGAAACAGGTGTTACGACAGAGATTGTTGGTGCCACTGAATCAATTACAATATTTTTATTCGCTGCAAGCGTTGTTCCTGGAGTGAAATCTGTTACCAGATTTAGTGCACGATCCTTGATTGTTCCGGAAATCGTTGCATCTAAATCAGCAGTTGTATCACCTGTTTGCACGGTGTAATTACAGGTTCCTGTTCGAGAAGCAGTGATGGTGAATGTACATGTTTGATCAGTTGTTCCCGTTTCAAGCGTCACAGTGACACTACCTGTCGACGTCACCGGCTCAGAAAATGTCACATCAATATCAATCACATCTCCAGGATGATATGAACCGTTTGCCGCATCTGAAGAAATAGAATCAATCACAGGAGTTGCTCCAGTTTCAATAACCAAAGTCACTGCAAGACCGCTCATTGCACTTCTTAACTGCGTAATACCAACAATTGACGGTGGCGTTGTTGTTGAATTGCCTAGTGTATCAATAATTGAATATGAAACAATGCTTGCAATTTGCAAATCTGAATCATCTTCTCCAGAAGCCGCGTCTCCGATCGTATAGTTTCCAGCAATAATATTTCCGCCGTATGCCGGATTATAGACCAAGTCAACTTCAACACCGTTTGTTAAACGAACCGTCATTGTTGATGCCGAGTTCAGTGTTCTCGCAAATTGGGCACCGACCAAAATTGTTTGACCGGTTGTATATGTACCACTGGAAGTGAGGGTTGCAAATTGAGTCAACGCTGGAGCTGTTGTTGCAATAGTAAAAGACGTCAGAGATAATGCTGCACTTGTATTTCCTGAACCAAAATCAACCAGGTCAGTCACTGTTAAACGACAGTTTGTGTAAGCCCCATCAGCAAGCGCGCCACCAGAACCATTTGAATCAAGCGTAATCGTGTTACTTCCACTGGTTGCACTGGTGGTTGCACTGCGACAACTGCCGAGCGTAAATGCAATTGTTCCGGCTTCATTTGTTGTAAATACATAATTTGGCGTTGTGTCATTTGTCGGTGTTGTGACAGCTGTTATTTCAGAAATTGTCGGCACAGTTGTATCAATAACCAAATCTTTTGCTCCTCCAATATTATTCGAACCCGATGGAACAGATGAATTTGTCCGTGTGTTTGGAGACGCAGCAAGATCAACAACACCTTCAGAATTAATTGACGATACTGTTAAATCTGCTGTTCCTCCTCCAGCTCCTGTTGAGGGCACAGTATATGTTCCAGTTAATGTTGCTGTTGAACCAACCCCACTCAAGCTTACTGTTCCAGAATTATTGAGCGTAATCTGCATTGTCGACGACGCATTAATCGTCTCATTATATGTCGCTGTAATTGTAATCACCGCTCCAGGACCATATCGACCACTAATTGAGGACGTTGTAAAGGACTGTAATACAGGAGCAACATTATCAACGGTTGTAAATGTACTCGACGACACACCGGTTACCGTTGTTGTTCCATCAGACGCAACGGCATCAATACGATAATAATACAACACACCAACAGTGAGACCTGTCACGTTTACAGAATGGGTTGTTCCAAGAGTTCCATTCACTGGTGTCGCACCAGACAAACCACCTAATGATGTAGCAACGTAAATCTTTGGCGTTAATGTCTCAGTAGATGAAAAGGAAAAATTTGCTGACGTTGCAGCTGGCGTTACAGACAAACTGGAGATTGCTCCAGAAAAGCTTGTTGTAAAGGTTCCTGATTGAGCGCCGGTTCGTGTTTGTGAGCCTGCGGCACTGACAGTATCAAGGCGGTAGTAATACAACGTGCTGCCAGACAATCCTGTCACATTCACTGAATGGCTAGTTCCAAGAGTTCCATTGGTTGGTGTTGCGCCCGAAAGACCACCTTCTGAAGTTGCGATATACACTTTTGGTGTAATTGTTTCAGTTGATGAGAAAGAAAAGTTTGCTGACGTACCAGACGGCGTCACACTAAACGAAGACACCAAGCCATCAAACGCAACAACGGTTGATGTTGATGTTGGAGTTCCTGATGTATTACGCACTAACACAACAATATTCGCACCTCCAGTAAGCGTCGTGTTTAAATCACCTCCTGAAAATGTAAAAGACGTTCCAGACAACGCTTTTGAACCAACAAACACACCATTTTGATACGCACTAACCGTTCCAGAACTGACACCAGCGGTACCAGCGATACTTGTTGTTGTCGCAACGAGACTTGATGGCACAGTAAATGGCTCCATGCCAGAATCATATGACAAGTAATTTGTGTTGCTCGATTGAAATGACAGATTAAATGCTGCTTGAAAGTTTGTCAGGATTGCAGCGCCAGCAGAAATTACCGGAGAAGCCGCAACAGACATGACATTTCCGTCAGTCGCAATATTTGTTGATGACGCTGCCCCTAATTGCACGTCTGATACAGATCCCGCAAATGTAAACGCGCGATACGTCCCATTTGTTGAAGTATTTGTAATTGTATTGTTTGTAATCACAAACGAACTACCACCTGAAATAAATACGCCTCCGGCATTTGTAATTGTATTACCGCTCATTGTCGCGTTTGTCACACTCAACAAACGAATAGAGTTTGATGTTGAGTCAGCAATGAGACTGTCTGTAATTGAAACGGTTGAAACAGTGTCAATATTGATATTTGGTGTTGTGGCATTTTTTGACGTAACGCTGTCAATTGTGACATTACTCGCGAATGAAGACACATCAATAGAGTTCCCGGATTGACCAGCTGCTGCGTTTGAAAGATTTACACCAAAAACAGTGTTTTGAATCACTGCATTATCGCCATCAACTTTAATACCTTTTGAACCACTAAAAATACTGACAATATCAGAAGCTGAATTTGTGTTTCCAATTTGGACATCTGTTGAAACATTCGCCACCACAATTGCTGCAGTTGGACAACTTGTAAACGCCAAGCCTTCGACGATTGTATGGACCGAGCCATTGACGCCACTTTCAATACGCAAACAATAGCTACCAGAGGCTGATGCTCCATTGATTAATAAGTCCGTATCAACACCAGCATTCGAAAATACTGCTGGACGAGTTAATACTGGCAATGCTGAAACAAGATTCAAGGTTTGAGTTCCGCCGCTATTTTCTAAGGAAATAACACAATCATCACTGCCACCAAGAGCACTACAATCTGTAATTGCTTGGCGAAGTGAGCCAGCTCCTGAATCATTCGCGTTATTGACTGTAAAGGTTGAGGTTGCGGCTTGCGCGGACAGTGGCACAGCTGAAAAAAACAACACTGAGAGGAAAAGTGTTGAAATTGCTGTAAAAAATTTTCCAGAAAAACGCATTTTTTTATATCTATTTTTACTCCTCACAATAGAATGATTATAACACGATACAAGAAAAAAATCAAACAGTTGTTTTAAGAGGCTAATACTAAGAAAAAACCGCGGTCAACCATGTAGTTTTCCGCGGTGTGTGAAGCTGGTTGCAGTAGTACGAGGTTTACTCCTCGAGCAGCCAAACTTCAGGATTGCCGTTTTCCCAGGTGCCACCCGTCACGACGACGGTGCGGGTGACGCCGTCGGCGCCGGTGACGTAGTGGACGTCGAGCGTCCGCCGGTTGCCCAGCAGAATGTCGTTCCCCAAGGGGTCGACAAACTGCAGGCGCCCGAGCGGATACGCCCAGAAGCGTCCGTGCCACGGCTTGTAGCCGATGATCGGCTCGCCGTCCTGAGGGCACTCGGCTCGGTCGCAGTGACCCGTCGGAAGAACTCGGCCGTCGTCGCCCTTGGCGACGAGCAGCAAGTCCTCAAGGACGAGTTCCACGCCCCAGGCGAGATCCTCAGTTTCCGGGGTCGCGTCTTCCCAGCAGCCAGGGCGAAAGCGCCCTCCTTGCTGGATCCAGTTGGAGTAGTTCGGGGTCAGGTTGACCCACGAATCCACCCCAGCCCAGCCGAAGAGGCTTTGCAACATCTCTGGACACTGGGTTTGACTGGAGACGATGATCTCCGGTTGACCGTCCGGGAACGGCGTGGAGTTGCCAGCGGCGTCGATGCCGCGGGGGTCGAAATGGGTCACACCCATTCCGGCCATTCCGGCGGCATTCGTACCATTGGCCTCGACGTACGCCGGGAAGCCGTCGGGCCCGGTCCCGTATTCTACGAAGATGCCGCTGGAGCCGGCGCGCTGCATGTCGGTGAAACCGCCAGCAGCGACGAGCGTCCAAGCGCCGGTTGCAGAGTCCTGAATCGCGTCCCACTCGTACACATCCGAAGACTTGTACGGGATGCGGGTCACGTTCATTGAGCTCTGCCAGGCGCCAGGCGCCGTCTGGTAGAAAATCACCGGGTCGCAGTTGCCTTGGAGGCAGCGCATCATCCCGATGTCCGGGAGACCGTTGCGGTCAAAGTCCCGGACGATCGACTCGCTCATCTGCGCCATGCCGGCGGCCTGCCAGGCAGTGAAGAAGGCGCGGTCTTGCGACCAAACGCCGTTTGCCCCGCGCCGCATGAGCGGGCCGTTGGGGCTCCGGACGATCAGCGAGATCTGCTCGCTCCCCGGCTCGAGCTGAGCAAAGAGGAACGAGCTGACTTGACTCGTTTGAACAGCACCACGCTGCTCGACGAGTCCCGCTTGCACGAAGTTGGTAGGCCCGCCATTCGGCAGGTCGGACCAGGCGTGCGTCGCCGGGTTAAAAACAGAGATGACACCGTGGATCTGGCCGCGGAAGTAGTCCAGAAAGCAGACGAGCACGTCGCTCGAAAGCTCCCCAGGAGCGTACTGGTTTCCAGGAACACAGGCGGCAGGACGCTCCTGGAGCGGGCGTCCGTAGACCACCCGGTTCTGAAGACAGGGCTCCCACGGGATCGCGGGGTCGCCACAGAACTGGTAGTGCCCGTAGCCTACGAACGCGTAGGGCGGGAACTGGTCATCTGCGGGTGGATCCGTCTCGGACCACGTCACGTCGGTGTCGACGGGCTCGGTCGTGTCCGTCGTGTCCGTCGTGTCCGTCGTGTCGACGATGTCCGTGTCAGCCGGCGTGTCGCCGGTGACAGGGAGGAGGTCCGTGCCGGTGTCCGGCGTGATGTCGGTGTCGTCCGTCGTGTCGACCGTGTCGGTGTTGCCGACGTTGGTATTCGTCGTGTGAACACCGACGATGTCCGACGACGGCGTGTCGTCAGTGCGGACGTCGTCCGTCGTGTCGACCGTGTCGGCCGCGACCGGGTGCAGCCCGGTTCCCCCGATCGTATCAGGGAGAAAGCCGCACGCCACCGCGAGGGTGACGAAGAGGATCGCGAAGGCATTCCGAGAGATGAGCTTCATCATGAGAGACTCCAAAACCCAGTCAATGCTGGGCAGTTCGATGCGTTGCACACACCCGACGGATCTGTCAGATGCATGCGATATTCAGGATTGCTGCGGTTGATTGATTATTGACTAATATTAGAGTCAACCAACTGCAACAATCCTGTTTTTTGTAAAAGGGCAAAAATGCGAAATTGCATTCCGCACTCCTTATTAGTTACCATATTTTGGGCAAAAAGTCAATGCCTATTCGGGCATTTTTCGGGAAAAGCAAAACTGTGCTACACTGCTTGAACTATGTCTCAAAAATCCAAATCAACTCCCAACGAATCTCAAACGCCCTCCCCTGCTTCTGCTGGCTCTGTCGGCGTCTACTCTGTCGCTGATCAAATCCTCCATTCATTAAACGAACAGCAACGTCTTGCCGCTGAAACAATGCACGGCCCAGTCTTGATTCTCGCTGGTGCTGGCTCTGGCAAAACCAAAACCTTGGTGCATCGCATTGCCTATCTTGTCGCTGGTGGTTTTGCAAAACCATGGAACATCCTCGCCGTGACCTTTACAAACAAGGCAGCGCGCAATATGCAAGAGCGGATGGAAGCGTTGGTTGGAAAATTGGAACACCCACCAGTAATGGGCACATTCCATTCGGTTTGCTCCCGTATTCTCCGCCGCGAAATTTCTGCCATTGGATATGAGACCAATTTCACGATTTACGATTCAGACGAACAACTGACATTGGTGAAAAAAATCATGAAGGATAATGGATACGACACAAAACAAATTGCGCCGTCGTTGGTCCATTGGCAAATCAGTAAAGCCAAAAATGAATTAAAAACTCCAGGGCAAGTTGCCGCTGAAAGCTCAGATGCGTTATCAGAAGTAGTGACGGTTGTGTATCCGAAATATCAAGCTGATTTACAAACCAACAACGCCCTCGACTTTGATGACTTGATCATGAAAACCGTTGAGCTGTTCAAGCAATATCCAGAGGTGCTCAAAAAATATCAAGACTTATGGCAATTTATTTTGGTTGATGAGTACCAAGATACCAACCAAGCGCAATACCAACTCGTGACAATGCTCGCAGCTGCTCACAAAAATATTTGCGTCGTTGGAGATGACGCGCAATCAATTTATTCATGGCGACAAGCCGACATTCGCAACATTCTTGAATTTGAAAAAGACTATCCTGATGCGACTGAAATTTTCTTAGAACAAAATTATCGCTCAACCCAAACAATTCTCAACGCGAGTAACGCAATTATCGCGAACAATCCAAAGCAAAAGAAAAAGAAGTTGTGGACGGAAAATCCTGGCGGTGATGCAATTATTGTTCGTGAATTAGAAAACGGTGACGCTGAAGGAAAATATATTGTTGAAGTGATTACCGGAAAAATCAAAGAACATGATGGCAGCGGAACAGACGGCTCTGATGATGAAGTGACGTATGACGATGAATACGCGCAACCAGATCCAGACGAAACACCAATTCAAACAGGTGAAAGTATTTTGGACCGCATCATGGGCAGTAAAATGTTTCAAGCACATAAAGAAACATCAGACTTGGCGGACTACGTCAAAAACAATAAATCTTCCATCGACTTTTCAAAGTACGTTGTGTTATATCGCACCAATGCGCAGTCTCGTCCGCTTGAAGAAGCCTTTTTGACATACGGTGTTCCCTATCAATTAATTGGTGGTTTACGATTTTATGAACGCCGTGAAATCAAAGATTTGCTTGCGTATATGAAAGTGTTGTTTAACCCGAGTGACTGGGTGGCGATGGAACGAATTGTGAATGTGCCAGCGCGCGGACTTGGTGATCGCACCTGGTTCAAAATTGAACAATTCGCTCGAACCCGAAACATGACGGTCATTGAAGCGGCGCGAAACGATATCCCGGAAATTCAAAGTGCGCGGTTACAAAAGTTTTATCAATTCGCGGCGGAACTCGCGACTGTTCATGACAAAATGGCAGAACTCAATCCAACTGAAATTCTGCAATTACTCACAACAGAAATTGGCTTTAAAGAGCATTTGGAAAAAACTTCAGAAACCAAAGAAGAAGCGGAAATGCGTTGGGAAAATGTCTTGGAATTGAAAAATGTAACACAAAAATTCATGCACTTACGCGGACAAGAAGGGTTGCAAACATTTTTAGAAGATGTTGCATTAGTGTCTGATCAAGACAAAGTTGATGAAACAGAAAATGCTGTGAAACTGATGACTGTGCATGCGGCGAAAGGTTTGGAATTTCCGATTGTCTTTATCGTTGGAATGGAAGAAGGATTATTCCCCCACTCTCGCTCACTGGTTGACCCACAAGAAATGGAAGAAGAACGTCGACTATGTTATGTGGCACTGACTCGCGCGGAACATCAAGTGTATTGTTTATTCGCATCACAACGCATGCGCTACGGAGAAATGCACGTCAATCCACCGTCACGCTTTCTCGATGAAATTCCAAAAGAACTTGCTGTCTGGAAATCTCCGTGGAATTAATTGCACGGAATACAAAAATTCGATATACTGTCTCTAATTATTTGGAGGAATAAAAAATATGGCGGTACAAAAACCAAAACAACAACAAAATCGAAAGCGCACAGTCACACTCGAGGATGAAGTGTTGTCGCTTGCGAGTGCGCCAATGACAAAAACAGTGCGCGCAAAAAAAGTTGCTGCCAAAAAACCCGTTGCGAAAAAGGTTACTGCAAAAAAAGCGGTGAAGAAAACGACTACCGGAACAACGAAGAAAAAATCTACTACAACTGCAACTTCAGCAAAAAAGCGTAGCACAAAAACAACAGCAGCAAAGGCTGTGCAAACAAAAAAAGCTCGTACTGTAAAAAAAGTTGCTGCCAAAAAGCCTGTTGCGAAAAAGGTTACTGCAAAAAAAGCGGTGAAAAAAACAGCGTCTCGTCGCACCCCTGCTAAAACAGCTACCGTGACAATGAAACGTGAATTACTCCAAGTCGAAACAGCCGCAAAACAAATCGTTCACAGCCCAGCCATGCACAGAATCACACGACTCGGCGAACTGTATGTTCTTGCAACTGTTGTGACAGTCTTTATTGTTGTCGCACTTGCTTGGTCACAGGCAATTCTTGCGCTTGGCATGTAGGAGTCAAATACTACAAGAAATAAAAAATCGGGAGCGTGTCCCGATTTTTTATTTGCCTAGTGTGTCCATTACTATCGCGGAATTGGATCAAGGCCTTGCCCAGCAACAATGTCACGGAATGATGCACGACTCAATCGTTTATCTTCGTAGTCTTTGCGATAGTCAAACCCAAGTGTTTCAAGTAACAGCGGCGTTACTTTGTAATAATGCTGAGCATCAGCGATGTGTCGAATTTGCACCTCACCCTCTTCTTCTGGAATACGGAATACTAATGGTGAATAATATAGTTCTGTTCCCGGCGCCATCTGATCAAGTATATCCTCAAGTCCCGAAAGTTGTCGTTCCGGATTCATAAATGAACGCCGGTCCGGTCCGTCCATTTTTATCTGAGCCGGTGTATCTACCTGTTGTTCATCATCATTTGGATTATCTTCTGGTTTTTTCACAATAACAGCTTCACGCAATTTTGGATCTAGCATTGGCGCATCAGCAGACTTGATCACTGGAGCAGGTGGAATATCTGGAGTAACAGCAACAGACGTTCCTTGCACTGGAGCACGATCAACAACTGCAGTAGTAGCAGGAGCTGTGATCATCATAGGTTCACTTGCCTGTGGCGCCACTGTCGTTGCAGGCTCTTGCGTTTGCGGCACGGCCTCTGAAGATCCAACAAAATGCAGAACACTTGAAAGCTCAGCAGCAGGCATTAGCGTCTTATCACCATCAACGGAATAAAAATCAACACTTGCAACTCCGCCTTCTGGATTTTCAGTAATCGTCATTCCAAGATCGCCGCCTTTCGCATCAACAAATACATCACCCAGTGTTTTTGTTTCAGAACCAATGGTTACCGGCAACTGCAACGCCGCTTGAATATCAGAAATATCATATCCTAAGCGAAGCATCGCTTGTGACACACCTTCTCCTGTTTCAATATTGGTTCGCACAAGATTTGTTTCTGGCGCTTGTTCATTAGATGACGACTGCGCCACTTCCGCGACTGAATCAACATCGGCTACTTGCTCAACTTCTTGCACGCCTTTGTCATCAACCATTATCGTTGTTGCGTTTTCTACATCAGCACTCGCAGTTGAATATTCTTGTGGTTGTTGCACTGCACTATCAAGTGCCGTAGCAATACCAAATAACAATCCGATTTTTTTCAACCAGCCACGAATTCGGCTTGGCGCTTTTTTCTCAGTCGCTGGAGTTGGTTTTTTTGGATCAACAACCGCTGGAATCAGCTCCGTTGGAGGTAATTCTGTTTGAGCAGTGCTCGCGACAGATGACACATCGGCTGTGCTTATTTTTTTTGGCACGCGTGGATTTGTCGCTTCACGATACCGTGGATCTGTTGCGGTTTGCTCAAGAATTTTTTTTACTTCCTCTTTAGTAAGCGCACGATTAAATCGCTGCCTACCTGGCGTTGTGTCTAGAACAGATGCTGATACTGTCATCGACTCATCTGTGACTTCAGACGCGGGTGCATCCGATTCAGAAATCGTATAGTCATTATCTCCTGTTTCCAAATCTCCTTCACTTGATAATTCAATAAAACCATCTGGCACATCATCAAAACTTGTCTCAACAGCCTTTGCTTCAGACACATCAACATCTTGTGTTGGAATATCAAAATCAGCGAGCGGATCCGCTTTTTTTTTAGACTGCTCTGCTCTATGCGTATCATTTCCTGCTTGGATGTTTTCAAGACCTGACACAAATTGTGCATCATCCACTGATGCTTCGGCAATTAAACCGTCCATCCATTTTCGCCACTCTATCTTTGACTCTTCCATCTCAACACGAGACCGTGCTGCCAGCTCAGCTTCACGACGTGCACTTTCTCGACGCTTTGCCGCTTCACGAATAACCTCTTCAGCAGCAATTGCCGCAGCTTCATTTGTTTCAACTCTATGATTAATAGCAGAATTCTCTTCATACGCTGTCGCAATAGGCATTCTGTTCTTTGAATCAGCCAATGTTACCGCCGCTGCCTCTCGAGCAGCTTTTGCACGTTGCACCGGAGTTAAACCGTCAGTTGTATCTACTTGTGATTTTGGTTTTGGAGGATTCTCGTAGGATGACATAAAAATAAGAGAAGTTATTACTTCAATTCATACCACAAAAATTCGAAAAAGTCAATGTTATCGACCGACGGTATATCGCAATGCTGCCAAGTTTTTTCCAATCTTTTCAACGACCTCTTCTGTTAATGGCTCAATCTTCCCTTCTCGCGCTGTTTTAATAAATAATTCACCACGTGAATCACGAGACACTTCTAAACGTTTTGTTGGACTCAAGCGTAAAAAGAGTTTTGACGCGTCGGTTTGATCAAACAAGCTATCAAGATAGGCAATTTGTTTTGCTGGAGACAGTTGATCAACATGTGATTCTGCATTCATTTGTTTTGCCAATTCTTCACGAGTTGCTGGAACCTCCGGCGCAACGACTGGCGGCTTTGGAGCAGCAGCATCAGCTGTCGGTCGGGTTGCTGGATTTGTATCAGGTGCAGGTTGCGGGATTGTTACAGGACTCGGCGCTACTTGTGGCTTTTCTGAAGCCTGAGGTAGAGGCGCACGAACATCAATATGCGCAGCAGCTGCAGGCAATGTTGTCTTTATTGGCGCTGATGAAGCAGTGTCAACACGCGGCATGCTCACAACGCCTTGGGCTGGCAATTCAACTGGAACTGTCACACTCACTTCAGGCGCTTGAGGCACTACTGGAACAACTTCTGGTGTTGGTACTACTGGAGCGACCTCCGCAACAACAGGCGCAGGCGCTGCTTCTTGAGGCACTGCATCAATGTGTTCTTGCGGTTGTGGCATTGTAATCGGCTTTTCTGCTGCTGGCTGTGCGAGCAATGCACCAATCACTGCAAAGCGTCGACTCCAACGTTTTGTAAATTGAGACGCTGCCTGTTTTACTCGATCAAACAAGCCTAAAGACTGTGATAGTGGCGCCGCTTCTTCAACGGTCATCCACTCTAATTCAGTAGAAGCGACTTCAGAGGCGCGTGGAGCAACTTCTGGCATCGGCGCAACTGCAGCAGGCTCTACAATTGACGACGCTGGCATCTCAAATACACGAGCTGCTGCACGCTCTTCTCGTGTTGGCGGTTCTCGTAATTCTGTTTTTGGCCCTTGCTTACGCAAATCTTTTGCTTTGCGTTTCTCAGGTAAGTCAATAACTGGACCATCATCTAACGATTGAAATGTATCCTCTGTTTCATCATCTTCTTCACCGAGTAATGGAAGCGGTCTATCATCAGGAAAATCTCCAACATCAAATGATTCTGTTGTTCCAACTGCAGCCTGACGCGACTTCGCATCTACTGATGCATATGCGCGAGCAACTACTTTTTCATCTTGGCGTCGATCTCGAAGAGTCTCTCGAGCTTGTGTCAACATTTTATCTGCTTGAGCGACTTCATCGGCAACAGTTGGTTGATTCCATGCTTCACCTAAGTCTAAACGATCCCAATCAGGATGCGTCAAATCAGCTGGTTTTATTTTTTCTACTTGCACTGGCTTTGCCACCTGCGCACGTGGTCCTTTTCCTTCTGGATTTGCCATATTTTTTCTTTTTATTTTGCAATTATATCTATTCTATCACAAAACAAGGCTTTTTTCAAGCCTGCGTTTATTGAACACACTATACTAATCCCGCTAAATGACGTTTTCGATAAAACCCAATGGCAAATCGATGCGCTTCGTCACGCATACGCTGCATCAAATACAGCCCTTGCGAATCACGTGGCAACAAAATCGGCGTTGAATTTTCTGGCAAAAATATTTCTTCAATGCGCTTGGCAAGCGAAATAATTGGGATGTCTAAATGTGCGATATCAAGCATCGCTTTTGCGGATGACAACTGCCCTTTCCCTCCATCGATGACAATCAAACTTGGTGTTGGCCACGGATCGGCAATATCTTTTTGTTTCCGCTTAATATGTTTCACGCGACGATTGATCACTTCACGCATTGATGCAAAATCATCTGACTTCCCTGTTCCACGCGCGCTTCGAATTTTGAATTTGCGATATTCGCTTGGCGCTGGTCGGCCATCAACAAACACAATCATCGACGCAACAGTGTACGCACCTTGATTGTGTGAGATATCATAGACTTCAATACGATGTAGTTTTTCTGGAGTCGTCTCCAAAGCAGTCGCGAGCTCCGCAATTCCCTGTTTTGCGCGTTTATCTTCTTTTTCAAACCGGGCGAGATGATTTTCAAGCGCCTGCAATGCATTGGCTTCTCCCATTTCGAGCAACTGTTTATTTTTCCCACGCCGCTCTTGCCGATTGGTCATGATGTCTTTTGGTTTTTCAAGCGCTGTTTGATAATACTGATCTTGAAACGCTTCGAGCACATCATCATCAGATTGATCTTTCACGTGTCGCAATAAAAATACATTCTGCGCAATCAATCGACCATGACGAACAATAAAGACATTCACCGCCGCTGTGTCATCAACTCGAGCCAGTGACAAGACATCAACCGACTGTTCACGGACATCAACCACTTTTTGATCAAAAAATAATCGGTCGAGCGCTTGCAGCTGATCACGTAATTCCGCTGCTTTTTCAAACCGTTTTGCGGCGCTCGCCTGTTGCATTCGCTCACGCAAATCAGCGATCACATATTCTGTGTCGCCTGCGAGCATGCGAGCGATATCACGAAATATGATTGCATATTCTTCTTGTGACACTGCTTGCGCGCACGGCCCGACACAACGCCCCAATTGGTATTGCAAACACGGTCGCTTCGGATAGACCACAACACCACGCTTCACTTCTGGAGGAGTTGTGCAATATCGAAACACCATCTGCATTGTCCGCAAGGTTTTTTTCACCGCAAAGCCGGACACATACGGCCCAAAATATTTCCCGCGCCGTTTTCCGAGACTCGGCAACTGACGCACTGTTTCAATACGCGGAAACGGATCGTCGGTGATATGAATATATTGAAAATTTTTGTCATCCTTCATGACAATGTTATACGGCGGTTTGTGTTTTTTAATCAGTGTTGTTTCGAGCAGTAATGCCTCGGCTTCTGTGTCGACAGTAATTGTTTTGATATCCGCAATTTTTCCAACCATAAACTGTTTGGCTGGCGAATGATTTGTGCTTGAGCGAAAATAGGATTGCACACGTGACCGCAATTTCACCGCCTTACCGACATACAACAACTTTCCAGCTGCATCAAAAAACTGATACACACCCGGCTTCATCGGAAGTGCTTGAACAAGCTTTGCAATTGTATCTGCTGGTTGCTGTGTCTCCATAGTGTATATATAAGGTAGCGTGAGTGATTTGGCAACCAAAAACCGCCACATGTGTGACGGTTTGTATGGACGCTACTTGTATCTCTTACCTCTTAATACTCGCCGATATCTTTCATGGTGAATTGAATCTCACCACGATCTGGATAGAGCTCGCTATAGAGATCACGGGTTTCGTTTTTCCATGTATCGATTGTAAACGGATCTGGACCAAGCAATTGCCCTGACTCTTCTGGGCCCACGGACGCTGACTCAATAATCTCTGTGGTATATGTGTTTTGTGTCCAAGGCAGCAATACATACTCAACACGCACCACTTCTTTTGTCTTTAAATCCACAAAAATATTCACTTCAGTATATGGAGATTCTTTGAGACGACGATCAACCTCTTCTTGTGGAATCTGCGGTCCGTATATTTCTGTGTATCGATAATGAACTTTCAACAAAGTTGTATCATCACCTTGCACTTCTGCACTATCTATAATTTGGCCATTTTTTTCCATGGTTGTATAGATGTTTTGCAAATCAGCATATGGATCATATCCAGATGCCAGCGTGACTTGCCCTGCTTGCTGTTGTGCTTTTTCGCGCTTTGCTTGTTGCTGTGCGGACACTAATTGTTGTAATTGAACGGTGGTTAATTCCGTGATATCACCAGTATCAATATTCACTTGATAGACCGGACTATGTGCATTGCCATCAAGAATTTGAATGTAATTTCGTCGCGTATCTTTCGAAGTCTGAGATCCAGTCGGAGCATCGCCTCGCATATCATACGCTTGATCCATAACAACACGGTACTCATATTGATCGCCCACTTTTTTTGCATTATATTCTGTCGGCAGCAATCCATCTGAATGGTTAAAAAAGTTACCACCGGAAACGACATCACCTAAATCAGCAATATCAGAATTGACGGATTCAATCAGCGCCTCATTCGATAATGGCTGCGTTGTACGAAATGTCACTGTGATTCGCTGTGTCGGACCGACCGTGTCTCCAGCACGGGCAGCTGTTGCGGATACACTCTCTAAACTGAGACTTGGAGCACTTGTATATACTTGACGATTATATTCTTGAGGAGCTCCATAGTGAAAGCAGACACCTGAATTATTATCGTAACCTGGGCCACTCACCGTCCCGGTTGTATCAGCAACACAATTCCATGACGTTTCGTCAGCCTCATACGAAGTGAGTTGCGTTGTCATGCCAGTTGTATTATTCACGTGATCTGTATCCGTTGTTTTGACGCGCACATTAAGCCCCTCTTTCCATGATTGAAAATCAATTGTCGAGTCAATCGTGCCATCTGTACTTTTTGACGTTGTTTTCATATGTACATAGTGCGACTGTGATGTGTCATTCAACTCGCCGATTGTTGCGGCTAGTGAATCAGCTAGTACTTCTTTCGGTGACAGCTGAGATAGCAGTGAATGTGTTGGAGTGTTTACATTGCTATTGCCGCGCAGTTTTGCGACTTGTGTTTGAACAACCGGTTGGTTGAAAATGACAAATCCTATTGCAAGGACAGAAACGGCGCCGCTGGTTGCAAGAAAGAGACGTGGAAATACTGTATTCATAAAAGATAATTTTGGTTCAGCATAACGGACCTGGCGTTCACGATAGTCGTTCAACACGCGTGCACGCAACTCTGCAGTGTGGTCTGCTCGTTCTGGAATCGGAGTAGCCTGTAATAGCTGCTCGAGTGATTCTTCAAATTGTGATGGTTGGTGTTTCATAAAAAATTACACAATTGATTGAACGGATTGAACACTGTTTTTTAAACGTTTGATCGCTTGACTCAAGATACTGCTGACTGTTTTTTGATCAATGTCGAGCATCTCCGCAATTTCCACATTTGAAAAATCGGACTGGTATCGCAACAAGAGCACTTCACGTTGTCGGTCAGTCAGAGCCCCAAGATGGCTTTGCAGCATTTCCAGATTCATCGCGGTGTCGAGTGCAATGTCTGGCATCTGCGCCGTGTCAACGACATCATAATCCGCGATATCGTCTGTCTGCTTTTGTGTGCGATAGTAGTCGATCACTGTATTGCGTGCAATGGTGTAAATCCATTTGCGAAATGCGAGCTCGTCATTTTTTGGCGCAAGCGCATCATAATGCCGAACGACTTTTTCAAAAATCGCAGAGACCAAATCTTCGGTTGTTTCCATGTGATTCACACGTAAATACACAAAACGATAAATCGGTTTGTGATACGTGTCGAATAGCGCGGCGATTTGTTCAAGCGTCATGCTGATAGGTTAATTATGTGAAGTATACTCTGCAGAGTATGGTGTGTACAATATGCATTCTAAAAACATGAACGCGGATTTGTACTAAGAAAATCTGCTGCGCTCAACTATTGATAGCAAAGCGCAACAGGGCACGGATCACAGAGCGTGTCACTCTGACCTCTCACATGAGAGGCTTTTTACTCATCGAAGGGGCTGCAGTTCTCGTCGAACCCGTCACCCGGCACGTCAGCCTGGTTATACGGGAATCGATTCGGATCGCTGTCATCACAATCTCCCGCCATCGCTTCCTGGAAGTTCAAGTATTGCCGATGCGTGATCGGATCAAACCAGAAGCTCCAACCCGGCATGGTCCAGGGCAGATTGAACTGCTCCGGAGCATTCATCGGGAGCATCGCGAGACCCAACGGCCAATGCGCACGTGCCTGCGCAGCGTGGTTCATGTAGTCACCGAAATTCACGGTGAACTCACGAGCGAGACCCGGAAACATCCAGGCAACTCGGCCCTGCTCGTCGTAGCAGTTTCCGTAGCCGTCGAGGTCCCGATCCTCCCAATGCTGGAAGTGGAAGTCGCCGTCGAGGTCGACCCAGACATTTTGCTCAATGAGGCAGCCATCCGAAGGAGCGGTGACAAGCGCGTCGCCTACCACCTGGAAAATCTGCGGGTCGGTGTGGTTTGCGAGGAATGCCAAAAACATGGGAAGCATGAGAACTCCAGTTGCAATGAGCGATCTTGGTCGCTGAAAGGTGATCTCAAGGTACACAATCGCCGAATCACGACTGCATACACTACAACGATGGATATGCAAAAGTACGTATGAATACCAAAAAAGCCCATATTTCAGGGCTTTTTTATCAATTCTAGTACCGTGAGTCATTTATAATCTCCTTGGCGCGCTCTTTCCATGCCTTCTCAGAAAAAAACGTGTCTGTATTATCTGTGGTTGTTTTCAGTGCATCGAAGGTTGTTGTGTAGACCGTTGCTTGCTGTGTTTCTGGGTAGTCATACCGCTCAATAATTGCCGTTAACAGCTGAGTCTGACTATCAACACGCACCTCTGTTGTTCCAATCATATGCATATCAGGATTATCTGGATTCCACTCCTGCTGGACACTATACACATACTCATTCCCCTCTACCCGAGGCTTCACATCATGGAGTTGCGCAAACACTGCCGACCCTCCTGCAATGTAGTTAAAAAATGTTTCACCTGAATTGTTTGTAAAAATTTCTTTACGTGTTGCCAACCGACGTGCGTTAAACTGCGCAATGTCCTCAGGTGTTTGCGTGAGCGCATTCACGCTCTCAAGTTTCCATTCATCAGAAAACTTGATTTGAAACACTTGAGATGCAGCTGAAAATAATTTTGGATCATAGCCGTTTTCTTGAAGCGTCGTTGCTTCAAGAAGTGCTGTGTTGAGCTGCACAAATTGTAATTGCACTTCAGAAAAAATGCGGACCGGCGTTTGCGTTGCTTCTGTTAAGGTGTCATGTGCATAGCGCCCATCTAACATATACACGAAGGATTGTTTGTATCGACCATTCACCGGCACATTCCATTCAGGGTCGGCAATTGCTCCAGATACATTCCCGAGTGGAGACAATGCAATTGGAGCAAAGGCAATATTATTTTGTGCATCAATAAACTCTGAAATATATTTCACAAAAGACGGTTCCGCAATCAAAATACCAAGTTGTTTAGGATCAATTGGCTCTGCGGTTGTAAATGACATCTGCTCGCTATCAAGGTCTGTATTGTATGAAAGATCTTGGATATCAAGCGCTGGTTGTGTTTCTGCAAAACCTGCATAGTCTTCAATCCCCATTAACCCACATACATTCTCACCAGATAACTCTGCATTGGCACTTTTTATTGACTGAGCATTTTTCATATTGATGTTGATGACACAATTTTCAATCGATTGTGTATCAGCGCTTAGCTTTGTCATTCGATAACTCTTCTCTTGTTGCACGCTTGGTCCTGTTTTATGCAAAAAACCAGTAAACGCATCTGGCGCAATATAATATTCCTGATCAGTGCGCGCTGTCACTTCTTTTGCTTCTGATGTTGTCTTGTCAGTGTTCACATCTTCACGAACCGTATGAAACATTACATGACGAATGCCATCGTTTGCAGCAAATGTATTTTGAATTGACTCCGCAAGTAATTCTTGAGGTGCCAGCGCGTCTAAAATTGAATTTGTATTTCCTTGGCGCTGAGCAATGTACTGCTCAGCAACCGGTGCGCCGAAAAACACAACGAGAATACCAGCCAGCGCAAGCGTTGAAGCGGATACAGACACCCATAAAAACCGACGACGCACCCAGTGACGGAATCGCTCTGAGTACGATATGTGTTCAACAGCAACTGCTTCTTGCAAGCGCTGAAACACCGCACGACGATGTGCTTTGTGCTCAGGAACACTCTGCTCATGGAATGCACGAGTGAGCTGCTCTTCGAATGATGAATGTTGGGGTGTAATCGGTTTCATAAAAGAGATTCTTCAATGGATGGTTGTTGTTTGGATTCTATAATGAGTTGTTGTAATCGACGGATGGCCTTGCTGATTCCAGATGCGACAACTTTTTCATGGAGGCCGGTAATCTGACTAATTTCTTTATTGGAAAAATCAGCTTGGAACCGTAATAAAATCAACTCTTGTCCACGCGGTGATAATTGCGGAATAACTTCAAAGACTTTCTCCATAACAATCTGCGTATCGATGTCAGACAATAGCGCATCATGCGATTCGTCTGTGAGATCCGTGTGATCATCCAGTGGTTCAATATATTTTTGCGAACGGTAATGATCAATCAGCGTGTTGCGAGCAATGGTAAAGAGCCATGAACGCGGCGTTGCTCCTTCCTGCTTCGAAAAACGATCAATATGTTTTACGGCTTTTTCAAAAATCACTGAAACAAGATCTTCTGCGGTTTCTTTGTGAGACACGCGAAAATAGATGAATCGATACACAGATTCATATTCTTGTTCAAATAATGTGAGTAATAGCGCTGTTGACATGAGGGTGTGTGTATCAGATCTGACATATTCTGTAAACGACATGGATACAGATATACGTCATGGTATATAATAAACGTAATATACTAAAGAAAGATGTGAGCGTGGCAATGTGAAACAATGCGCAGCGCTCACAAGCGACCATTGAAGGTCTACAAAGATTTCACGGACAGTCCCAATACTTCATCCCAACAGCCCAGGCGTACCCCGGCCAACCAGGTGGAACAATCGCAGGAATGCAGACCTCGTTCATCGGGTTGCAGTCAGCGTCGACGCCGTCGAACATCACCTCCCAGTTGCCGGGAAAGCGGTTCGGATCGTTGTCGTCACAATCTCCTTCGACATCGGCAAACGAATAACCGAGACCGCCTCCAGGAGTCCGGACCGTTGTCATCTCCTGGAAGAAATATACCCAGTCCAGGAGGTAGGGCGTGTACATGTGCTGCAGCATGTACAACTGAAGGTCACCCGGCTTGTTCTGAATCCGCGTGAAGTTCGCGGTCATGAACTGCACCCAACCCGGCTGATCCCACACAAGGTGGTTGCCTTCGTAGCAGACCGAGACGCCATCACCGTCGTTGTCTTCAATGTGGGTGAAGATGCCGTCGCCATCAGCATCCATCGGCGTGCCGTCTTCAGCGCAGAGTTCCGGGTTCACTGGAATACCCCACCCACCGCCAGCCCACGCAGGAGAGGCGCTGTAGAGGGTGAGCCAGAAAAACAGCGCTACGGAAACAAAACGGATCATGATGAACTCCAAGGAACAAACACACAGGTATTGTGTGTTGGCAGGCGCAATCAAGGCGTGCAATAACAGGAAACGATGGGATCTGAAAAATACGTCTTTGTTGATTTTTTACCCTATCTGTCAATAATTATTCCTTGAACCAGAAAGAGTTGACCAATCACAAAAATCGGACTATACTAAGGCACTATTTCAAAAAATCTATCCTTATATACAACTGACTACCACCACGTTTTATGGCTCAAGAAATGATCAAAATCCGCGGCGCACGCGTTCACAATCTGAAAAATATTGACGTTGATATTCCTCGTGATTCCCTTGTTGTTCTGACCGGCCTCTCTGGCTCTGGAAAATCATCACTCGCCTTTGACACCATCTACGCCGAAGGACAACGCCGCTATGTTGAAAGTCTCTCTGCCTATGCTCGTCAATTTCTTGGACTCATGGACAAACCGGACGTTGATCAAATCGATGGCCTCTCCCCTGCAATTTCCATTGACCAAAAAACTGCATCTCACAACCCACGCTCCACTGTCGGAACCGTCACTGAAATTTACGACTATTTACGTTTATTATACGCCCGCATCGGAACACCACATTGTCCGAATTGTGGCAAAATCGTTTCAAAGCAAACAGTCCAACAAATGGTGAAGCAAGTTCTTGGAATGCCGGGCGGCACAAAAATTTTGATTCTTGGGCCAATTATTCGCGACAAAAAAGGTGAACACCGTGCCGTCTTTGAACAAGCTCGCAAGTCTGGGTATGCCCGTTTACGGATCGACGGCATTCAATATACTGTTGATGAAGCGCTCGACCTCGATCTTGATAAACAAAAGAAACACACCATTGATATTATTATCGATCGCTTAGTTGTTGAAAAAACCATCGACAAACAACGCCTTGCAGAATCAATGGAAACCGCGTTGAACCTCGGCGATGGATTGCTGATGGTGCAAAACATGACAACGCAAGAAGATGTAATTTTTTCCGAACAATTCGCGTGTCATGATTGCGGCATTTCATTACAGGAAATTGAACCACGTAATTTTTCATTCAACTCACCACATGGCGCCTGTGTTGCATGTACTGGTCTTGGCACAAAACTCGAAGTAGACGCTGACCTGATTATTCCAAATAAACGCCTCAGTATTGCAGAAGGTGCAATTCGCCCATGGAACCGAGCCGCTGGTTCACAAACGTGGATGATGCGTATTTTGGAAGCAGTCGCACTGCACCACGGTTTTTCAACACTCACTCCTGTGAAAGACCTGACCAAAAAACAATTGGATTTGATTTTGAATGGCAGCGGCAACACGTCATATGACGTCAACGCTGGCGAAGGCAACGGAAAAGTGCGCGAATTTTTAACAACCTACGAAGGCGTGATTCCAAACCTGGAACGTCGCTACAAAGAAACCGAAAGTGATTACATGCGCTCAGAAATTGAACGCTATATGCGGATTTTCCCCTGCCCGTCTTGTGAAGGTCGTCGCTTAAATAATGAAGCACTGAGCGTCACTGTTGAGAATCTCAATATTGCACAATGCACCGCATTTACTATTGAAGAAGCACTCGAATTTTTCACCTCACTTCCCCTCTCCAAAAAAGACGAGCAAATTGCAAAACAAATTTTCAAAGAAATTACAGAACGCCTCACGTTTTTGAATAACGTCGGACTGTCCTATTTAACCCTCAACCGTACTGCATCCACGCTCTCTGGCGGTGAAGCACAACGGATTCGCCTCGCAACACAAATCGGTAGCTCACTGGTTGGCGTGCTCTATATTTTAGACGAACCAAGTATCGGCTTGCATCAACGAGATAACGACCGCTTGATTGAAACCTTGAAATCATTGCGTGATTTAGGAAATACCGTCATCGTCGTCGAGCATGATGAAGACACCATTCGTGCATCTGATTACGTCATCGACATTGGACCGGGCGCCGGAAAACACGGCGGCGCTGTTATCGCCAGTGGCACACCAGCACAAGTTGCAAAAAATCCAAAATCAATTACTGGGAAATTTTTATCCGGCAAAGAAATGGTGGCAGTTCCAAAAAAACGCCGTAAAGGCAATGGCAAAGAAATCGCCATTCTCGGTGCTGAAGAAAACAACCTCACAAATGTCGACATGCACATTCCTCTCGGCATGTTCACGGCAGTCACTGGCGTTTCAGGATCTGGAAAATCGACATTGGTTACAGACATTCTCGGCAAAGCCTTGAATCAACATTTTTTCAATTCAAAAGATTTGCCTGGAAAACATAAAGAAATCACTGGACTTGAGAATATCGACAAAGTGATCACGATTGATCAATCCCCGATTGGCCGCACACCACGCAGTAACCCTGCGACATACACTGGAGTCTTTACATTAATCCGTGACCTGTTTGCGGAACTCCCAGAAAGTAAAATGCGCGGTTACAAAGCTGGTCGATTTTCATTCAATGTCAAAGGTGGTCGTTGTGAACAATGCCAAGGTGACGGCGTCATTAAAATCGAAATGCATTTCTTGCCAGATGTCTACGTTGAATGTGATGAATGTCACGGCAAACGCTACAACAAACAAGCCTTAGAAATCTTCTACAAACAAAAAACGATTGCGGATGTCTTGCAGATGACTATTGAAGAAGCGGCAAAATTTTTCGCGAACATTCCAGCGATTGCGAAAAAACTGGAAACCCTCAACTCCGTCGGCTTGTCCTATGTCCAACTTGGACAAAACGCCACAACCCTCTCTGGCGGTGAAGCGCAACGCGTCAAACTTGCAACTGAACTCGCGCGCAAAGGCACTGGCAAAACGCTGTACATTCTGGATGAACCAACTACTGGTCTGCATTTTGCGGACGTGAAACGATTACTCTCTGTCTTGCAAGAATTGGTTGATCGCGGCAATTCCATTCTTGTCATTGAACATAATCTCGATGTCATTAAATGCGCGGACTGGATCATCGATCTCGGCCCTGAAGGTGGCAATAAAGGTGGGCAGATTATCGCGACCGGCACACCAGAAACAGTTGCGAAAACAGCCGGCAGTTACACCGGCAAATACCTTGGAAAACTACTGAAATAACAATGACAACAGGCACGTCACACACATTGCCGATTGAACACTGGGCTGACGCGGTATACGCAACAGTCGTCTATTGCAATATGTTTGACTTTGCCCCAAGTCTGATTGATGTCCAAAAATGGTTATTGCGACCACGTCAATTTTCCGCAATGCCACGACTGTCAGAAATTCAACAACTCCTCGACGCTGATCCGCGGCTGACGCACGTTGATGGCGTATATGTCTTGCATGGCCGCAAAGGGCTCGCGCAGCAACGTAATGAAAAATACAATTTCACCGAAACAAAGTGGCAATACGCGAAACCGCTATTACGCCTGCTGTCTGTCATGCCGTTTGTTCGCGGTGTTTGGTTGTGTAATTCAATGGGCTGGAACAATGCACGTCGGTTGAGTGATATCGACATTGTGATTATCGCAAAAGCGGGTCACATTTGGACTGCTCGTTTATTCACAGCAGGCATCATGAAACTATTGAAGCAACGCCCAGGCGAGCAACATCCAGCAAAAGCCATTTGTTTATCAATGTACATCGCTGACAATCATCTGAATTTAGAAGACTCACGCCATGCGGACGGTGACATTCATTTTGATTTTTGGTGTACGCAATTTTATCCGGTACTTGATCGAGACGCGCTGTATGAGCGATTTCGCAGCGAAAACACATGGCTCGCACACACCTTCGCAGACCTGCAATGGACACTCCCTGTCTCACACCGGACTCTCTCCTGGAAACCATGGCACCGCGGAATACAAACAACACTTGAACGGCTGACCTCTCCATTTGAGCACACATTCAAAAAGGTGCAGCAGCGTATTATGCCCGATGTATTAAAGCGTCTCGCTGGCCAAGACAGCCGTGTTCGACTCGAGGACTCTGTGCTAAAATTTCACACACATGATACACGCCGGGAAATTCATCAAGCTTTTTTGGAGGCATTGCGCTGAGCTCTTATTACTGCTCGCGATTTTTTTATTACCGTGGCAAACCCGCTGGATTTTTCACGCCGAAACCCTTACCGGCTATCCGTATGAATATGGCAGTCGCAGCATCTACGGCGTCGACATTGTTATCATTGCTGCCTGTATTATTGGCCTTCTGACCTGGAACGCTCAAAACCAGGCTCGTTTTCGCAAATATCAAACACTGTTTCTTTCAACAATTACATTCTGGCTCGCCTGCTATCTCTCTTTTTTCTTTGCTCTTGATAAATCAATGAGCGGCTGGTGGCTTGGTAATCTCGGCTTTGGTATGGTGTTTTGTTGGATACTTATTTGGAAAGAAGTTTCCTGGAAACGGGCTGCTTGGGCGTTTGTTTCCGCAATGACTATTCAAGCACTCCTCGGCCTTATTCAATGGAAACTACAAATCATCCCACCAAGCACCTACCTTGGAATTGCGCAGCAACTACCAGAAATTCCAGGCACGCAAGTTATTGACACACTCCCCTTTGGTCGTGTCTTGCGAGCATACGGCAGCTTCCCGCATCCAAATATCTTTGCGCTGTATTTGAGTCTCGGCATCACACTTGCCACCGCGCTTTTACACACGCACATCGACACTCCCGCACGCAATCGTCGTCTCTGGCTATTGGGCGTTATCGGTCTCGGAACAATTATTGCAATTCAATCAGCCGGACTCTGGGTCGCCGCTTCACGCTCCAGTATCATTGCGCTCGGCATTGTCGGAATCAGTCTTGCGCTATGGCACGCGTTGGAATATCGCAGACCACACAGCGCGCTCATCATTGCAGCCGCGAGCATTGCATTGCCATTTGTGATCCTCACAGCTGCGTGCCCGTGGTATGTGTCGCCACGTATCGATGGCATCAGTAATGTAGCGGCGATCGCGGACACAAACAACACAGTGGACAGCGCGCGCTTAGAGCGTAAATCTGTCGCCGAGCGCTACACCAACACAAGCGTCGCACTCGACACAATCCAAACACATTACCTCACCGGCATTGGCATCGGAAACAGCACAACCATCACCCGCGAGCCTGTGCACAATGTCTGGTTATTGATTTTTCAAGAAACTGGAATCTTCGGCATGTTCGCTGCCACGCTTTTTGCTACAACGCTCGCCTGGACGATTGCATCTCAATACCGCGCCACTGCGAAACACTCTCGCTCTGAAGCAGCCCTCTACGCTAGCACTGGCATGTTGAGTATTCTTGTCATTTCAAGCCTCTTTGACCACTTTTTATGGTCACTCCACCCTGGCATTCTCCTTGTCTGGCTGTGTATTGCATTCAGTTTTCTTGCTGTTGACGAAGCCTAAAATCTTCGCTATTCTGTATTAGCAGTCTCTACATGAGAGTGCTAATCTACATCTATATTTATTCATTAATTTTTCTATTTTTATGGCGATTCAACCGTTAGGTGATCGACTTCTTGTCGAAGTCAAACAAACTGAAACAACCACAGCCAGTGGAATTGTCTTGCCAGATTCTGCAAAAGAAAAAAAGGCAGAAGGCACAATTGTTGCCATTGGTAATGGCGAAAAAATCACTGCCCTATCACTTGCTGTTGGCGATGTTGTCTTATTTGGCAAATACGGCGGAGACGACATTGAAACTGACGACAAAACGAAAGAATTCAAAATTCTGACAGACAAAGAAGTGCTTGCTGTTATTAAATAATTATTTGAACTAACTCTATTCCTATGGCAAAAGATATCAAATTCAACGCTGAGGCTCGCAAAGACATGGTTGAAGGCCTCAACAAACTCGCAAATGCCGTTAAAGTCACACTTGGGCCGAAGGGTCGCAACGTTGCGCTTGATAAAGGTTACGGATCACCAGTCATCACAAAAGACGGTGTCTCTGTTGCAAAAGAAATTGAGCTTGAAGACAAGTTTGAAAACATGGGCGCATCACTGGTAAAAGAAGTTGCGAGCAAAACAAATGACGTTGCTGGTGACGGAACAACGACTGCAACTGTACTCGCTCAAGCGATTGTGCGTGAAGGTTTGAAATTTGTTGAAACAGGCGCAAATCCTATTGCTGTAAAACACGGTCTCGACAAAGGCGTTCGCGCGGTTGTTGCAGAACTTGGCAACATGGCAAAAACAATTGAAAGTGAAGCGGAAATTGCTCAAGTTGCGAGCATCTCTGCAAACGACAAAGAAATTGGCGCTGTGATCGCAGAAGCTATGGAAGCTGTCGGAAAAGATGGCGTGATCACGGTTGAAGAATCACAAAGCTTTGGGATTGAAAAAGATGTTGTTGAAGGCATGCAATTCGACAAAGGCTACGCTTCACATTACATGATCACCAACCCAGATCGCATGGAAGCAGTCTATGACGACGCAGCAATTCTCTTGGTTGATAAAAAAATTAGCGCAGTTGCTGAAATTGTTCCCCTCCTCGAAAAGCTTGCACAAACTGGCAAAAAAGACCTTGTCATTATCGCCGAAGATGTTGAGGGCGAAGCACTTGCAACTCTCATTGTGAATAAACTCCGAGGAACATTTAACACTCTCGCAATTAAAGCACCGGGCTTTGGAGATCGTCGCAAAGAAATGCTGCAAGATATTGCTGTTATGACAGGTGGTACTGTTATCGCTGAAGAAATTGGACTCACTCTAGAAAACGCCGGCATTGAACATTTAGGACACGCCGGAAAAGTCATCGCAACCAAAGACAACACAACGATTGTTGACGGCAAAGGTGGTGTAGACGCAATTGCTGCTCGTGTTGAAAACATCGTCAAACAATTTGAGCAATCTGAGTCTGACTTCGACAAAGAAAAACTTGCTGAACGCAAAGGCAAGCTCACTGGTGGTGTTGCGGTTATCCGTGTTGGCGCGGCAACTGAAACAGAAATGAAAGAAGTGAAAGATCGGATTGAAGATGCGCTGAATGCAACTCGTGCTGCTGTTGAAGAAGGTATTGTTATCGGTGGCGGAACAGCCCTGATTCGTGCAATGAGTGCACTAGATGGCGTTGAAACAGCCAACGAAGACGAACGCGTTGCTGTGCAAATTTTACGTCGTGCGTTAGAAGAACCAGCTCGTCAAATTGCGATGAACGCTGGGAAAAGTGGCGATGTTATTGCCGCTGCCGTTCAAGCTGCAACCGGAAACACTGGGTACAACGCTGCAACAGATACAATGGAAGACTTGATGGCAGCAGGGATTGTTGATCCAAAGAAGGTCACTCGTTCAGCGTTAGAAAACGCCTCCTCGATCGCCTCTCTTGTCTTAACAACAGAAGCGGTTGTTGCAGAAATCCCAAGCAAGGATGACGCAAGTGGCGGCATGCCAGCCGGAATGGGCGGCATGGGAATGCCAGGAATGATGTAAATCATTCGTGTATGCAAAAAGATGAGACTTCAAGTCTCATCTTTTTTTTATTGGCGCTTCTGTTTTTTTTGAACATCAGCAATAAATTGCCGAAAAACTGAGAGTGACTGAGGGGAAGCGTCACGAAATAAAGATGTATATTGTATTTTTTGTCGGTCAGGCATATCCATGAGAACAGTATACATTCTATATAAGTTTTCAAAAAAAGAACCTCCCGATACAGGATCTTTATACCCAGCCGCTTCTTTTTCAAACTCTAATTGACCGTTAGGGAGGAATAATGGAGACATATAAGAAAGCATCTCTGTCACAAATAATCCCAACCTCATGTCATCACTTTCAGTTAATTGAAAAACACGGTCATCTCTTAAACCTGATTTTTTTCCTTTCGTTAAAAAATCACCGACATTAAAATCGTGGCCATGCACTCCTGCGTAGGATTTACCTAATCTAGAATTATAAAAAGAATGAGTAAGCCGCTGAAAAGCTTCGGGATTATCCAAATACATGCCATCAGCCAGTGTGGCTTGTTCCATTTTTGACGATTG
This sequence comes from uncultured bacterium, assembly GCA_937996685.1. Classification (GTDB taxonomy): domain Bacteria; phylum Patescibacteriota; class Patescibacteriia; order UBA9570; family XYC2-FULL-38-9; genus CALKUP01. The sequence goes on along the minus strand of CALKUP010000001.1, from coordinate 147,248 downwards.
AAAAAACCTTCTATGCGCTGCTTCATGAGCAAACACTCTATCAGCAATCAATGGATCCTTTTCAAAGTCAGATAAAACTCCTTTTCCAATGCGGAAAATATCAACTCCCGGTATATATGCAGCATGAAGACCTTCCTTATCCAGGGAAACCAAAAAACTGCACTGCTCATTATTAATACGCTTAATTTCAAGTCCGCCATTCAACCGTAGAGCTCTCCCCTCTGAAGAATGAACAACAATAAAATTGCCAAAATTTTCCACAGAAAAATCAACACCCACTCCTTGTGATTTTTCTGTTTTTGGGTTTATTGCTTTAAACTCCATATTGAGCAGTATACTAAAACCTATCTAATAGACAAAGGGTCAGAACAATCCGAAGAAAGTCCCAACCATATACATGAACCCAGCGCAAGAAAGCGCCGCCACGAAAACTACGAAGACAGCCACCCCGAGGATGATGTCGCCAAGTCCATGCGGAATGTTCCCGCCGCTCATGGCCGAGACACGCAGTACATCGCGAAGGCGACCAGAACTACGATAACCACAGTCAATTCTGCCAATGACCGACCAAACGGCATAACTCACCTCCAAAAACACCCTAACACAGACAATTTTATGATACAATAGGCTGCATATGGAACCGACCGAACGTACCGAGTATTTCCTCGAAAAACTCTTCTGGACTGTCATTGGCAGCACAGCCTTATCATGCGCTGCCTACTTTAATGTCTATCAACTCTATATCTTGATTGGGGTACATCTGTTTGTTGTCTATATGATTAGTCGATACACTATTGCAATCCGAGAATCATGGAAAGTCTCTGCTGTTGTCGGGGTATTTGTCGGTGCAATCATTGGTCTCTTGCAATCATTATTTGTTGTCGTGAGCAACTTCTCAGTTGCTGCGCTATTTTCTATAGTTCCGCAAATGGTGATCACCGCTTTTATTGACGCACTACTAGCTGGCCTTGCAGTTGAAGTCTATTACATTATACAGCGCGGTATTCAAAAGAAACGTCAGCAACTAAAAAAGACCAAGTAATCCTTGGTCTTTTTTGAAAGAGTACTGTCTCTTTATTTATTTTTACTTTCTGCAACACTTGTCATTACGGCTTTTCGAATATCCTTCATCAGTTTTGGATGCTCATTCAAATATTGCTTCGCTGCTTCACGACCAACACCAAGTTTTTCTTCACCGAATGAATAGGTATTTCCACTTTTCTTAATTGATTCTAATGCGACACCAGTATCAAGTAAGTCGCCGGATAAACTAATACCTTCATTGTACATAATGTCGAATTCTGTTGTACGGAATGGAGCGGCCACTTTATTTTTCACAATTTTGACTTTCACACGATTACCGATTGTCACTTCACCCTTTTTAATTTGGGCTGCGCGACGCACTTCAATACGCACAGAAGAATAAAATTTCAACGCTGTTCCACCAGTTGTTGTTTCTGGATTACCAAACACAACGCCAATTTTCATTCGGGTTTGGTTGATGAAAATCACAACGCAGTTTGTTTTTGAAATGATACTTGTCAACTTACGAAGCGCCTGACTCATTAAACGCGCTTGCAAACCCATATGAGAATCTCCCATATCCCCTTCAATTTCAGCACGTGGAGTGAGTGCTGCAACAGAGTCGACAACAATCACGTCAACTGCATTTGATCGTACCAGTGTTTCTAAAATTTCAAGCGCTTGCTCACCATTGTCTGGTTGAGAAATCAACATGTCATTTGTGTTGATGCCAATCTTTTTTGCATATTCAGGATCCAGCGCATGTTCTGCGTCAATAAACGCTGCTGTTCCGCCCATCTTTTGCACTTCTGCAATCACATGTTGCGCTAAAGTGGTTTTACCAGATGATTCTGGCCCATAAATTTCAACAACGCGACCACGTGGCATTCCTCCGACCCCAAGAGCCAAGTCCAAAGAGAGACAACCACTCGGCACTGATTCAACATTCATATGTTTTGAATCCCCGAGCTTCATGATCGATCCTTCGCCGAATCGATCACGAATTTGTGCAATTGCGAGCTGCGCTGCCTGCTGCTTCCCGTCTTCTTTAACCTCTTTTACAGTCTTTGCTTCTTTTGGTTCAACATCTTTTTTTGTTGCCATACGAATAATTTAATTCATTTATATATCTAGGGTGACCTCTATAGTATACCCGAATAAAAACCGAAGTCAAAAGAGGGTTTCGCACAACCTGTGGATAACCGAATAAAAACCGAAGTGTGTTATTGGCCGCTTTTTGCCTCTGCGTCAAACAATACTTGGCGAATCACTTCCCTTTTTTTACTGTGTTTGAATTGACTGGTGACACGAATCGTATTCAACCCATCCTTCACATAGAGCTCTGCTGAAAATTGCCCATCAAAGCCAACGTCTTGCCGTTGACCGTTGATTTCAATTGTCGCTTCAGGAGATGTTGTTCCAGCGATGGTAATTTTTTCGGTGGTTGTTTGAAAGTCAGACGCTGGATTTGTGACATCAAGCATTGGTGGGTTATATAACCGAACTAATTGAATTGTGACGTAGAGCAAAAATGCGAGCGCGAGCAACCCAACAACACCGAATTTCACAAGCTGCGGAACTAAAATTGCATGCGTATGTTCACGCGTCCGTGTCACAACAATCTTTTTTGCTGTCTGTTGTTTTTTTGCATTCGGCAACAATTGTCCAACTTGTTCATGGAGTGCTTTTGGCACATCTTGATACGTCGCAATTTCTTTTTCGTATTGCTCTGCAATAAAATCCCACGGAATACCAAGATATTTCGCATACACCGTCACATAATTGCGAATATACACCGGTGACGGCAATGCCGCATATCGCCCCTTTTCAAGCGCAGTCAAAAAGACACGATTAATTTTGGTGTGCTTGCTCGCAGTTTCAAGATCAATATTTTTTTCTGCCCGCGCGGCCTGCAAAATTTCACCGAGAGTTTGTTTGCTGTCGATTGGTTTTTTCTGAAATGGATTTATCATTCTTATACACGCTCAATCTCCTGCGAATCTTCATCCTCCTCATCGTCTTCTTCCAATGCATCTTCGTCGTCCTCTTCCTCGTCATCAGTTGTCACCTCATCTAACGGATCATCTTCATATTCACCTTCTTCGTCATCTTCTGATTCTTCATCAGCAGGACCAAGATCTTCTTCTGTTGCCAAAATTTCACGGGGCTTACTGCCTTCTGCAGGTCCAATAAATCCTTGCTCTTCAAGGATATCCAAGATGCGAGCAGCGCGCGCATATCCGACTCGTAAACGACGTTGCAACAATGACGCAGAAGCTTTGCCGGCTTGCAACAACACTTTCTTCGCTTCATCCAACAACTCATCTTCGTCACTTCCCATCCCATCACTGACCATTCCTGGGACACCTTTGACTGAAATTTTATCGGTGATGTTTGAATCGTAATCCGGCTCGCCAGCTTCTTCTTTCAAAAATTCAACGACTTTTTCAATTTCAGTTTCATCAATATACGCACCTTGATAGCGACGTGGTTTACTGGTACTTGGATCAATGTAGAGCATATCACCACGACCAAGTAATTTTTCCGCGCCGGAGAAATCCAAAATTGTTCGGGAATCAACTAATGATGTGACCGCAAACGCAATACGCGTTGGCATATTGGCTTTAATTAAACCGGTGATGACATTGACGGATGGGCGCTGCGTTGCAAGCACAAGATGGATTCCGACCGCACGAGACATTTGAGACAAACGCACAATCGCCGCTTCAACAGAGGTCGACGCCACAGACATAATGTCCGCTAATTCATCAATAATAAAGACGATATATGGCATGCGCTCTTCATTATTCGCCGCTGCATTATAACCTTCAATATTTCGTTTGCCCGCTCGTGACAAGACTTCATATCGACGGTCCATTTCTGTCACTGCCCATTTCAATGAGTTCACCGTTTTTTCAACATCAGTAATGACCGGTGTGAGTAAATGTGGAATACCATTATAGACAGACAATTCCACACGCTTCGGATCGACCATGATGAATTTCAAATCATCTGGTGAATTTTGATACAAGAGCGATACAATCAAACTATTGATACCAACTGATTTTCCAGAACCGGTCGCACCCGCAATCAATACATGCGGCATTTTGTTCACCGACACCATCGCAGTTTTTCCAGAGACATCACGACCAATACAGAACATCAAATTATCTTCACGTTTTTTGAATTCTTTGGATTCCAACAAATCACGCAAACGGACAGTCGCAGTTGTTTTGTTTGGGACTTCAATACCGACTTGTGACTTTCCTGGAATTGGCGCTTCAATACGAATTGGATGCGCAGCAAGTGCGAGTGCAAGATCATTGCTCAGTGATGTAATCTGCGTGAGTTTCACCCCTTGCGCCGGCTTCAATGCATATTGCGTCACCATTGGGCCAACACTCACCTCTTCCATTTCAACGTCAATGCGGAAATTTTCAAACGTCGATCGGATCTTTTCTTTGTTGCCTTCAATGTCGCCACTCATTGGCTTGTCTGTACTGCGCACCAATAAATCAAGTGGCATATCGACTTTTGTGCGGCGGCGTTTTGGTTTTTGTGGAACAAACTCTAACTGCTCAGCAGACGTTGGATCAATCGCCGCTTCTTCCGTTCGGTCTTGCAATTCTGCTGTCGTGAACACAGGTGCTTCCACCTCTTCTTCGATTTCTTCATCATCCTCAATTTCTTCCCACTCCTCTTCGTCGTCTTCATCTGAATCCTCATCTAATGTATATCCATACCGACGTGCAGTAATTCGCTTTCGAATCCATTCCACTGGTTTTGCTAAAACGCGTACAGAACCAATCACATCAAGCAACGCATTTAATGATGTTTCAAACATCATGAGAATTGAAGCGATAAACAAGGCAAGTAAAATCACAACAGATGCAAACACACCAGCATATTTTAACAACGGAAATGCCAGCAACACACCAAACAGTCCGCCGCCTCGACCATCAGCAAGCACAGCCACTGACTGATCAATTGGAATCCATAAATGAATAATTGCCAAACTTGATAAAACGAATAACACTGCACCAACCCAATTGACTGCGCGCACTTGATATCGATTTGGGTGTAACAACACATATCCAAGAGCCGCAAACACAACGGTCATCATATATCGCCCCCAACCAAACAACCAGCCGAGGCCGGTATCAATCCAGATTCCAAGATCCCCTGCCGCATCAATAAACGACAAGAACGACAACACTGCAATACTAAAGAAAAAAATCACTGTTAACCCGCGTTGTGTTCCGTGTTCATCAGAAAATTGGAACAATTCTGCATCATCCTCTTCTTCGTCATCTTCAAATTCTTCAATTTCAACGGCTTTTTTCGCGCGTTTGCGTTTTTTTGGTGTGTCATCATCAGGTGTGACCTTCTTTTTTGCTGGCATAGGCATTTATTATACCACAAAAAAAGCCCCGTTCAAAGGGGCTTTTTGAGATGAACCAACCTTATCTCAGCTCAGGTGCAATCGTTCGTTCGATTGCGTCTTTTTGATACTGAGATGGTTTCTCACCTGTTACTTTTGCAAGTTCTCGAGTAACTTGCTCATCAAGTGCATCTTTATGATCGTGCAAAAATTTAGCACGATCAGCAGCAGAGACACGAGCTTTCATAAACTCAACAGATTTATGCAAATCTTCAACCGCTATAGCAATAGCACCGCCTGTTGCAGTATCCGCTGCAAGAATCTCTGCTTGTAAATCAGCAAGTTGTGAATATTCATCATATCCACCACGAACTAAATTCGCCTGTGGAATATAGTCGCTCAATGTTGCAAGACGCTGCACGAACTCACGATATTCTGCATATGAAATTTCACCTGTTTGCGGATATTGATCCACAAGACTTTGGAGATATTCTACATACATACGGGTTTGTTCTAAGCCAGCCGCCACAACATCTCCATGTCGCACTTTTTCACGAGACGCACTTGTTTTTTGTGTTTCATGGTTTGTGCTATTTTTCTGCTCTTCATGAACAAAATGAAGTAATGGACCAGTGTACCCAAACGCTTCAGTGAGAGAAACTACAAATGCGCGCTTCTCTTCTTTTGATAATTTTTCATTTCGTAATGGATTAAACGCATCTTGCCCATGCTCTAATCGTTGATCCATTTCCGCCAACAAGCCCATTGTGTCAGTAAGATAAAATGGAAGGTCATGTTCTGGTGCCATGCGCCGCAGTGCTGTATCTGACATTGTCCGAGAAACAACACCTCCAGCCTGCATACGATCCAACTCTTCTTGGGTCCATAAGACACCTTCGCCAAGATTTTCACGACTCGCAAAGCCTTGTGGGTTAAACATCCAACGATTGATATCGTCCTTTGTTACTTCTAGTCCCATGCGTCCTTCTGAAACATTTGTTCCAGACTCTGCGGCACTCAATGCAATATCTGGATCTTTTACATACGCAACAAACCGCTTTGCTTCGGTCTTAATGTCTGTCACGAGATGTTCTCGTACTTGTTCTGGCAACCGTGCAATCCGCGGATCAGTTGCGTCGACTTGCTCTGTTGGTGGCTGCACATCCATTGCCTCCGCTGGACGCGTCTCACCGCTTGCTGCCGCTAAACCCGCTGCTGCGGCAAATGTGCGTAATTTTCGTTCAAAACCCATATTTTTTTTATTTTTTTAATAGTAAAACACTACTATATAATTATAGTACCATTTTTTTATAAAAAAGTCAATGCTTCAATGACTTTATTCCCACTCAATTGTTGCGGGTGGTTTATTGGTAATGTCGAATAATACCGCGCCAATCCCCTCGATAGCAAGCAGCTCTTTCGCCATATCTTGCAATACTTGCTGGCTCATTGGATAGAAATTCACGGTCATCGCCTCTTGTGATTCAATCGGGCGCAACACAATTGTTTCAGTGTCGTCTTCAGTAAATGACAGCGGCGCAAGAATTACCGGAAATTGCCAAATGTCGTTGTAGAGCCCAGCAGCTGCAACATGTTGCGTCATCACTTGTTCCGCCTCACGCAGTTTGTCAAGTCGATCTTGTGTCAGTGTTCCTTGTAATAAACGCGGCACAACAGCTGGATTACCACCAGCGACATGCAATACCACACGATTCACACCCTTCACCACATTGGTTGTTTCAACAGACAATTCTTGCAGCTTCTCCCAAGTAACTTTTTCAGCGTTGAAAAACAATGCTGGATGTTGATATGAACGCTGATCTCCTTGGACACCAACACTGCGAACTGGTAATACGCGACCAGAAATTCCAGCTGGTTCAATAATTTGTGCGATCTGCGCATCAATCTCGGCTTCGTTTTCAACAACAACATTTTCTTCCGTATTGCACAACGTTCGGATTGAGAGGCCTGGTCCTGGAAACGGCCAACGGTTTAAGAGCGGCGCTGGGATGCCGAGTTGCGCACCGAGTTCACGTACTTCATCTTTATAGAGTTCGTTCAGCGGTTCAATCACACCACCTTGTTCAATCATTTCCATGATTTCTGGAATCCGGTTGTGATGCGTTTTAATTGTATCGGATGCTTTTGTTCCGCCAGATTCAATGGTGTCTGGGTAAATCGTTCCTTGCCCGAGCATCCATTGCGCTGGATCAAATTTCAGCTCCGCAATCATCTTTTTCTGCACATCAATAAAAGTTCGGCCAATGATATTGCGCTTTTCTTCTGGTTCCGCAACGCCTGCAACTGCTGTGAGGAAATCATCTTGCGCTTCAACAACATGCAAATTTTCAAACCCCGCTGCAGCGAGCGATTGTTTCACCAACGCAGATTCATTCAAACGCATAAATCCGTTGTCGACATGCAAGCCATAGACCCGCTCTTTTCCGAGAATTTTTTCAAGCAACGCAAACGCAACGGTTGAATCAACTCCACCTGATACAAACAAAAAGACATTACGTTCACCAACTTGCTGTTTAATTTTTTCCGTCAATTCCAATAAATACTGCTCCATGCTCCAGTTTTTTTCTGCGTTGCAAATATCAAACACAAAATTTTCGAGCATCGCCATACCGTGTGTTGTATGCGCTACTTCAACATGGAATTGCAGACCATACCGACGACGCGCATCATCTGCCATTCCAGAGATTGACGCCGCCTTGGTACGCGCTGTCATGTGAAATCCTTCCGGAAGCTCCGCCACAGAATCCCAATGACTCATCCAGACTGGTTCATTTTTCTGCAATCCTTTAAATAACGAAGAATCATCATGCACTTCAATTTCGGCCAAACCATATTCACTTTCAAAACCAGATTTCACCGCACCGCCATAATGATGCGCCATCAACTGATGACCATAACACAAGCCGAGCACCGGCACTGGCAAATCAAAAATTGCTGGGTCATAGGCAATTTTTTGCTCATTCACATCATTTGGACCACCAGACAAAATCACACCCCACGCATCAGCAAGTTCTGAGGCTGGAACATCGGACGGATAAATTTTTGTGAGCACGCCCATTTGCCGAATACGGCGAGAAATGAGGTGCATATATTGAGAGCCAAAGTCGAGAATGGCGATATGTTTTTGATTCATAGCCGTAGTGTACCCGAAATGCCTGAAAAATCAACCTTGAAAAAAGTCGGGAAATGTTGTAAAATATGGTTAATTATTTATTTTTACCCTTATGCAAATTCGCCTCGGCCTTACATACGACGACGTTCTCCTCATTCCCCGCTATTCTGAGGTTTCCCCACGCAACACTGATTTGCGCGTGAACCTCGCTGGCATCAAACTTGAACTGCCATTTTTGAGCGCGCCAATGGATACGGTCACAGAATACGCAATGGCAAAAGCGATGAGCGAGCTCGGCGGACTTGGAGTCATTCACAAAAACATGGCAGCAGAAACACAAGCCGGAATGGTGAAGCAATTGGTTGCAGACGGCTTAATTGGCGCAGCCAGTGTTGGCGGTGGCGACGAAGAATTTGAACGCGCGAAATTATTGGTTGAAGCTGGAGCGCGGATGATTGTTGTTGACTCAGCACACGGTCATGCGCAATCAGTTTTAAACCAAGTGAAGCGGATTAAAAAAGCCTTTGGGAAAAGGATCGTTGTTGTTGGAGGAAACGTTGCATCTGGAGCTGGGACAAAAGCCTTGATCGCGGCTGGTGCTGACGTTGTAAAAGTCGGTGTTGGCCCAGGATCGATTTGCACAACGCGTGTGATTGCTGGTGTTGGCGCTCCCCAACTCACTGCTGTGATGGACGCAGTTGCTGCTGCAAAAAAAACCAAGACACCGATTATCGCAGACGGTGGAATTAAATATAGTGGCGATATCGTCAAAGCTCTCGCTGCTGGAGCAACAGTTGTGATGGCGGGTGGATTATTTGCTGGAACAGACGAAGCGCCTGGTGAAGTAATCACAAAAGACGGTAAAAAACTGAAAATGTATCGCGGCATGGGCTCAGCGGACGCAATGGAAATGGGCTCAAAAGATCGCTACGGACAAAAAGACACAACGGACAAAAAGAAACTTGTTGCGGAAGGAATTGTTGGATACACGGATTATAAAGGCGCAGTTGGAGATGTTGTCTTTCAACTCGCTGGCGGGCTGCGGGCTGGAATGGGATATAATGGCGCAAAAAACTTGAAAGCGCTCGCAACGAAACCAGACTTTATTCAAATTACTTCAGCCGGCTTTGCGGAATCACATCCACATTCACTGAAAATGATCGAAAGTTCCAGTAACTACAAAAAATAAACCATCCGCTAGACAGAGACTACACTCTGTCCAATGGAAGATGTAAGAAGAGGTCGCGTTGTAATAACGAACCTCTTCTTTTTTTTGCCGCGTCGCGCTCTCGTCTAGAGCGGCGGCGGAACGTCGTGAACCAAGTCGAGCAGGAACTAGCCAATCACCACCCGGATGAACCAAACGACAAACAACACGACGCAGATGCCGAACATGCCGAAGACACACCGCAGGGTAGTGGCTTCCTCCTTGAGTTCCTGTTCAGATTCTCGGAGAAGGCGCAGGATGTCACCTCCGATCATCTGAGCAAGCTCATCCCCGTCGATGTTTACGTAATTATACCAGGCAACTATCCGGTCAAAGACATCAACCGCCTGCTCAAAACTAAGGCCGTTCTTTTCAGCCGCAGCCTGTATACAACCGAGCAAAAAATCATCGCTAGCGGTACTTGTATTTTCATACACCTGGCTCAGGTACTGCCGATCTTCGAGGCTGAGAAGCTTGCGATCATGGCGCTCAAGGAAGGAAACAGTGCGCATAGGAAACTCCATAAGCCATATTCTCCACTTCATGTGGATTGATCAGGCTCGCGAAAACAAAGAAACTTTTTCTCAATCTTCACGAACCTGATCAAATATCATGACAAAGAACACCTTTCCTGCTTGCGGCAAGAAAGCTCAATACAGTGCCACAAAAGCAGCAATGCGTCAATAGATTATTAAGTGATATTAGATGGTTCCAAGCACCTCTTCAATGAGGCTGGCGACAACGAAAGCACCAAAACTGTGAGTATATCAATCAAGATTTTTTTAAAGTATTAATAAATTCTGGTGAAAAAAACCACGCTCGCTTTGTAGCTGAACCTAAATATCGGACAGATTTATCATCAAGACTCATTAAGCTATCACGTAAATTATAAAGCAATTTTTTATTCTCTAAACCTAAAAGACTAGCAGCTTCTGCTGTAGTATACCAATTTGCAGGGGGTAAAATTTTGTCTAAAGCTGCCACGACTTCTGGGGCATAAAAAGCATACACCATCTTCCCTTTTGTCACCTTATAAATACATTGATCTCCTATTGAAACGGCAATACGATCCGCATGCTCTTTTACTTCCTTTCTTCCTAAATGGTATCGACTATAAAAATCCGTCACATTTTGATAACCAGTTGGAATTTCATTTTGTTGGTCATGCATAATATAACGACTTTCAAATGCAGGCGCATAATACCGTGTTTTTCTTGTGCTTTCACCCCCCAACCCTCCTGGCCTTGAATATCTTTCAACATAAATATCATCTTGTGACACGCCAGCCTCAATCATTTCTGTAATTAACCTACCAATAATAGTATCTGGTATCGTACGCTTTCCTCTTTTAGAAGCAATGCTAGATTCCAAAGCATATCCTTCTGGAATTGGCTTTTCAATTTCTGCAAGAAGAGCTTCAATGAAGTATGGCGCACAAAAAATCAAATTTTTTTGCTCTGCCTTATATCCACTACGTACAACGACAACAGCATTTACATCATCTGGAAAAAAGTCATTTTGAAATTCACTAAATGAACTTATATTCAGTAACGCACATACCTGACTCTTGGACATGTAGCCTTGATCAGTTAATTTTTTAATTCGACCAAATCCTTCGTCTGCAAAAATGACCTTTGCCTCATTAACTGCATCAATATGATAAACCGGGTAACCCTTTTTATGAGAGGCGGTTTTTTTATCTTTTTTCCATTCTGGATGCTCAGCTACAGACCACTCTAATAAACTTTTTGCCAATATCCATGACACTCCTAATTCTAAAGCAACACGATCTACATCGTACCAAATTGGATCAACTGGCTTTTCAATACGCGGCCGCAAACTAATTCCAGAAAACTTTGCCTTTAATACTTGCTCTACAGCAGTTGGGGAAAAGAATAAGCCGTCATGCCCCATTGTGTTTCTCGCTACCATTACTTGGGCAGAATCACTAAATTTTATAAATGCCTGGAAATGCCGACGCAAGCTATTCGGCGACAAGCCAAGACCTTCAGCGACGCTGCGCATCGATTGCCAGTTTTCTGGAGGCAACGGGAGCTCCGTGCTTAAATTCTGTATACGCTCCACAAGCTGGTCCGCCATATCAGACCGTATACGAAATGCTTGAGAGCCTTCTTCGTCTGAAGAAAAATCTTCATCATTAAATAGCTCATGCAAATACCGCAGCACAGTTGTTTTACTTGCCTGCACTCGCTTCTGAATATCTTGTATGCCAACAAATGAATAAGCCTTCGTTAAATCTGTTGTTGTGTTGATTTCAGAACCAGGCGCCTCAGCAACCGGAGGTGTAATCACTACTGGATTTTTCATATATCGTTGAAGCAACAAGCCACCCTCTTCTCCGATTACATCAATACCAAAAACATCAATCAAGGCTGTTCGCATGAGCGTGTAACTAGGATTATTATTAAAATCGCTCTCGTCCACATTAGGAATGACCGTGTTTTGTAGGGCCGTCTCAAGGGCGCTCCTTGCTTTTATATAACGCAAAAACTCTCGATGATTAACAGTTTCTGAATACGCCAACAATGTTTCTAACTGCAACAACAACTGTTCTAACACAATGGCCTTATACGGGTGCTCATCAAGGCTTTCCGGATTTTCAGCAATTGAAGACCATAATAAGCGGTCTAATGAAGTAATTAAACGAATTACATCTTGCTTACCACGATGGACATACGACCTGCCCAATTTATCCACCTTAGGTGATTCGAAGTATTTTATTGTTGCAGTGTGCCCCGCACGAAGCTGTGACTCTATTTTTCTTAATTTACCACCAATTTCACGGGGACTCGCTGTAACATCAACGCCAATTATTTTTCCACTTTCAATCTCTTCGGTAGATGAATTAAAATTCATCCAAAAATCAATACCAGCGACAACGTCATCATATCTATGAGTTAAGCGTGTATCAATATCTGCATCGGAACCAAAAAAGTTTCCACGAACAATCTGATCTGGAATTAATAATTCCGTCGAGCTTACAAGCGATGATCTTTTTTCAAATATAGCTTCTAATTGCTCAACTCTTGCCCTATCAGAATGAATTACTGCCATTCCATACAAACGCTGAAAGTCGGCATCATTCGGGGCTCGAAATGCATCTAAAACCTCTAAATGCAATTCTCTAGATACCTTTGGGGGTTCTACTTTTTTTTCTTGCATCAATTGTTCTGGTACGTAAACTTTACGACGCATAGAAAGAATTAAAAACCATCATCATCGTCTCCGTCCTCATCCTCATCGTCATCCGCCTCCCAATCTATCGCTATTGGACCCGTATTAAATCGGGCAACAGGATCACTGTCCAGCCATTGAATAGACTCACTAGCCTGGGATGGAGTGATTTGCACCGACGCTAACAATCGTTGCTTTTCAGCATCAGTATAAATTGGCAAAGGAGACATTGAGCGCTTTAACCTATCTACTTCCGACAAATCATGCAACCCAATAGATGAATAACCTTCTCCAACATATATCTGAGAAAAAGAGACGGGACTCGCCGCTCCATACAGTGTGAAAAATTTTTGATACAAATCGAGTATTTTTTTCAGATCCCGAGCTTTATTAGCTTCAATATTGTCGCACACAAGCACACCAGGAGCTTGTTCTGGATTTGTGTATAAAAAAGACTGCGCAATTAACTCTCCTTGACGATATAGTCCAAAAAAACCATAGCGAGGATCTGTGTAGCCAGCGATAATACAACTTTCAGACGCTCCTCCAACTGACATACAACACCCCGTATCAGCGCCAATTGTTGTCCCTCGAGGATCATCTTTTCGAAAAATCTCACCGATATACCCATTTCCAAGATCAATCCTAACCGGACGTAATAACGCTTCAATATTATGCGCTAGTTGAATTCTCCTGAAGATATCAACTGCCTTTTCTGGCGACGTCTGACGTACTGTTTCAATTAAAAAAGCTTCTATAACAGAACGATTTGGTGCTTCATCAAAACTGAATCCATCTAACACACGACGCACCGCATTCGCTTTTGTCCATAGAATAATTGCAGAAGGATTGTCAGCGCAACCATCTACTAGAGCTGCATCACGGTTTTGCCAAGCTAATACCAAAGTCTCAGCAGGTGTTGAGATATTATTTTTTAACCACCTTTGAGCTGTCGCATTATAACTTTTTCGCTTTTTTACGATCTCGGAATCATCTCCTTTTAAGGATTCAGGCGCTTGAAAATGGGACAAAAAATAAGACGCATCATGAATATTGTGACTAAATCGGTTTTGCAAACGAGTAAACATTAAATCACCTATAACCGCCTCAGTCCACTCATCAGGCGCTTTAAAAGCGCGGCGGCCAAGCCAAGACTTCATCTGGCCATCAGTTATACCTTGTTCATTAAAGCGCTTTATAAATGCCTCTTGATGGTCTGTTGGTACTTTTTGTAAAAGCATGTTCAGCGTAGCCTGACGTTCTTCAGGTAGTCCAATAGGCATTTTTTCCCATTCTGTTTCTCCATTACCATCAGCCTGCAACCAAGGAAATTGAAGAATTATATTCATTGCCTCATCTGGGTGTTCTGTAAAAATTGGCCGACTTAAATCAACTTGTTGAATGACACGGACTATATTACTTTTAACAAAAAAGGGAGAATCAGCAACGTGATCAAAAATTGATAATTGTCGTGCTAAATACTGAACACAAGCTTCTGAAAGATCGCTTGAAACATATAAAATCTTTTTTATAAGATCACGATCTTTTGGAGTATCAGTAAATTGGTGTTGCATTATTTTTTCTTCGTCAAGAAAATAGTACGGCACAACGTAATTGTCTTCAGGCTCTAATAATGCAATATATTGCTCTATTGATAATTTTTCTAAAACATTTTCTTTAAAAGTTGTAATAAATGCTTGACCAATATGACGATAACGAGCAAGCTCAATCAGCTGCGTCAATTCACCATTGGCGACCATCTGGTCAATGCAAAAAGAAATTTGCGCGCTTGATAATGACAATGTACTTTCATATTTTAATATGAAATTGTAATCATGCTTTGCCAATAACACCGTGAGAACATCTGAATAAAATTGCCCCTTAATACTTTCAAAAAAAATTATTGTACTCTCGTCAGACTGAACATCAGGATCAAGTTGGCTATCCACAAAAGACATGACACTTGTTTTTTCCTCATTTTTTGCATCTACACTATCAAAAACATCCAATAATACTCTTTGTATATTAATTTTACCTTGTAGTGCTAATAATTTTAATATTTTGCCTAACCTGTAATTAAAATTTTGAGCTCGATAAAAATCACGCTGAGACAAATCAGACAGGGGGCGCTTTTCTACATCGTCTCCGTAACCCCAGGAAACCATGGCCTCATCTGAACGACTTACTAAAAGAGAAAAAACAAGCTCTATATCTGATGCAGATACGCCACTTTTTTCAAGCGCCGTAACAATATCAGAACCTTGATCATCTAGTAACATTTGAGCAAAACGTGTTGACTCTGTAACTATCTCACTATCTATATCAATTGAGTCTATTTGCTCTGAAATGATTTTTTTATCGTGATTATTTCTACCTTGACTATTTGATTTATGCATCCAGAGGCTTTTTTCTGACATAAAAAGTATCTTACTAATGTATAACCGTTAGTATACAAAATATCATCGTACACGCATATAACGGTGTGTATAAAAAATATTTTTTATTACTAATATTAGGTATATCTTCTGTCTGAAAAAATCTAGACGGAGAAGTACAGCGGAATTTCCGCTTCTTTATTCACCTTGTGTTACAACGATCACAAGCTGCGCAAAGAAGAAGAGGTCAGCGACGCGAATTCCGAAGAATTGCGCCGCCGACCGATTGAGACAGTTTTGTTTCGTTATCCGGAGATGTCTACTCCGGGCTCGGAGATCCTAGTAGTGGATCTCGATCCGAGCGTCTTCGGTGCCCGGGTCCAGCACCTTGGTTGAGGTGCTGGGGTAACCGTGCATGTCACAGATGACACGCAGGACAGCGACCTCTTCCGCCGTCAGCAGGCGGATCTGCGTCATGCCCGGGGAAGATACGGTCCGGACACTTGTCGGAACCGCGCGCGACCCGGGATTTCCCAAGTTCTTCATGTAGCCCTGCCCGCAGCCCTTTTCGGCCGGGAACTCCGCGCGGAAGGCCTGGGTGAGAACCCAGTCCGCCCACGCGCGCTCGCGCGGGCTGGCGTTGTGGGGGACCACCCCCTCGGTCAAGGGATGCGACGCGCACGCGGGCGCCTCGGTGGTGCTGACGGTCTCAAATGCGGACATCGGGGTGGCGGTGTTGGTCATGTGACCTCCAAATCCCATACAGAGCCTGAGACATCAGGTTGCAGGGCGGAAAATGGTGAGCGTCACCAACTTCTGTCCTGCAACCTTTTTGACAAAACTGTTCTTATTGAAATGTGCAATCTTGTAAACCGTGATTCACAAGACTACGTAGTATGACAAGATATGATGAATTTGTCAATACTATTGTCGACAGATGTGTATATATTTGATATATTTTGCTAATATTAAAGCAATCATTTGTCTGATAATTATTGGACAAATCAAGATTATTCTGCTATACTCCATTCTATGCTATCTACAATCACTATTTTAACGGAATTCGGGTTCTCGTCTGCGGAAACCACTATCTATCTCCTCCTCCAAGATAAGGGCGAGCTCACTGTTCCGAATATACAAAAAGCGACTGCTTTGAGTCGTGCGAATATTTATGATGCCTTGCAAAAACTCAGCGCCAAACGGTTAGTTGAGCACCGAAAAGATGGGCGTGTCGCCTATTACCGCAGTAGTCATCCGCAAAATCTCGCAGCTCTTATTACAGAAAAAGAACGGTCCACTGCTCTGCAAGTGCGCGAAATGAATGAAACGATTCGGGAGCTGACCGGAAATTACAATACCCTCCTCGGAAAACCAGGCATGCGGTTTTATGAAGGCCCAGAGCAAATGAAAGAAGCGCTCTTTGATTCACTCCAAGCCAAAGATACTATTTACACCTTTGCGAATAGCCAAACCATTAACGCCTTTGCTGAGGAGCTGAATGCGGAATATATGAAACAACGCATTGCGAAGAAGATTCATAAATATATTATTTTCACAGACACGCCAGAATCTCGAGAGCTCGCGAAACAAATCAACCCAGAATACACGACCTGCAAATTTTTAGACGCGGAAAAATACCCGTTTGTCACACCAGTTGAAATTTACAACGACACAGTTGCATTTTATGTTTTGCACACGAACACCCCAGCCGCGGCAATGATTCACCACGAACATATCGCGCAAATGCACAAATCGCTATTTCTCGCTTTGTGGGACACGCTCAAATCCGTATAGCCGTTGCGTTGCATCTGCAGCGCTCCCAAACATCCGCACAACACGATATTCCCCTGTCTCTAACATCTGCCGCACACGATCTGTCATTACACGAATATCTTCTGGAGTTTGCATTGCGTATTGCATCACAACATACTGCGGACGCTCTGTAAGAATGTCTGCGATCGCGTCCTCATCAAGATTGATACGTGATTCAGCCTCTAATACATCTGATGTTTTTTCAGGTGACTGCAATACATAGCGAGCGGCATCTGGCCGTAAATCTAACTCCATTGTGAACCACCCGTATGGCGTTCCGGTTGCCTGTGGTTCAGTAAAACCAGTTAATGTATTGCCGAGCGTTTCAACATAATGCACACCTGCTTGGATTTCAGGAACAACGGTTCCGCGAACCAGCCGCTCTTTCGCAAATTGCACAACTGTTCGATCAAGCAGTGCTTCGCCAACGCCCGCACCTTGGAGCGTCGGATGCACTTGCAGCGCTGCGACAAACACACTCTCATCCGCTGCTGGCTGCGCTCTCAAAAAGGCTTCAAGCCGGCCGTTGCGTAACACAAATGAAAATTGATTTTGTTCGAGACGCGTCTGACCTGCTTCGTCTTGCGGAAATAATAATGCTTGCAATCGCTCAACCAGCGCTGGTGACGCTTTCGCGTAATGCTCTCGAGCAATCGCGAGACATTGATCTCGGAGACCCATCTCGTCTGCCGCAAGAACTGCGCCATCAATTTGCTCATATGAAACACCGACAAAATCTTCAAAAGAAAAATCACCAGCTTGTTGCTTTAGTGTTTCAGTGAGCAGTGCTGAAAAAAAGAAGGCATCACGCTCAATCCCTTGAAATAACTGCGTCACATGCGCCGGTTCTCCCAAGCTTTTTTGCAGAGCTCGATTTGCACGACGCACCCAAGCCTGCGCAACACGTCGTGTATCAACTCGGTCAACAGCAGAAGCATCTGCCTGATTTTTCAGATGCATTGCATCGGAAATCCGTTGTTCAATCGCTTCAATTCCACGCATTGCACCGTTATATCCGCGGGCAATGTCATTCAATTCTGACACTGGAAGTGTTCTGCCAGCCTCAATAATCGGCACAGCCATGGCAACACTTTCTGTTAAAGAAAAAAATAATTGCAAAAACTGAGCGGCTTCAAGACCGTCTCGATGTGTAATTGTTGACAGTGCTTCTATGAGCTGCCGGTCACCACTCACTAAATACTCAATACATTGCAACTGCGCGCGCACATTCAAATCAGCAAACCGCACATTCAATTGACTCTCGAGATATCGACGAACCAATGGGCGCTGCATTTCTTGAAACAATAACACACACTCTTCAGTTGAGCGATCGCCTTGAAACGGCAACACACGCGGATCATCGAATAACGTTTTCAACGTATACGCTTCTGTTGCGCCATTATACATTCCTCCAACAACCACACCCTCCTCCGCAAGACCTTGATAATCACTGGCCGTCGCAAGAAATTTCCCCTTTCGGTCCCCTGCATTAAAATATAAAAAACGGAGCGCTGGGATATCATTTGCAACCACATGCTCTAATGCCCCACGAGCTGCCACAGACACAAAGAGACTCTCGGCTGTTTCGGCGATTGATTCTAATTCAGTCGCAAAACCTGAAATATCACTTGTTTGATCCTCTGTCCGCGCATCAATAATCGCTTTTTCAATCTCACGCACTTGCTGCAAACCTTTTTGAATAGCAACAACCGCTTCAGGAGATGACGCAGACTCACCAACTGGTGTCGCTCGTCGCTGTTCAAATGTACTCATGGCAATTGTATTAAATCCCTTTATCGCGACGCATGTCCCACAAAACACTACTCATATAGGGACGACGGTGCTCACCAGTTGCAACCATGAGCAATTTTGTCAGCTTCAATCCTTCCGGATCAGTAAATAATAAAATCAACATTTCACGAATAATATTTGAATTGAGCAAGACATAATTATCTGTTCCGATACTCAATTCCATGCCTTTTTTCTCCCACCAAGAAAATGGATGTTCTTTATAATCACCAAATTGGGTTGTCAGTTTATAGTTTGATGATGGCAGCGACACTAATTCAACCCCAGTATCAATCATCCGATTTAAAATATCATGTTGATACCGCTCGACTTCCCGGGATGTGTGAAACTTTGTTTTAATAAATGCAGTACGATCTTCGTCTGACAATAGGTCACCTTGTAATAATTTTGTCAGTACATGGCCGTCTGAGCGCCAATCCATGTCAGACAATTCACGCCACAAACTCGTTCCTTCAGCGATTGGTTTTTGTTGAACGTTATATTCAAGCGCTTCTTGAAATAAGCGATGAAAATAATAATTCGGGTTAATCCCAAGCGCAACGCCATGTTCCACCGCATCAATAGACCAAATATTGAGCGCATTATCAACTGATTGGATACCGCGACGCAATGTGTACCATGTTTCGCCGTGATGACTACGGATTTTAAAACCACGAAATTGCAATTTTCGAAATGCCGCCTTAAATGCCATGTAATTTTCTTTGCTATAAAAATGCATTTCATTTCCAACCGTATCAACCGACGTCATCACCGCAGCAAGCTCTGGATGACGATCAATAATCGCTAAAATTTCATTCACCTGATTATTGATATCTTCTTGCTTGTCTTGAAAACGACTTGTATCAAAGTAATCTAATTCTTTACGAAACGATGGCGCGAGTTCAAATGAAAAGCCTGGATGCTTGGATTGAAAATCACGGAAACCTTCATACAGCGCAACGGTAATATCTTCAGACGATAAATGCTCCATTCCAGGAATTTCCTCAGCAGCTCCAGTGGAGTTTGCGCGAGAAAATGACCATTTCAAACGAATAAACCCAACATTGGCTTCATTCCACAACCTCTCTGCCATATGATATGCCGCGTCGTGATGCGCTTGCTTGGTTGTCAGCACCACTTTTGTGAGCAACATTTTTCGCAAATACTGCACAAATGGCTGGTCTGACTCATCATCACGCAATCGAATCAGCGCGCTGATATCTTCTGGTGTCTTCAATGTACTCGCATCAATGCCGTACACTTCTCGAATTTGCTCGGCAATTTGCGCGCCGTGCGGCCCTGCAAGCGCCTCTTGCAATCGCGGAAACACAAATGACTCATCAAGCGCGCCGGTCAAATGCGTGTGGTGCTCTTGAAAATGCAGTCCGAAATCGTGAAAATAATTAAATAACGCCTCTGCAAACGGATGCTCAAGGACTTGCTCAATAGGAACGTGGCGAATTTGAAATGCTGTTAGAAGTTTAGAAAACTCATCAATTGCACGGTGCGCATCGGAAGAAAATGCATCAACCGGTGATTGTTGCAATAAATCAAGGGTACTGCGCAAGGCGATACCATTTGTTTCCGCAATAATTTTTGCAAGCACGCTTTGTAGTTCAGAAACCAGTGATTCGGATTGTTGTGCTGGAATGCTCATGGAATTGCAATTTATAAATACATTATAGCAAAAAATATCGCGTTTGTCCAGTTTGTTGTTTGAATACAAAAAAACCAGGGACATACCCTGGCTTTTTTTCTGTTGTATCGCAATCAATTACGACGCAACTTCTTCTGTTTCACTTGCTTTTGCAGCAGCTTCTGCTGCTTCAGCATCTTTCAAACGCGCACGGAAACCTGTTCCAACTGGGATCAATTTTCCGATAATAACGTTTTCTTTCAAACCTCTGAGGTTATCAACTTTTCCGGAAACCGCTGCATCAATTAAGATACGCGCTGTTTCTTGGAAAGACGCTGCTGACAAGAATGAATCGACTGTCAAAGATGCTTTTGTAATACCGAGTAATACTGGTTCTACAAGCGCTTCTTTTCCTTTACCAGCTTCAACATTTGCTGTTCCAAGTGCTGCACGAGACACAACATCTCCAGTCACGAGGTCAGTTCCCTTTGGATCCAAGACTTTGAAACGAGCAAGCATTTGGCGGATAATCACCTCAATATGCTTGTCATTCAAGTTTTGACCTTGAGAGCTGTATACATATTGAATTTCTTTAATGATGTATTTTTGTACAGCTTCGATGCCTTGCAACGCTTGCAATTCATATAAGTCGAGAGAACCTTCTGTTAACTGTTGACCAGCAACAATTGTTTCACCAGCCGCAACCCACACACTATATCCTGGAACAACTGGGTATTCACGGATTTTTTCTTCTGAACCGTAGAGTGAGATTTTTGTTTTATCAATCTTCACTTTACCAGCAATACGAGCTTTCACTGTACCATCTGCGTTATCAAACAACGCTTGGCCTTTTTTCACTGCATCGCCATCAGCAATGTGTAATTTGTCTGCTTTTTTGACGGTATATTTTTCTTCAACATCTGCAGTGTATGCAACATTGATGATGTATTGTCCGTTTTCTTTCACGATATCTCGTACTTGACCATCAACATCGGCAACAATTGCTGAGCGTTTCAATTGACGGGCTTCAAACAATTCTTCAACACGAGGCAAACCTTGTGTAATATCAGCTCCTGCAACACCACCAGTATGGAAGGTACGCATCGTCAGCTGTGTTCCAGGTTCACCAATGGATTGCGCGGCCATAACACCGGCAGCTGTTCCAAGTTCAGCAAGTCGATTGTTTGATAGATCGAAACCATAACAGAACTGACACACACCACGGTCTTGGCGACACGCGAGAACTGAACGGATCACCGCTGTTTCGATATCAGCTTTTTTCAACACTTCCATTTCAGCTGCTTGGATCAAGGTTCCTTTTACAAAGACAATTTTACCTTTTGTATCAAGAAGATCTTTCGCGAGCATACGACCCCACAAACGATTTTGCAATGTTTCGTTCATTGCTTCAGATTCTGTTTGTGTGATTTCGAAGCCGTGTTCTGTTCCACAATCTTCTGTTGCAACAACAACATCTTGGGCAACATCAACCAAACGACGAGTCAGGTATCCAGCATTCGCCGTACGAAGCGCGGTATCAGTTAAACCTTTACGAGCACCATGCGTTGAAATAAAGTATTCCAATACATCGAACCCTTCTTTAAAGGACGCCTTGACTGGCAATTCGATTGTTTCACCAGACGGGTTAATCACGAGACCTTTCATACCCATCATCTGAGTTGTTTGACCCCATGAACCACGAGCACCAGAGTCAATCATGGCAAACACTGAGCCTTTCACTGGCAATGTTTTTTGCACTTCGTCAGTGATCACTTCTTTTGTTTGTGTCCATACTTCAACAACTTTCGCACGACGTTCTTCTTCAGTGAGAAGACCCATCATGTAGTTGTGTTGAATTTCTTCAACTTTCACATTTGCAGCGTGAATCAAACCAGCTTTTGCTTCTGGAACCATCACGTCATCCATACCCCATGAGATACCAGATTTTGTAATGTATTCAATCGCAACATCTTTTACATCATCCAACAATTTCACTGTTGTATCAGGACCAGACACTGCTAAACATTCAGCAATGATGTCTTTCAAAACTTTTTTATCAACAACCGTATTCATGAAGCGTTGCACTTCAGGCAAGATACTGTTGAAAATAATACGACCAGCTGTTGTTTGAACAATAGCGCCGTCCATTTTTACAGTAATAGGATCTTGCAAATGGATACGACCAACTTGTTGTGCAAATAATGCTTCTTCGATAGACGCGAATGCAAGATGACGTTTGTCATCCTCTTCTTTGTCGCGCATGACTGTGAGGTAATATGAACCAAGGACAATGTCTTGTGATGGGGTCACAATCGGTTCACCAGTTGCTGGTTTGAGCAAGTTATGTGACGCGAGCATCAAATCTTTTGCTTCTTGACGAGCCTCTGTTGAAAGAGGAACGTGAACAGCCATTTGGTCACCATCAAAGTCAGCATTAAACGCTGGACAGACGAGTGGATGCACTTGGATCGCTTTACCTTCAATCAAGATTGGTTGGAAAGCTTGAATACCAAGACGATGGAGGGTTGGAGCACGGTTCAAGAGAACAGTTGCGTCCATTGTCACCTCTTCGAGAATGTCCCACACTTCTGGACGATCTGATTCGATGAAGCGGTTTGCACTACGAACGTTGTAGACATATTCGCGTTCAATCAATTTCGCAATCACGAATGATTTGAACAATTCAAGCGCCATACGTTTTGGTAAACCACATTGGTAGAGTTTCAAATGTGGACCGACGACGATAACTGAACGACCAGAATAATCAACACGTTTACCGAGCAAGTTTTGACGGAAACGACCTTGTTTCCCTTTCAACATGTCAGCCATTGATTTCAATTGGCGTTTTTGACCAGTTGAAGATGTCACAGTTTTTCCGTGACGCGCAGAGTTATCAATCAATGCATCAACCGCTTCTTGCAACATACGTTTTTCATTTCGTTGAATCACTTCTGGTGCATTCAATTCTTTCAAACGTTTCAAACGGTTGTTACGGTTAATCACACGACGATAGAGATCGTTCAAATCAGATGCAGCGAAACGACCACCATCCAATTGCACCATTGGACGAATGTCTGGTGGGATCACTGGAATCACATCCATGATCATCCATTCAGGACGCAAACTGTTTTTGATCAAGTTCTTTGTTAATTTCAAACGACGCAACACACGACTTGATTGGTTCTTTGTTGCTGTGAGTAACTCTGCTTCAAGCGCTGTTTGCATTTCTGCCAAATCAATACGCTCAAGCAATGTTTTCACTGCTTCTGCACCAATACCAGCATCGAACACGTGACCGTATTTCAATGACATGTCGTAGTATTCACTTTCAGACAAAATTTGATGCACCATCAATGTGCGCAATTCTTTGGTTGCAACAGATGCAGCGTCATCCAAATCTTTCAATTGTTCGTCACGCATGACAGACAGATTGACCAATTCTTGTTCAAACGCTTGATCTTCTTTTGCAGACAATTTACCGCCGGCAGTTTTTGTCGCAACTTCACGACGTTTTTTCACTTCAGCAACTTTTGCTGTTGCGTCTGCTTTGATCTGCTTTTTCTTTTGATCAAGTTCTTGTTCTACTTGTTCCAATGTTTGTGTTCGCAATTCTTCGTTGACATCAGTCACGATAAAGTTTGCAAAGTACACAACTTTTTCTAACGCTTGAGCTGACAAGTTCAACAACAAACCGATTTTACTTGGCACGCCACGCAAGAACCAGATGTGTGATACTGGAGCTGCAAGGTTAATGTGCCCCATGCGTTCACGACGCACAACAGCACGTGTCACTTCAACATGACACTTATCACAAACGATTCCTTTATAACGAATCCGTTTGTATTTTCCACAATAACATTCCCAATCCTTTGACGGACCAAAAATCTTTTCACAGAACAAACCATCTTTTTCTGGTTTTTGCGTTCGGTAGTTAATTGTTTCCGGACGAATCACTTCCCCGTGGGACCAACTACGGATTTCTTCTGGCGACGCGAGTTTCAATCGAATGGCAGAAAAATCAGCGACGCGAGTTGTATTTTCGTAAAATGACATAGGCGTATTTTCTTAAATTCAATTGATTATTTCAAGTCGTCTTCAGCGGGCTCATCGATATCAGCGTCCCGATCAACTTTGATGATACCTTCATCTTCAGAATATTCGTTCGCTGCTTCCGGTGGCGCAACATATTTCGGCTTGTCTTCAAGGTCATCAATTGCTTCGCCGTCATCATTCAATAATTCGACATCAAGGGCGAGGCCTTTCAATTCTCGAACTAAGACATTGAATGATTCTGGAACATTTTGCATTCGGATCGGCTCGCTCTTAATGATACTTTCGTATGCTTTTGAACGACCTGGAACATCATCGGATTTAATTGTCAACATTTCTTGCAATGTGTATGCCGCGCCATATGCTTGCAACGCCCACACTTCCATTTCTCCGAAACGTTGTCCACCAAATTGTGCTTTACCACCGAGAGGTTGTTGTGTCACAAGACTGTATGGCCCAATTGAACGTTGATGGATCTTGTCTTCAACCATGTGATTCAATTTCAACATGTATGACACACCACACATCACGAGTTGATCAAACTTTTCACCAGTACGACCATCATGTAGAGGGATTCGACCTTCACGTGGGAAACCAGCTTTTTCTAATTCATCACGAATCACTTCTGCTGGAATGCCGGCAAATGGCGGTGTTGCAACAGTGTAACCGAGACTACGAGCCGCAAGACCGAGATGGGCTTCCAAAATTTGACCCAAGTTCATACGAGACACGACACCGAGTGGGTTCAAAATGATATCAACTGGTGTTCCGTCAGCGAGATATGGCATGTCTTCAACTGGAACAATACGTGAGATAACACCTTTGTTTCCATGACGTCCAGCCATTTTGTCACCAACTTGGATTTTACGCAGTTGTGCAATACTGATTTGAATACTTTGTGTCACACCAGCTGGCAATTTATCACCTTTTTCTTTACTGAAGATTTTTACATCAACAACCTTTCCGTGTTCACCATGTGATAGATACAATGAACTATCTTTTACATCTTTGGCTTTATCACCGAAAATCGCACGCAATAATTTTTCTTCTGCTGACAATTCTGTTTCACCTTTTGGAGTAATTTTTCCAACCAAGATGTCACCACTACCAACTTGCGCGCCGATTCGGATAATGCCGTTTTCATCCAAGTTCTTCAATTTATCTTCAGACACATTTGGGATATCACGAGTGATCACCTCAGGCCCAAGCTTTGTATCACGCACATCGATTGTGTAATCCTCGATATGAATTGATGTGTAGCGATCATTTTGTACTAACCGTTCAGAAAGCAAAATCGCATCTTCATAGTTACCCCCTTCCCATGGCATATATGCCACGACAACGTTTTGACCAATCGCGAGCTCACCGCCTTGGGTTGACGCACCGTCTGCTAAGATGTCACCTTTTTTGATCTTTTGACCAACAGACACAATTGGTTTTTGGTTAATCGATGTTGACGCATTTGAACGTTGGAATGATTTCAAATGGTATTCTTTGTATCCACCAGATTTTTCTTTGATTGTGACTTTATTCGCTTGAACGTGTTCAACAACACCATCTTCGGTTGCAACCGCTACTTGTCCAGAATCTTTTGCCGCACGAAGTTCAACGCCTGTTCCGACGATCGGTGCTTGTGGTTTAATGGTTGGAACTGCTTGGCGTTGCATGTTTGTACCCATCAATGCACGAACCGCATCATTATGTTCCAAGAATGGAATCAAGGCTGTTGAGATAGAAATGATTTGTTTTGGAGACACGTCCATGTATTCAATTTCTGTGACATCCATAATTGTCGGTTGCATGTGGTGACGCACTTCCGCTTTTTCAACGAGGAAATACCCATCAGCATCAATCTGTGTTGTTGCAGCTGTTGTTGTACTTTTTTCTTCTTCGAATGAATCAAGATAGACAATTTCATCAGTCACTCGCATCCGACCATCTTTTTCTTTGACGACTTTGCGGAATGGAGTTTCGAGGAAACCGAAATCATTAATACGCGCAAATGAACTCATGTGACCAACGAGACCAATATTTGGACCTTCAGGAGTCGCAATCGGACAAATACGACCATAATGAGTACGATGTACATCACGAACTTCAAAACCTGCGCGTTCACGAGATAGACCGCCCGGACCCATCGCATTCAAACGACGTTTATGTTCAAGTTCTGCCAGTGGATTTGTTTGGTCCATGAATTGTGAGAGCTGTGAACTCATGAAAAATTCTTTCACTGCACCAATGACTGGACGAGCGTTAATCAACACACCAGGAGTGAGTGTTTCAACATCTTTCGTTGACATACGATCTTTCACAATGCGTTCCATACGTGAAAGTCCAATGCGGAATTTGTTTTGTACTAATTCACCAACGGCACGAATACGGCGATTTCCAAGATGGTCAATATCATCTGGTTGTTCTTGGCTATTGTTCAAACGAATGATTTCAGAAATGATTGCAACAATGTCTTCACGACGCAATACACGGTTATCTGGAATATTTTCTACATCATCAAATCCAAAACGTTTGTTCAATTTGTATCGACCAACGCGACCAAAATCATAACGATCGAAGTTGAAGAACATTGCGTGAATTAATGAACGAGCGTTATCAACTGTCGCGAGATCACCTGGACGAATACGTTTGTACACTTCTTTCAAACCTTCTGCTTCGTTTTTTGAAATATCTTTTTCTAATGTCGCAGCAATGTATTGATTGTTTGGATTTGTATCAACATCTTTGAACAATTCCATGATTTCTTCATCTGTGCTGTACCCAAAAGCACGTAACAATGCAGTAATCGCTACTTTCCGTTTACGGTCTACTTTTACATAGATCACATTGTCATGATTTGTTTCAACTTCAAGCCACGCACCACGGTTTGGAATAATTTTTGCACCGTAGTAAAAGTTTCCTTTCAAGAAATTTGAAGTGAAAAACACACCAGCTGAACGGATGAGCTGTGAAACAACAACACGTTCAATACCATTAATAATGAACGTTCCGCGATCAGTCATCAATGGAAAGTCGCCCAAAAAGACTTCTTGTTCTTTAATTTCATTTGATCGCTTGTTGACGAGCTTTGTGTTGACACGAAGCGCTGCTTCAAACGTCAAATTCTTCGCTTTTGCTGTTACTTCGTCAAATCGTGGCTCATCAAGATAATAGTCCATGAAATGCAACTCTAAATCACGATCAGAAAAATCAGTGATTGGTGTTACTTCATCAAATAACTCACGAAGACCTTTTTCCAAAAACCAATCATATGAAGCCTTTTGGGATTCAATCAGATTTGGCATTTCTGTTGCTTCACTTGGATCAGTAAAGTACAGACGACCGGTTACCGGGTCAGTGTGTGCCACTGTTGTGGCAGGTGATTGCGCTTGTTTGGGCATAGAGCGTAAACCTTAAAAAATTAGTTATATAATTGTAGGCACTTCCCTACGGACTATTTTTCGCCGCACACATCTATTCATGATACTGCTTTTTCTGCGAAAATCAGCGCAGAACACAAAAATCCGGATCTTTCGTATTGTGAAAGATTCGGTTCATTGTGCAGTTGTATTATGAAATGACGTGTGTCACGAAAATTGTGTTTTTTCGAACGTTTTTCACTATTTCTAGGAAAATATCGTTCGACAGACGGATAAAAACCGGTACAAGACACTCTGGCTCAAATTCATGAATATCTCAATGATTATACGCATTTTGTGCATAACTGTCAATGCATAACTACAAAATTTGTCAATATCTGTAAAAAGAGCTGATTTTAGTCACTTTTTTATCCTTTGTGTATAAATCACACTGCCTTCTTCTCCACCTTTTTTACACGTTATCCCCATTGTTATGCACATCCTGGGGACAAGTCATCTATTCGCATTTCACTAAGGATAATACAGCATTATCCGCAATGAAAAGCGTCTCGAAAGCGATTAACATGTGTACAGGGTTGATGCCTGTGTATTGCATGTCTATCGCCTCCGAGGGGACGTGTTGCTGCGTATCTTTTACCTGTTAAGCAGCTCCCACATCTGATTCAGTCGGAGGACCCGACCTCCGGGACCCAACTGATCCCGGAGCCTTCGCCGCGGACTACCCCGATACGCCTGGTTAGCTTCATCAAAAGCCTTCCAGTACTCTTCAGCTCTAGCCAACAGCACCTGACAGATCTTGAGCCAGAGGCGGTGCTCAGTCAGGCCTTCTTCCAGATGGAGGGACCGTGCGATCCTTTCCCCCCATTCGGCCATTTCTTGATCTCCCCTGTACTGATCCGTCACCTCCTCGAACCAGCGGAAGAGCTCCTGCCATTTCTGCTTCGAGCGATCAGACTCCTTACAGCTGAACATCCGGATTGCCCACTGGCACTCATCCACAGTCGGTTGCTTCACGCTACCTCCAAGGTACAATCTATAAAAAACATACAGTGTTTTGTTAATATAAACAAGGCAATATATTCAGCCTCATTGTGTTCATTATATAGAGACCATTTCACTATTCGCTATGAACAATCAATGATTATTCACAATGAAAAGCGTCTCGAAAGCGATTAACATGTGTACAGGGTTGATACCTGTGTGTTGCATGTCTATCGCCTCCGAGAGGGTACGGTTCGTTGAGAAGCAGTGACTATTCTCGTTGTTGAGAACGAGCACTGGGGTAGGTCTGTCCGACCTCTTCGAGAGCGAGTCCACGCCCCTCCAGCTCCAGCCGCTTGCCCGCCCAGAAGTCGGCGACGCGGAGCGCCTGCCACGTATAGCCCACGCGGTTGTCATAAAAGGCCGTAACAACCACGCTCTTGCCCTGGCGTATCACCTGCGTCAAACGTCCGTCGACGTAGACGCAGAACCGCTGATCGACGCAGTGACCACTGTGCCTCCACAGCGACTTGTCTTGAGGATCGTCAGGGATCGGTTCGAAGTGCATCAAGTCCGGGTTATGTTGCGCGAAATCCGCGAAAACACGGTTGATCTCACCGGCCGTGACAGCGTAGTCAAAGTCGATCACGAAGCGCAGCGACGACGCAGTCCTTGCCGGCACTCGCTGACATTCGACATTCAGGAGGCCGGCCAGTGCAGGCAAAACCTTGCTGAGAGCCTTGGCCGCGCCAGTATTTGCGGGAATGATGTTTTCCATTGCCTCCTTCGCCGCAGTCGCACTCTTCCTGAGCTGACCGGGAGTGACCGCATGAACGGTCAGAAGATCAACAAACCTGATCTGCATCCCGATTTTCAACAGGGCATGCAACACCAGTGCCGCGGCGTTGGTCGTGCAGGACGCCGCCGAGAAGAATGTCTCATGACCAGTGAGGGAGTAGTGATTCACGCCATATACCACCATGGCGTCGCAGTCACTGGGGTCAGCGGGCGGGCAGCAGAGCATCACCGGCTTGCCGTGGCCCTCGAGATCCTTCCGCGTCTTGAAAACGCCTGTCGCATCCAAGACAAGACCAGTGCGATTGTCCCACCCGATCTCAACCGGACTGCGAGAGTCGTGGAGCGCGAACGCCCATTCCTCCGGAACCGATGCAGACTGCAGCGTCCCGTCGAAGTCACGAAACCAGCTCAACAGCTGGTCGCGATCACGCCCCGGCGCGTTGAACGCCGTCAGCACAAGATGCGGGAATATTTTTTTGTTGCAGCCAAAAACGCGGCCCAACAGGCCGCCGATCTCACCGCCTGCACCGTTGGCACCGACACTGATGACACGACGTCCATTCTTCGTCATCTGACCCTCCATTTTCAATGCTCTTCTGTGAGCATTTGTTGAATTTTCTGACACACAGGCATGCTCCGGACCATCCGAAACAGCGTTTGTATGTCACTTTCTCAAACGAAACCTTTCAAAGAACAAAAAAATATCATACAACGTATGATATATAAAAATGTACTCTCTTTTTTATCCAATATTCGGTCTTTCGTCAATGGAGTACACGGCTATTTTACGGTCTTGCCAAGCAACTCTCGCGCGACAACCCGATCATCCCACTCAATTTTTCGCCCGCCGGCCACTGCCATTTTGGTTTCCGCTCCTTTGCATGTCAGCAGCACAACGTCATTCGGTTTTGCCAATGCAAACAATTCTGCAATCGCCTCTCGCCGATCTGGGATCACAAAATAATTTTCTCCCAATACTTTCCCCGCTTTCACAACACCTTCTTCCACCATCTGCATAATTTCAAGCGGATCATCATCATACGGATCTTCATCTGTCACCACAGCCACATCACACAAGCTGCCAGCGACTTCCCCGTTTTTGGAACGTCGCGCAACATCGCGCCCACCACCAGTTGAACTAATCGTTGTCAGCAAACGCCCGCCACTCGGGAGCAGTCGTCGACAAAATGTATATAGCAATTCTAAACTTTCTGGTTCATACGCATAATCCACAATCACACCGAACGACTGACCTTCTCGAATAAATTCCATCCGCCCTGGCACTTGTGAGAGCTCCTTTGCTGTGACAGCAAACTCACCAAACGATTTTCCAGTCGCGCTGCTTGCTGCCACAATCGCAAGTCCAACATTCCATGCATTCCACGCACCAAGCAACGGAATCTGAACTGCCGCATCATTGAGCGCAAACCGTGTGCCGTCAATTGCTTCAACAACATCATGTAACACAACGCCATTCACGTCCCCATCTGCCGCTTCCGGCACGCTCCCAACACGAATTTTTTGATACGAACCGAGCGCTGCAAACTCTGCGCCATATTCTGAATCCATATTAATGACAGACGCTCGTGGAGCCTGTTTCCCATTTGGCAATACCTTTTCTGGCAACGAATCTAAAAACGTAAACAACTGTTTTTTTGCTGCTTTATAATTTTCAAAACCGCCATGCGCGTCTAAATGCTCTGGATGCAAATTCGTAAACATGCAGATGTCATACGCAATGCCAATATGACGCGACTGCGCAATCCCAATTGACGTTGTTTCAACAATCGCGATCTCGCACCCCGCGCCTGCCATCCGACGTAATAATTTTTGCAACGTAAACCGGCCCGCCATTGTCATTTTGGCGGTTGTATTTGTATCAACCACATTTCCAATCCGCGTTTCAATTGTTCCAGTGAGCCCAACAGTGTAACCCGCCTCTGTCAGCAGTTGCCACAACACCATGCCCGTTGTTGACTTGCCTTTTGTTCCGGTGATGCCGATCACAATCATCTTACGAGACGGATGGCGATACACCACCGCCGCTAGTTGCGCTAACCCACGATGATATACAGCAAGTACCGCAACTGGAATAATTTTTTTAATCGCCTCTTTCAAATAATGCATACTATTTTACTTTCACTGTTGTTTTTGCACTTTCTTTTTTATTCCCCAAATCGTCAACTGATTTCACAGAATACTGATATGTTGTGCCTTTGACAACCGCTTTATCAACATACGACGTTGTTGTTGTTTTGCGAACGAGATCTCGTTTTTTGCTGCCTTTTTTCTGGCGCAACACTTCATATTTTACAACGTTTTGATTTTTGACTGGCTTCCACACAACTTTGACTGCGGCTGCTTTCGCTTGCTGTTTCGCACTTGGCTTTGCTGGCGCTTTCACAACCGTATCGACAATATATGTATAGGTTAAAATATTTGAAAATTCACCAGATGCTGTTTCTGCCTGCACGCGCACATAATACGTCTTCTCGTCTCCGGTTAATGCCTTGCTTGGTGTGATATGTTTCGCGGTTGTTCGAGTCCCTGCTGTTACTGGGTTGGCATTTTGATTGGTTCCGATGTAGACATAATACGCCGCAGCATCAACAACCGTTGACCACTCAAAATACGGCTTCGACACCGCGTACACAACATCATTTTTGAATGTTGTTTTCTTTTTTGATGATGCGTAGCCTTTGACTGCTGACAAAATAATTTGATTATTCAACTTACTTGCATCAATCACACCGCTGCCATATTGAGATGATAATCCACTCACTGGCTCAATTGCCGCCAACACCAAACTACGTAACTCAGCAGCTGTTGCCGTCGAATGTTGCGCTGCAAGCAGGCCTGCAACCCCGGACACCATCGGCGCCGCCATCGACGTCCCAGACTCTAAACCGTATTGCGCAACAAAACTCGAGTTACTTGCATCTTCATAAAATGTCGACACAATATTTTCACCCGGCGCGCTCACGTCAACGCAATTGCTGCCATAATTACTAAATGAAGACGGGGTACCATTTTGCCCAAGTGAACCAACGCCAATCACATTCGAATAACAGGCTGGGAAAAATGGATTTGTATTAATATCTTCACCATCGTTACCGGCCGCTGCAATCACAATCGCGCCTTTGCCTTCAGCATACGCAATCGCCTCAGACAGCACACTTGTCGAGCCATAACCGCCGAGACTAAGATTAATAATGTTCGCGCCATTGTCGGCAGCATAGCGAATCCCTTGCGCGATATCACTGTCATACCCCGCACCTTCATCATCAAGTACTTGCACTGGCATTAATTGCACGTCCCACATCACACCAGCACCACCAATACCATTATTCCCCTCTTCTCCGATAATTCCCGCAACGTGCGTTCCATGAAGAACTCCACCGTCAATCTCTGTATCACCATCTTCATCAATTCCATCTGGAGACGGACTTGGATCATTTGTGTCATTTGTAAAATCAAATCCATGCACATCATCGACAAACCCATTGTGATCGTCATCAATTCCATTACTTGCAATCTCGTCTGTATTCAACCAAATATTATCATCAAGGTCTGGGTGATTGGTATCAACGCCACTGTCGACAACTGCCACAACAATGGCATTGCTACCTGTTGTTGTGTCCCAGCCCGTTGGTGTATTCACACTCGCAATCGCTCCAGTGTGATGCCACTGCAAGGAATATAACGAATCGTTCGGCACCTGGGTCATACGGCGACGTTTATCAACTTCAATCTGCACACCAGCCGTGTCCACTGCCGCATCAACAACCGCAACTGCCGCGTCAGCACTCACAGTTTGTGAAACATCAACGACAATAGCCGTGCTCTCCCCTTGTTGCACAGTATCGACAACATCAAGGTGCTTGTTTTCTAATTCACGCGTCACAACAGACACATCTTCTGCAGACACAGTTACAATCACCTGATCATCTGCCACTGTATCTGCTCCAACTCTCACTTCTTCTGCAATCGTTGCAGTCGTGTGCGGCACTGCAAAAAAACCACTCACAACAAGCGGCAGGCAGAAGAAAAAACGCAACACTATTTTTTTCATAGATGAAGATATTGTACAGTAGATGTGAAAAAAAATCACTTATCCACAAGGTGTGTAAACAAGACAATTGACGTTCGGTTTTTATTCGGCTATCCTACAAATATTCACCCGAAAATAAACCGAACACATATGCCAAAAATTCTTCCTCGTAAGAAGCAGCAGATCCTCGAATACCTCGAGGACTACATCACTGACAAGAGTTTTGCGCCGACACTGACCGACATCGCAAAACACTTCAAGCTCTCTTCTCCCGCAACCGTTCATGAACATTTACAATATCTCGAAGAACACGGCTTTATTCGCCGAGAAGACGGTGACATTGAGCTCATTAAACAACAACCAACCACTGAAGAAGTGTATAGCCCTGGCAGTTCGATTCTTCTACCGATTGTCGGACTCATCACTGCCGGCTCTCCAATTGAAGCGATTGAGAACCGAATGGAAATGATGTCTGTTCCCGCTGAACTCGCCCGTCGCCCTGACTGTTACATTTTAAAAGTTCGAGGAGACTCCATGATTGAAAGCTTTATCGACGACGGAGACTTCGTTGTCCTCCAAAAACAAGATTACGCAAACGATGGAGATATCGTTGTCGCCCTTCTCGAAGATGGATCAGCAACTCTCAAGGAATATCACAAAGAAAAAAACTACATTCGACTCCAACCACGCAACAGACAGTATCCACCGATTAAAGTAAAGCAAGTTGTAATTCAAGGTAAAGTTGTCGGAATCGTTCGAAAGTACTCACTCTAAACGAACACACAATTCATTCATTATTCTGGATTTCTATCCTCCAGTATATTTTTTCTCACTCTAAAATTAACACAAACATATATGTCATTCGCAAACAACACTCCAATTCAATATCTTCCTGGCATCGGCTGGCGCACAGCCAACGTCTTAAATGACCTCGGCGTACACACTGCCGGGCAACTGCACCGCATCCCAGAATCTGTCTTGGTTGAATTGTTTGGGCCAAGCATCCGCACGATTACACGCAACGTCCAAATCAGTAATGTTGACCTGGCGCGTAGTGAATCAAACCGCTTTGCCGCTCGCACACAAAAACAAGACGACGAAGCATTCACAGAACACAAAATGCCATTTGGCAAACGCCTGCGTCTTGCAACTCAGTTTCTCTCTGTCCTGTAAGACGAAATTAAAACAGCGCTGATTGATGCGCGGATGTTTCTCCAGTATCTTCAATACTCCAAATGAGCCTGCGATCAATCTTTATTTTTTCTTGTTTCTCAACGTAAAACACATCAAGGTGTTCATTCACAACATCCAATAAATCAATAGTCATTGGGAGCAATCCTTCACGCTCGCCAGAGGTCGGATTGATGTTGATATATTCAATGCGCAATTGACCGTGTTTTTTCCACGCCTCATTCACGACTTGTGGAATTGTTCGCTCCCCGGCCCAACTCGCACGCACGGCTGTTTTTTGCCCGCCAGTCATGTAATACAACTCACCGTGTCGATACCCAAACTCGTAGACCTCTTTTGTAATTGCCACATCGTCAATACAATATTGCGCCAACTCTTCAAGCTTTCCTTGTCGAAACCAACGCACCGCATCAAGACCGTCGCCGGACTTTCCATATCCAAGCGTTGTTTGCGCCAAACTATCCAACTTCAAACGATGTCCTAATTCTTTTTCAACTTCTTTCAACATGTCAATATGCGGCAATGTTCGCAAATCAAGGTCTTTGAAATACGGCTGTAGCACCTCATTATCAAAATGAATCGAGTTAAAACCGATGAGTAGCGGTTTTTCTGTTCGCATAATTGTTTGCAGCTTGTCGACCTCTTCTTCAAAAAAACCAAAATATCGATCTTGCTTGTAGCTGTAAACACCAACATACGAAACACCGAGCCGGTCTCGAAATTCATATCCGCCAACTTCATCAAAGGTATGCTTTGTTTCAATATCGAAAACGATTGCGTTCTGTTCCATAGAAGCTTTATATTACGGATATTTTCGCAGAAGGCAAATATCGCGTATTACAGCTCTTCATTATCAATCATGACCTGAATGTGTTCACGCGCCGGACAAATCGGCAAAAAGTCGCAAGATGAACAATACCGATTTGGATTTGGCAAAAACTCTTTTTCAGCTTTAATCGATTCAACTTGCTGACGGACAACCTCAACGGCTTTTGCGAGCTCTTCTGGGACAATATCAATTGTATGCCACATCATTGATTGAAGATATAGATAACTTGCCTTTGTGACCGGCTCTTTGCGATTTGCGCCAACAATCATTGCATAGAGCTGCAGCTGCAAATCCCCAACGTTTTCTTCGTCATACTTCCCTGTCTTGTAATCAATGACATGCAGTGAACCGTCTGGCAGTAGATCCGCTCGGTCAATTCGACCAAGTAACGTAATATCTTCAGTGATTTGGGTGTCATAAAAATCTTCCAATAATACGGGCGTTTGCTCAATATTTGTTCGATGATGATATAAACGAAGCATTTGCAACGCTTTGATTCCCCACTTTTTTTCATCTTCAAGAGAACTGAAACCTTGTCGATTTTCTCGCCAACGCTGTCGCAGTAGCTCCTCTAATTTTTCGTACGTTCTCTCTGATGGTTCTAGTTTTTGATAAAAATCATGCAATGCATTATGCACATGCGCACCCATTGTCAGATACGGTTTTGGTTGTTTGTATTGTTTATCGAGGTGGTCAATGTACGTAAACTTATACTGCTGCCCGCAGGTATCAAACATATTTAATTTGAATGCGGAGGCGCGGAACATACTCTATACTGCTTGACGGAGTGGCGATGATGCATTCATCTCGGCTTCAATAGCTTGCATTCGATCAAGATCAGTATCTGTAATTTCTACTTGACTCGCAAGTGTCACGTATTCAATAATTTTTTGATGCCTTGGACTTGCTGGGTCAAATTTTCCAATTGAAAAACGCATCATTGCCTCTTGATCCTGAGACATCAGCTGCCACACGCCAATATTGCCTTCACGATAAATAATATCTTTTGTAAAAATTGCTCCAGGAGTTTTGCCATCTGTTCCACGAAAGACACGCATGGATCGCAACCAGGCTCGATTATCGGCAAGCTCTTTTGCCTTCGCTTCTGTTTTTCCGGCAAGCATCTCTCGCAGCATTTCAATGCGTTGTAACACTTCAAATGTTTGGCGAAAATCTCGCTTTGAAGACGAATCAGCGCCATCTAACCCACGAGCTAAACCAGCTGCAAGATACAGCTCTGCCCCAGCAAAGTCCGAAACAGATCCTTCAAGGACATCTTCACGCATTGTCGCAACACCTTCCTCTCCGCCTTCATACCGATCTAAACCAAGTCCGAGTAATTGCAATTTCGTACGCTCGCCATTTGAACGACGAAGCGCATGTGTTCCAACTTCGTGAGCGATTAAACCAATAATGTTTTGCAATGTATCTGTGCGACCTTCTGGAATTTGCACTTGGCGCTTTTCTTGATTTGCACTAATGCTCGCTTTTCCTTTTTCAATTGTTACACTCCACCCTTTAATCCCTAAGGAATGAATTGCATCTTGAAAGAGCTTTTGAATTTCTGTATCTGAAAATTTTTCCGCGCCTTCTGGCAATTGAATATCAATAGCCCCGCCAAGACCTTTGCGTGTTGCTGCTGCAGCTACATCAATCAATGACTGCTCTGGCAAAACCGGCATATATTGCGCAGTGGTTGTCTCTGGTTTTTGTACTAAGTCACGCAACTCTTGAACGAGAGTCTGTATAACCTCATTCTCAGAAGCCTCTCCTTGCTGCAATAACGGTTCAACACTAGTGTTCCATGTAAATGCCAGTATCTCTTTTTTTGGACTACCGTACACAAAATCCGAATACACTGCCATCGCGTCTGCCTTATTTTCAAGTGCCGCTCGCATTAAACGTAATTCAGCAATTTTTTCATTGATACGCCAACGATATGTTTGCCGCACAACCGGATTTTGTTCTGTTGAAATAATCCGACGCTTCAAATCAAGCAATTTTGTTTCACGCTCCTTAATCCACTCCTCACTCAATTTTGGATACTCTAATTGAGGATTCGATTGATGTGAATCATCTGCTAAAAAAAGCTCTTTTGAAACTTGTCGTCGAGTTTTTTCTGGTTGTTCTACAGATGCTTTACTGTCATCAAAATATTCATACGCTTGAAATGAGCCGAGCTCTACAAATTCAGCGTACCACTGCGCATCAAATATCTCCCGACCAACTTCCGAACCCTCAATAGCCGGTTCCACCTCTGCAGGGTGGGTTATTTTTTCGGACATACAAAAATAGCTAAAAATAAACTGAATTTCTGATATTATAGCACTATTTTAAGTTTTCGTCCACGATTTTTTTGAGCTCTGGTTCGTCAACAACCCAATAATATAACGCCTTTCCAAAGGATGGTGTGTAGATTTTTTCACCCTTTCCTGGAACTTCTAATTCTTTCATTTCACCAATACTCACGTCACCGCCCCGAGCAATTCCAGCTCCAAAAGCGAATCGAGCCAGCTTAACTTTGTTGATTTCAAGATTGGCTTTATCCGACGTCTGAAAATAATCATACAGTGCACGTGCTTTTGTTGGACTTTTGATTTTTGTTAAAATCCCCCGAAAGACTTCACGCTCATTTGCTTGACGATCAAAATCAGAGCGACCTTCTGTGAAGCGATCACGAATCCGCGCCAATGCTTGTGAGCCAGTTGTGTTTTTTCCTTCTAATGACACACCATCAACGCTATCAATAATTTCTTGGAAAGAATCAAATGTCACTTCAAGTGTTCCGTCGACCTTAATATCAAGGAGATCTTCTACTTTTTCTTGTGTGAGCGTTCGGTTGCCGAGTTTTTTGTTTGGATCCGTTCGGTCTCCCATCGCATAAAAATGCGTCATTTTTTGCAAACCGTGTTCTTTGTCTTCCACTTTCGTGTCACGCGGCACACTCAAAAATACCGGCTGCTTGTCTCCGGATTTTGGAATACTGACCACAAACATGACATCAGATCGCGCCCGTTCGTCACCGCGTTGATCAGAACCAATCACTAATACCGTGTAATGAGATGGCGCGGTAATGTATAAAAAAAACAACACTCCAATCAAAAAGGCAATACATACTCCGATAATTGAAAAGAAAATTTTTATCATATCAATAACATGCGTGAGCCACTATTTTACCAATGAAAGGAAATAACGAAAATGCGCATCGTAACCAAATTGCTTCAACTCAGGTGACTCATCACGATAATCAAGGCCGGTCGTGGCATTCATTTCAACAATCCACGGCTTTTGATGTTCGTCAAACAAAAAATCAACGGAATAAATCGAGTGCGGAAACGTTTGTAATTGACGTCGCACACGGGTAATAAGATCCATGACCGCGGATGGGACATCAGCAAGCGGAACATAGAGCGCGCTGCCACCTTGTGCTAAATTACACAACTTTGAACCTGGAGCGGGAGTACGAACAAAAGAATATGCCGGATTATCACCCATCACAACAACGCGTAAATCATGGTACCCTTGGACAATGCCATGAATACCACCGGATGTATCAATAAATGGTTGTACAATACACGGCTCATGGATTTCTACTTGCTTTGCTTCTTCTGCCGGCAAGATAACAATCCCATTTCCACCAAAGCCATGCTGCGGCTTGATTACAATATCTGCCGATTCCATACCCGTGATTGCTTGAATCAGCTGATCTGTCGTATACACTAATTTTGATTGTGGCATCAAGTCCTGAAAGACAACGGATGTAATCAATTTATCAGAAGCGATCATTTTTAATTCCCATGCATTTAACAAAACCACATGTTGCTGCATGTCCTGCAGCTTCTGATACGAAGGGAAATACAAACCTGATTTATCAACAACAATATCTGGGCGAATAGACTCGTCATGCTTGACCCATTGCTCACCATCAAATGTCCAATATTTTTGCCAGACACCGTTTTGATACCAATCAATAGACGCTCGCACACAAAGTATGCCGAATTCATTGAGGCCGCGTGTATAAAAATTTCGATATCCATTGTCTTGAAAAGGTGTTTGTAAAAAAGGGGCCGATTTCTCCCAATCATCTCCACTGTATAAAAACAATACTGTTACTATTTTTTTCATAGATCACTACTTGTTAATTCATCAACTCGTAATTGCGCTTGTTTCAAATGCGCACGAATGAGCTTGGCTTTTTCCATTGCAATTGTCAGCTGCTCAATAGACGCATCAATATCACCGTCTTCACTTTCAATCGCGTCAATCGCTTGCTCCAGTGCCTCCATTTCTTTTCCAATATGAAAATCATCGCTGGTTTTTTTGACTCCTTTTTTGGCTGGTGTTTTTGGCATAAAAAATACTGTTCTTCCTATCCTAGGAAACTAATGATTATTGGTCAACTGTCGGACGTGTCGAAATAGAACCATCCGCAAACTGCACGGTGACACTCGCCTGTTTTTGCGCAACTGCCGCGCTTTTGATAATACGGCCATTTGCGTCGCGGGTGATTGTGAACCCTTTTTTCAACAATTGCTCTGGATGTAGCTGTCGCAGCAATGATTCAAAATCTCCCACTCGCTGTTGACTACTCGCAATCTGTTGCCGAATGAGCTGCACTGCATTGCGTAATCGTGTTTCAAGCTGTGTCATACGCTGCATTGGAGCACTCGCGATGCGCACGCATTGCTGCTCTATCATATCCAAACGATGTGCAATTGTCTGCAATTGGTAGATTACGGTTTTTTGCGCCTTCGTTGTCCATGCGTCTACCGTTTCAATCACGTCATCAATTTGCGGTGTTAGCAGCTCCGCAGCATTACTTGGTGTTGCGGCTCGCACATCTGCAACCAAATCAATGAGCGTTGTATCCCGCTCATGCCCAATTGCTGCAACAGTCGGCACTGGCGATTGGAACACGGCACGCACAACCTCTTCTGCATTAAACGCTTGCAAGTCTTCCATCGAGCCGCCACCGCGTGAAATCACAATGCAGTCTAATGGTGTTGTTTTTGCAAATGCGTACAGTTTTTCCAGACCCGCAACAACTGACCCCACAGCACTGCTACCTTGCACCTGAACATGCACAACGGTCACACGCAATGCAGGGAACCGATTTGTGAGAACACGAATAATATCTGTGTACGCCGCTGCGTCACGACTGGTTACAAGACCGATATGCTCTGGAAAACGCGGCAACGCACGTTTGCGCGATTCATTAAACAATCCTTCTTTCTCAAGTTGCGCTTTTAATAACTCAAACGATTTTTGCAAATCTCCATCGCCCACCAATTCCACTTGTCGCGGCTGAAACACCAATTTGCCTTTTTTAAACATGGTTGGGCTTCCAACAATCCGGACGCGCATCCCTTCCGCCAGCGGGACTTTCAACGCAAACGCCATCATAAAACAATCAATCAGCGTTGTTCCGTCAGATAACGAAAACCACACAAATCGATTTTGCGACATATTGTATGACGAAATTTCACCCTCAATTGCCACCGTCACCTGCGCAAGAAGCTCGTTGACTTCTTCCCGGTATTCTGAAACCGAATAAATGCGCATGATTTATGCTTCAATAATTAACTCGTAATTTCCTTTACGCAATAAATGATACGCTTTATATGTATGCGTCGATGTCCAGCGCATTGGCGTAACCGCTGACAAATTTGTGAAAAAATGCGGATCTTCTTTAATCGCCGCCTCAAGCTCTTCAAGAACCGTGCGAGACACACCTTCTGAGTACGAAAACGTCAAACGCGCTCCAAGTGCTTCAATCCGATTGGTTTTATGTGACTGCAGATCTGACATATATCGTTGATATTTCAATGATTATGCAGTCAGTATAGCAGAAATCTCAGAAAAACTCGAGACTTGCACATGCGTTGTTTTTGGGATGAAGTGAATATATGGCGCTTCCGGGCGCGTCACCCAAAACCACTGAATATCTGGATATTTTCCAGCAATTTCATCAATTTCTGCGCCCTTGTCATTTACACACACAATGTCGTCGCCAACAAACACAGCCGCTTGCTCAACCTTCGGACTCGCCGTCACAAGCACTTCATCACACCACTGCGCAATACCCGACGCATCAATCTTTAATTCTTGCCATTGCGGATCCCCTAACGACAGTAATGTCACATGCACTCCACTCTCACGCGCCGCTTCTAGCGCCACTTTCACATCTGAATAGATCCACTGTCCAGCACCCTTGAGAACTTCCAAGCAATGACGCATCATAATCGCTTGCTCCTCAGCATCAACCGCTAGTGCTGCGAGATGAGCATCTAGTAGATAGCCGCCGTGCGTCTCAACAATCTGCCGTTCCGCTGCGTGATACATCTCTGGTGAGATATCGTGGTTTGCTACAAGAACATCGACAAACGCCTGTCGCATTGCCGTTGTGTTAAATACTGTGTAGTCAAAATCAATAACGAGTTTTTTCATACTTATTGAACAATTGCATGAATCGCTTTTGCGGCCTTCGATCCACTGACAACTGCCGCATTATTTTCATCACTTAAATCAACCCGAGATATTGAGATTGGTGTGTCCATATCTTCTACAGAAAACGCTTCTGCGGTTTCGGGCACTG
Organism: uncultured bacterium; assembly: GCA_937996685.1. GTDB lineage: Bacteria > Patescibacteriota > Patescibacteriia > UBA9570 > XYC2-FULL-38-9 > CALKUP01. The sequence continues at coordinate 104,832 of CALKUP010000001.1, read as the reverse complement.
GTACACTATATGAATCAACAATTGCATGAGTTAGTATTCCTGGCTCAAGATAGAGCGCAAATGTATCAAGTAATTGCTTCATTGAAAATCCATGTGTTTCTCCCAATTTTGTTGTTCGATTACACACCGCAATCACAGGAATACGCGCGAGTGCCTGACGATCTGCAATTGCCTCGTTGAGCCCTTCAAGCAGCAACACCGGAATCACGCTCGTAAACACATCACCCATTGATAACACAATCGCGTCTGCTGATTTAATTGCCTGGAATGCACGCGGCGCGGCTGATACAACAGGCTCTAAACTCAAATATTCAATACGTGCATTGGGATCACGACGTGACGCCTCTGGCACATCAATTTCATGTTCACCGAACACACGTGTTCCATCAGAAAAATCAGCCACCAAATCCGTTGGTTCAAGCGTTGAACAAATTGCTTCGTGCTCTGATTGCGCCTCTTGTAAAAACCAGTCAGCCGCCAATTGCATATCACCAAATTCATGCGTTTTTTCAACCAACGCAATATTCCCTGCCGCGTGACCTGCCTCGTCTCGCTCTTCCCAGGCAGTGCTCATGTCAGCTGCGACACTCTCGTCCGCAAGCGCGGTGATGCTGCGTCGCAAATCTCCAGGAGGCAGCACGCCTTCTTCATCGCGCAATATCCCAGACGATCCCCCGTTGTCCATCATCGACACAATCGCCGACAGTCGATATGGGTATTGTTTTAAAGCGCGTAATAATTCAGGTTGTCCGGAACCTCCGCCAATCGTTACAATCCGTTTTGTCATACGTTTATCGTTTTAGTCTATACAGACTATACAAAAATGGCCGAATGGGGAAATCGTAGGTTCCTGGATAGACAAACACCTCACCGCCAAATCCTTCTTTAAAGCGACTCACTGCTGCGAGCGAATGTGTATCCGCAGCTCCTTGTGGCGCAATGCCGTAAAAATCATATTGTCCGAAACCAGCTTGCAAGGCATATTGAATTGCATGCCATTGCACTGCATAGGGCGCCATCACGTTCATATATTGACCACTTGAGGCTCCGAAGAGATACGTCACTGTTTGGGCGCCTGCATCAGACAACAGAACTGCCATTGCGATCACTTCTCCGTTGTATGACGCTTCAACAAACGACACAAAACGACCACGCCACTGCGCCCCAGCAAGCCCGCGATAATAATCCGCGCCATGATGCTGAATCCCATGTCGTTGCGCTGTTTCGTCTTGCAATGCAATCCATTGATCGACAACCGCGTTCCATTCCACATCGCTCACAGCATCTCGAAACACCTGCCGCACAACAACCCCCTTCTTTTCAGCGAGGCGGATATTGTACCGTGTTTTCTGCTTCATTTGGGAAAGTAGCTGTTCTGCGCTCACGCCACGCAATGACAACACGCGAGTCCACGCCGGCTGTACATCATGCACCCGAAAGGCTGCGAATGTTTTCCATGGCGCAGGTTGAAAATGAATTCCAGACACCGGAACCACAACAGGAGCATCAGGCTCTGTACGCCAAAATAATGCTTTTGGAAAATGCGCCGCAATACCGCCTCGCAATGCTTGCATCATGCGCTCACACAGCGCTGAATCAAGCCGAGCCGCATGCGTTAACACAGGACCCCGCGGTGATAACAAGTAATACAAGCCGAATGATCCGCGCATCTCAACAAGAAGCGTACTCGCAAGCAATTCCCCGCTATTCGTCAGCACTCGCACTGTATGACAAACTCTCCCAACACCTTCTTGCACAGCCTTCCAATCCCAAGACTCCAAGGGACTCGGGAAATATGCCGAAGCACGACCACTGTCCCATAAGTCCTCTGAATCATGTTCGTATTCAATCTGAAATTCACTCATGATCGCGCGAATACTGATAAGGCAGCACGAATTTGCTCTTCTGGTTCAAGAGTTGTATCGATCCGCGCAAGCACTTCTTGAATTTCTTGCTGTTGATACCCAAGTCCTTGCAACGCAGACACAACAAGCGAATCAGCACTTGGCACAACCGCGGCAGCTGGCGCTGTCCCTGCAGAAAAAATTGCCACGGTTGAATCCTTTAACTCTAAAACAATCCGCTCTGCTGTTTTTTTACCGATACCAGAAATACTCGTTAATAGCGCGACATCTTGGCTCATCACCGCATTATACAGCTGCGCCGGAGTGAATTGCGACAACATTGTTAAGGCCATTTTTGGACCAACGCCAGACACTTTTAATACTAATTGTAAAAATTGATGCTCGTCTTGCCCGCGCACACCAAATAACTCTTGCGCATCATCACGAATATGGTGATGGATATACAACTCAATGTTTTCACCAAGGTGAATATCACTGATTGTTGTTGACGGACAATAGACGCGATATCCGATCCCGTTGACCAATAAAATAATACTCAATTCATCAATGGAATGAATCGTTCCCGTTAAAAATGCAATCATATAAATACAACTTACTCTGCTGCGTCGATTTCTGCAATATCTACTTCGTGATGCACTTTTTCCTCGATGGTTTTTTTGCGCTCTGCCCGAAAGGCCTTCACTTCTGCAGACGCTGCTTTACTCGGATCAAGCAAATAAAATCCAAGATCTGTCACACCCACTAAAATAGGATATGTCAGATTTTCTCGATTATAGACATTTGGGGTAATGATCATTTCCCGTCCAGAAAGCACCACTGTAATCCGGACATGCATTCGGATCGACATTCCATGAGATGAGGTGACAACACTCACGTCAGCAATCTTCTCTGATTGAGCACTGAGTGTTTTTTTCAATTGCTCTGCATGCACATGAGCTTCTACTTTTGTTGCAAAATTCTGTTTTGCAGACTGTGCAAATAGATCCAGCTCAGGGCCAAACCCAAGTTGACGAGCCAGCGCTTCATCAATCGAACTTGTCTTTGCGCCAGAATCAATCTTTGCAAACGTTTCCACTTTTTGAGCTGAATCAGCCCACACAGAAACAGGCTCTTGCAATCCAATCACTTGTCGGCCTGTAATATTTTCTACTTCGGCATCAAATGGCCCGGCAAATAATTCTTTTGCGAGCGCAATGCCACTTTCTGGGGATTTTACTTTCAATCCTCGAATGCGTTGCAATCGATCTCGAAGCGGCAACATGTTTGCCACTTGAATGCCCAGTCCTGGTCGCGCATTTAATTCTAATACAACCGGTCCGATTACTTTATCAACTGACACATCAACGCCAGCATATCGCATGCCTGTTGCCTGCGCTGCTCGCACTGCAGTCAGCAAAATATCGTTCCATAACGGAATCTGCTTCCCGCGCAACTGTGCTCCTGTGTCTGGGTGAAACTCAATTTCTTTTTCATAGAGCCATGACTTCACAACAGCATAGGTTGTCCGGCCGGTCGCAATATCAATGCCGATCGCGATACCTCCTTGCGCGAGATTTGCCTTGCCTTCAGACTTTTTGGTCGGAACCCGAATCATCGCCATAACCGGCACACCGTTGTATACCACCACACGGATATCTGGGATTCCTTGGGTTGAAAACACTTTGAAAAACGGACTCATTGAAAGACGAGACTCAATAATCGCCGTATCTGCTGTATTCAATAACGAAAAATTACCATCTAAAATATTACGAATATGCTCTTGCAGATCATTGACCGTTAGTTGTTTTTTGTTGGTTGTAATCCAATTCCCGTTTTTCAAACGATTAAAAATCACCAAAATACCTTGCCCGCCAAAACCTTTGTTTGGCTTAATGACAAATGTTGACGGCAAGGACTCCCAATCAAACTCACGAATATCATTTGTATTATGAATCACCGCCAGCAAATCAGCAGTTCCAATGCTGTTATCAATGAGGATTTTTTTGGTTGCAAGCTTATCATCGGCAATATTGCGAGCGTGTTTTTTATTGGCTCGCAAATACACTCGGTTTCGAGCGTTAATGCCTAAAACTTTATTAAGACTTTTCAGCATTGCGGATATGTTTAAAGACGTGACGGAATCGGATATATTCAGTCAAACGCAAACCAGTAAATTTACCAATACCATAATTAATGACAAAAGTGAGCAAGATCAATTCCGGGAATGCCAAGACAACACTTTTGAACCATGTCCAATCAGCAATTGAGAAACCAATCAATGCCAAAATCAATGTCTCAATCGAGAGCTTCATTGCACTTTTCCAGCCTTGCTCAATTTGCTCGGTAATAAAATGCTCAGTAATCACAGTCATGATCAAAATTGGGAACACTGACACTGCGATAAAGCCTGTTTTGTTAAACAGCGCGCCAACAAAAAACATTGTGAAAATACAAAACGCAAGCAAAGAAATTACAATTGCCATGCGTGGTAAATAGGCGATTTTCAATTTGCGAGCCAGCAGACGCGCAATCGAACCCAAAATCACAAGACTCACAAAAATCGTCAGACCATATTTCAATCCAGTTCCAAGAAACGACAACGCAAGCACGGTTGGGACAAAAATACCAAAGGCTTTAATACCAACCAATTGGCGAGTTGCCGCAACAATCGTCGCTAGCACTGGAAGCATGAGAATCAAATACAAGGAATTAACCGGAACTCCGTTATTCACCATGTAATTCATTGTGAATGACAAGAAGTTTGCCGGCGACAACTTTCCGATGCCACGCGCGGTGTATGGAGTGATGATTTGATATTGTGCATCACTATATCGCAACGCTTCTTCCAATTGTGTTGGAGATTCCGCTTTAATCGCCGGATTCATCACCACACGATCAGCAACGACAATGAAGCCCGGGTTCAACCCTTGAAACACATTTTGTGCTAAACGAGCACTTGTTGAAATTGGCTGATTGTCCGAAATACTCACAATCGCCTTGTCTTCAAAATTGTATTGATCTGACGGCGTTCCGTTTAACGCCAAAATACGAGACAACTCAATCAACGTGTTAATACCTGTATTGCCAGATGTCCATGTAATAATAACATTTGCCAAACGCACATCATCTTCCGCTTTCAACAATTCTTGCGCGAGTTCTTGCACCATTGCTGATTCTTGCGGCGCGCCGGCAGATTGAATAACACTCACAAGCGTCCCTTGTGTTGCGCCATAATTTTTCAATTGCGCAATTTGTTCAGCTGAAATTGTTTTATCAACAATTAATAACGCCAAACGGTCTTGAACAATCACTTCAACACTATCAGACATCTCTTCGCTCGCACCGTTTGCGATTCGCTTGCCTGTGACAACGGCACGATATCGACCACTTTCTTTATAAACATGGTTTACTTCAAACCCAGAATCGGTTGATCCGTCGCCAAAATCCCAGGTGTACACGATTTCCGGGTTTTCGACATTCACCGGCTTTGTGGAGCCAGTTGCCGCCAAACGAACAGATCGACCAGCAACAACTGCCGCGTCTGTTCCTGCGTTTACCACCAGTGGCTCAGGAGCTGCTTGATCTGCCGTGACATCTTGAGCAAACGTAATGTGTGGCGCAAACAGCGTCAGCGTTGCACACAAAACGCTAAAAAGAAAAAAGTGTTTCATAGGAAAATTATTCCTACTCAATATACCACAAACGGAGCAAAAAATCAAGAGTCTATGACGCGTTTTTTTGGTGCCCTTGGCTTCGAAATATCGCCTCTGCAGCAATCGCAATCGCCGCCGCATCAGCCGCATCATCCGGCTTCGGTACAGCATCCAAATGAAACGTATGTCGCACCATTTCTTGCACCTCGCGCTTATCAGCACTGCCTGATCCTGTGACATATTGTTTGACATGCTGGGGCTTCACCGAAATAACCGATTGCACACCAACGCGTTCCAGCAACTCCAAAATAACCCCACGCGCTTGATAGACCATTGGAGCGGTTGTCACGTTTTTTGAAAAAAACAATTCTTCAATGCCGCACACTGCAATATCCGGATGTTGCGCGATAAATGCAGTCAGATCATCACGGAGCTGCACTAACCGCACAGAAAGCGATAATTCAGATGGCGTCGTAATCACACCACATTGAATAAGCTGGTAGCGACCAGCGGTAATATCAGCAACCGCAATTCCGACACGATGAAGGCCGGGGTCGATGCCAAGAATTTTCATATACACCAATTATGCAGCGTTCGTGTGGACAGATACCACATCGTCGTCGCTTTCTAAAATATCAATCAAATTGTCCAACTTTGTTTGCGTTGCATTATCGAGTGCAACAGTTTGCCCGGCAATCCATTCAAGCGCGGCATTTGCTGGCGACACGTTTTGTTCAGCCAAAAACTGCTGAACCGCATGAAACGCTTCACGTGAAGTTGTCACAAACATCCCGTCAACACTGTCATCAATATCTTCCGCTCCAGCATCAATACATGCAAGCTCCAATTCTTCGCGATCCACTCCAGACAAGTTACTCGCCGGAATTTGAATTACTCCTTTTTGTTCAAATTGAAATAATACACTGCCGGAACTTCCGAGACTGCAGCCGTTTTTTGTCAGCGTACTGCGCACAAACGACACGGTTCGGTTTGTGTTGTCGGTGACGCACTCGATAATCATCGCAACACCACCCGGACCATACGCCTCATACCGCAATTCTTCATAAATCGCTCCCGGAACTTCACCTGCACCTTTTAAAATCGCCTTCTCGATATTATCCTTTGGCATGTTCGCTGCTCGAGCATTTTCAATTGCTGTGCGGAGCGTCGGATTCATATCTGGATCTTTGCCGTTTTTGGCGGCAATAGAAATATTCTTACTCAGCTTGGTAAAAACAGCTCCACGACGTGAATCAAGAGCCTCTTTTTTTCGTTTGATGGTTGCCCATTTGGAATGTCCTGACATAGGAGTTCATCCTACCAAAGGGGGGTATTTTTGGTCAACTTGACAGGCTAAAAAAATGTGATAAGTTGTCAGTAGATTTTGCAAAATCAAGAACGAATAAAACCTCGCCTGACCCATGCTTGAAGACGAGGTTTTATTGTTTCTGAGTTGAGAACACCAGGGCTGCCGTGATACACTCTAGCCACTATGACGCAGACTCCCTGGCATCAACGCCACTCACATCTTGCTCCTCGACTGCTTATTGGGCTTTTGCTATTTTGCCTCAGTGTTGCGTTGTACAGCTGGTCGCTCAATAGCGAACGCTTTACTGACCCAGACTCCTTCTACCATATCGCAATGGCCGAAATAATTCGGGACACACACAATATTCCGCACACATTTTCTTGGCTACCATACACCTCTCTCGGCACACACTACACCGACCATCATTTTCTCTATCACGTTTTACTGATTCCCTTTGTCACGCTTTTGCCTCCATTTCTTGGTGCAAAAATTCTGACAATTATTTTAGCGAGCCTTGTTATTGTCGGCATCTATGCATTGCTCGTAAAAAACAAAGCGCCATTTTCAGAACTCTGGATACTTGCCTTGCTGCTTTCAAGCAGCTTTTTATTTCGCATGGGGCTCGTCAAAGCTCCAAGCACAAGCGCACTCTTTTTAATTGTCAGCGTCATGCTGCTTCTGCAGCCACGTTGGCATCGCTTTTTACTGCTTGTGAGCTTTTTCTTTGTCTGGAGTTACGGCGGATTTATCGTCCTCCCACTCCTTGCTGCATGCTTGTCCCTTGGCGGCGCTGGCGCGTGGCTTATTAATCGAACAACGGAACGTCGTACACAAGCAATCTCACTCCTCAAAGCATTCGGCATTATTCTCATCGGCACAGCCAGCGGACTACTGATCCATCCGTCATTCCCTGATCATTTTGCACTCATCTGGCAACAACTGATTGTGATCGGTATCTTAAACGCACAAGACGTTATTGGCGTCGGCAGAGAGTGGTATCCGATTGCTGTTTCGAACATGTTACTACGAGACAGTATTGTCCTGATCCCCTGGCTACTCAGTAGCATATTTGCACTCACGCGCTATAAACGACTATCTGGAGAAACAATTGGACTATTCTTGTACAGCTCCATTTTACTGGTATTTACATTGAAATCTCAGCGATACATTGAATACCTGATTCCATGGGCGGTTATCAGTGGTGCTTTTCTACTCCGAGACACCGTTCGCAACGAATCCACACACAGAGCATCGTTATCGATATTCCTAGAAACCATCGAACAACGAATGACTCGATATATCCAAACACCAAAATCAGTCATTCTATACGCAAACCATGGAGCAATTGCAATTCTTTCTATCTTACTGATTGCAATCATCGGCATCCAAAACATCACAAATGTTCACGCTGATCTGCAATCTGGATTTGTCTACTCAGATACAAAAGCAGCCTCTCAAGCGATTGCCGCGCACACACAACCTGGTGATATTGTGTTTCACAGTGACTGGGATATGTTCCCGCAATTGTTTTATTGGAATCGGCAAAACCACTACATCGTCGGACTGGATCCAACATTTCTCTACCACCAAGATCCAGCGCGCTACTGGCTCTGGCATGACATCACGCTTGGCACACAAAAAGACAACGTCTTCGAACACATTCGCGATGACTTTCATGCAAAAGCCGTAATTGTCGAGACATCAAACAACGGAATGCTTCGACTCATCAAAGCTGACCCGCGATTTATTGAAATTTTTGCAGACAGCGACTATTTCGTGTTTACGCTACAAGAACCAAGCTCTTGAGTAGGGGTGATTTTACAACGCTCATCAACAGCCACTATTGGCGTAACGTCAGTATATTCAAGCGGCAATGGCTTTCGCATAAGCGGCATTGTTTGAGTGACAGCAAGGTGCTGCGGCGGTAAATACAAACTACCAAATTCTAACCGAACATCCGTTGCTCCTTCTGGAAAAATCCATGGCAGCTGCATAACCCGCGACTCGTCATTCCCCCAGAGATACATTGGATCTGTTGCGCTACCGAGCAATCGATATTGCGTTGATGCTGGCAGACCATAACGCGTGTGCCACAACACCCGAACAAAGAGCTCTTGATCATCTTCATGATCAGCCCGAAACGCTATCGCCTGATCATCGTTCATACGTGTCAGTTGGAGAGAAAATTGACGCGTTGCATCATCATACGTATATCCATCCAAGCGTGCCGTCGGATGCACCCGTTGATTTGCATGAACCTGCGACACAAAACCAACGGCAGACCGCACAGGCTCTGACGGAGCAGGTGCTGCAGCAGCCGGTCCATACAACACGCCTTGCTCAAAAAGGCGGACTGGCACAAGCGCGTTTTTTTGCAACTGGTATCGCAAGCGCTTAACCGAGTTCGCTTTTGTTTGAATTGAACTACCGTTTTGCATCCGCGCCACTTCATCAGTCATCACCAGCCAATCAAAGGAGCGAAATTGATACGCAAGAGATGAATAGTGCTTTAACCCGCTATTGATATATTTTGTTGAATACAAAAATTGTCGACTTGAAAGATATGGATACACTCGATCAGACGCCATTACCGAAGCGTCTGCTGGAATATCTTGCATCACCGCCCGCAAACCACTGCGATCTTCTGAATGCAGTTTTACAATATCAAGCAATGCCCAATGAAGCCCAAAAAATACCCAGGTTGAAAACAATACGACCATCACGATTGGCGCCGCAAAATAATGCATGTCCTTCTGTGTAAAAAATGGCACTTTCCATTTTTTTGTATCATCAAATAATCTTCTGTATCCATAGAGCGCGGCGATACATGTCCAAATTGTAATCAATACTCCGTAATGATACAGAAAAATATCCATGCCAATTTTAATACTGCCCATGAAAAAATAGACACTCAAACCGAGCAGTGCCGGAAACAAACGACGAAATGCAAGGAGCGGCAAAAAGGCCGTGCTCATTAAAAATAATAAAAACAAAAATATATTCCCAGCCGATAACACATGTCGCAACACAGCCAGCGGATGCAGCGCCATGTACTGAAGCACGTTGAGTGGCGTGGTTCCCATCCATGAATACAACGAGAAAAATAATGGATTATCTTCAACGGAAAAATACCCTCCAGCCCAAACCATCGCTGCAAACCACATAACACTCGCGATCACAATCACCGCCGCTTCCTTCCAACGTTTTTGTTCTGTTATATACAGCAGCACACCGACGCCAGCAGTTGTAATAGCAACATCTTCACGCATGAGTAGCAGGATGATAAAAAAGACCCAACGAAAGCGGCGCTGCGTCACAATGCCATACCACCACCAGACAGCGAGCGGTGCTGTGAGCGCAAGGACATGAAACTCAAACAGCTGCATATTTAAGATTGTTGGATGCAATAATACCGCTGCCGCAACAAATAGCGCAGCTTTTTTTGGATGCGGCACCATTCCGTCAAAGACTGTTCGCGCAAGCAAATACATCGGAATCACAACGCTGTTCACAATCACTGACTGAATTACCACCAACACAAGCGGTTGATTTACAACCCAGTAGATCGGCGTCAACAAAATCAACAACCATTCACGGTGATCAACAAGATATGATGATTCATTAAATGTAAACTCAAATAAACGACCATGCGCTGTATTCCATAGAACTTGATTGTAAATTCCAAGATCAAGGCCTGCATATTGAAATTGCGTATACGATACGACGCAGATTCCAATCACAACACAGCAGACTCCAATCATCCAGAACCATAGCAGGCGCGGGACAGACAAAAAGTCTTGTAACAAAAAAAATCGTAAACGATGTATAGCTTTCATTCTTGTAGAGAATACCAAACAATCGGAATAAAAAAAAGACGCCCGATAAACGGACGCCTTTTTGACTGGTCTGTTTTTTATTTGACAGATGTTCCAGTAGCGGTTGCAAGAGTACCAATAGCGTACAGGGAAATTCCCCAAGCAGCTAAAATAATTACCAAACCGATAATAGCGGCTGTTAATAATTTCTTCGCTTGTTCAACGCGATCTTCATTTCCGGCAGCAGTCATCCACAAAAAACCACCATATAGGATAAGGATAACAGCAACGAATGCCAAGAAACCAAGCGCTACGTTGATTACTTGTCCGATGATCGCTTGTGGAGTTCGAGTTCCAAGTGCTGGAACTTCAGAACCTGAAAAGCTGGTCTTCAATTGCGCAGAAACGGGATTTGCAGCAAGCAAGCCCATCGCTGTGAAACCAAATGATGATAATAATCGTGCGAGTTTCTTCATGTCGTCACCTCCTTTCTGGAATAATATGTACTTGCAGAATAGCACGAGACGAATCTTTTGCCAAACACTCTACAACATAACAGGAACAGAATAGACGCAAAGAGTCCTTTATGTTAGGATTTTATAAATTGAACGTCTAAATATAATTCTTTTCATATGATGAAAATAAAAAATCTTTTGTACGCAGTAGGCGGATTACTTGTCACAACCCTTCCAACAAAAACCTTTGCTGCTCCATTTATCAGCTCTACCTTAGAAGCAGATATTGGAAAAACTGGACTTGGAACAAATAGTCCAACAACAATTGTCGGCAACGTCTTGAACGTTGCGCTCAGCTTTTTGGCACTTGTTGCATTAGGATTATTTTTATGGGCTGGGTTTACATGGATGACCGCCGCTGGTAATGAAGACAAAATCAAAACCGCAAAGAGCACACTCGCAGCTGCGGCAATTGGCCTTGTGATTGTTCTTGCTTCATGGGGAATCACACTCTATTTATTCGGCACTATCGGCAGCGCAACTGGCTCTGGCGCACAATAATGACATACGCTATTTCTATGAAAAATGCCTTTTTTCTCGTCCTCGGCGCTCTTGCTCTCGGCAGCCCAGTGCAAGCCCTTGCGCAATCACCATCCCAATACTTTGACCCAGGTGGCAGAGTTGCTTCTGGCGCAGGACTCCCAAAAACAAGTTTGCTTGATTATATTTTTAATATCATTAAAAGCGGCCTCGGCGTTCTTGCTGTTGTTGCGTTAGTGCTCATTATTTACGCTGGGTTTACTATCCTGACATCTGCTGGCAACGAAGACAAAATTAAAACTGGTCGACAAATTTTGCTATGGGCAATTATTGGCCTTATTATCATTTTCTCTTCTTTCAGCATCTTATTGCTCTTTGGTCAATTTATTTAAAAACTTACGTATACTACAAAAAACTCTTGGGATTTCCAAGAGTTTTTTTAATACTGCAAACATGGTATTTATGTAATTGTCTCTCCTCCTAATACCTGGAACGCTGCTCGGATAATCGCGTAACTTCCAAAAACAATCAATAAACCAATAAACGCCCACATCAATGAATCGCGACCACGTTTCACGCGCTCTTCATTTCCCGCTGAAATCAACATTTCAACACCGCCGTAAATAATCACCACCAGTGCGATTACTGCAACAACGCCCAATACAGACCGAATGATGTTTGCGATCAACACATTTGGATCAGTCACGCCGTTTGGACTGGTTGTTGAACCGCCAATTGGGTTGATTAATGAAGCTGTGTTTGTTGCTGCTTGCACCATTACCGGCAAGAACACCGCAGCTCCAATTGCGATAAAACGAAAATATTTTTTCATATGCATACTATATCAATCATTACGACATGCTGCAATGTCATGCTATTTTTGACTAAATTTTACAGAACAAAAGGTGCTTGTTTTTATTTTGCCACACAAGAATAACTCGTTGAACCAGAGGATGGGTCAAGAACTCCTTTACACACACATGTATTCACGTCATTGCACGTGGACTCTTTACATGGCCGACCATCTCCACCTGAGGCTAAAATATAACATGTAGACCCAGCTGGTACCGGCACCGGAGCTGGGGCTGGATTTTGCCCGGTCGCCGTGTTATTAACGGCAGGTGGTACAACCGCAGAGGTTTCAGAGCATATCTTGTTCCATTCCGTATTACCAAACGGCGATACAATTCCATAGTTCCCAGCTTTTCCAGAGCCGCCCAGCAACGCGATCATTGTGAGATTTACAAGTACAAAACCAGCAAACACAAAGATAGAGCCCATAAATGCGCCGATCAAAATCTGCTTTCCACGATCAATACGATCAGAACTCCCGGCAGAACTAATCCAGAAGAACCCACCAACAATCACCATTAAAATAACAACTCCAGAAATAAGATCGAGTAAAATTTCAGCGATATTTCCAAACATTGCAAATACATCACAAATTCCACAAGAACCGGTTGTTGTTGCACATTCTGGCAAAAGAGTTGGCAACGCCCTGTCAGCAGTTGCTCCAGGATTCGTCACTTTACCTGACGGCGTAGTTCCTCCTGTTGGATTTGTCACAGTTGGTGTTGTCGCGCCATTGCCAGTTGTTGTATTGCCGCCGTCTGCAGCGGCATTTCCTAATGCATCAGCCGCAGCCGCAGCGGCGTCTGCAGCTGCCTGATTCGCGTCTGCAGCGGCCTGTGCTTGATCTCCAAATTGGTCAATGCACGCATTCACACACGTGTGGTAATTATCGTAACTTGCCTGTTGCTGAGGCGTTCTTGGATCTCCTGGGTCAGGAGTATATGTCGCAGATGGAAATGCAGACTCACAACTTGAAATACAATCACTTTCCTGATCTGCATATGCAACACTTGGTGTAAATACAGCAAGACTTACAAACCCTAATAGCGCCAGCGAAAGAAGGCGGACAGAGAACAATGAGCGAGTAATCCTATTCATATACTTATTCTGTTTTTGCTTGCCATGAAAGCGCGACTTTTTGCGCGGCAATATTCACTAAATCTTGAACAGTTCCGGTTTTTGCAAGCACATTTTCCACCAACTCCTTAAACGCTGCGACCGCCGCTCCAGAATCTTGTCCGTGATACCACGTTCGAGCAGTCAGTGCTGATTTTGCAAAGACACCACGATCTGGATCATCTTTTAACGCAGCAATATCAACTAAACGAGCTGGCGTTCTGCCAATTGCATCCGCAAACACTTTTCCTTGGTCTGTTGTTGCGATTGTTTGAATAAAATTCCACGCATGTTCTGGATTTTTTGATCCAAGATGCACTACTTCAACCATGTAGGACGCATAATCAACACGATTATTCAAATCAATTTGCGGTAAAGCGCTATAAGAAAAATTTAAATTTGGCGCTTGTTGTTGAATGCGTTTTTGATCACGTCCGTAGCCAAAAAATAAGGCAGTCCGGCCGTCAATAAATGCTGAACGACTATCAGGCTCTGTTGCATTCCATGTGTACGTTTGCCACTCTGGATTGGCAAACTTTGTGTAAAAATCAACTGTTTCCGCACCACGTAAATTTCCATTAACCTCCTCAGCAAAGGCAACTTGACCAGACGGCGTCACCATTTGTGTGCCATTTTGCATCATGATCGCTGAAATAATATCGAAAAAATACGGGACATTATTGGCTGTGCCAATTGAACCCCCGGCTTGCAAAATATTTTTTTGTTCATCACGACGTGTGATTGTTTGCACGGCATTTCGATAGTCTTCCCAGGTTGCGGGCGGAACAGCTACCTGCGCTTTTGAAAGCATGTCGCGGTTGTAATACAACACCATTGTATCAAGCGCATATGGCAAACCATATACAGCATTATCAATGATCACATCAGAACCAACCGCTGGAGCAAACTGATCACGAATTTGTGACGGAACTAAAAATGTCACATCACGCTGCGCAACGACAGTTTGTGTGCGGCCAAATGATTTTTTTGTATACGAATATGCAAATGATGCATTTTTTGGCATCGGCGCAATGTACTGCTGAAAATTGCCAACTTCATTATTTGGAATAGAAAAAATGTCCGGCCCCTCTCCCTTTGCCCAGGCAGACAGCAGCGCCGCTTCATACTCCTCTGGTTGAAAGACGCGATATTCAAACGACACATGTGGATACTGCGCAGTGTACGCAGTCATTGCTGCTTGGAAATTTTCTTGACTGTCTTCTGAGCGCCATACTTTTAATACAACCGGGTCTGGGGCAGTTAGCGCTGTGCCGCCACAACTTGCGCCAGACAAAGAAAGTGTCGACAACAAAATAACAGCAAGCAGCGCGGCGCGTGACCGAGTGTGAGTAAGCAATGCTCGAAAGCGTTTCATGAAATAATTATATATCAAGTTGTCGAATATAAGAAGCGATTTGATCACGTGTCTCTGGATTTTTTAACGCAAAAGTAATAACCGTTTTCAAATACTCAATTTTATTTCCACAATCACGATAGACACCCTCATATTGTTTTGCGTACAATGTTTGTGTTTCAGCCAATGTTTGTAAAGCTTTTGTGATTTGAATTTCACCACTCGCATCTTCTGGAGTCCGCGCAAGTTCATCAAGGACATCAGCGGTAATCAACCAACGACCACCAACCCCAAGCGTTGACGGAGCATCTGCAACAGCTGGTTTTTCAACGATGGTATCCAATGAAAACACTGCATTGTCTAATGATTCTTTTGGATCAATGATCCCATATCGAACCACATCTTCTTTTGCAACATTTGTTACACCAATGACTGGCGCGTGATATTGCTCATACACATCCATCAGCTGTTTTGCTGCTGGCACATCACCTTCTACAATATCATCACCACCAAACACAACACACGCCTCACCTTCTGGAATAAATGGACGAGCTTTCAAAATCGCATCACCAAGTCCACGTGGCTCTTCTTGAATTGCATAATGAAACGTTGCCATTGAATGCAAAGAAGAAATTGTTGCGAGTTCTGTATGCTTTCCTTTTTTGACTAACTCATCTTGTAATTTTACATTTTCAAAAAAGTGGCCGCGAATCGCCTCTTTATCTGGGGACAATACAAAAATAATGTTTGTTAAACCACTCGCAACCGCCTCTTCAACAATATACTGAATAACTGGCTTATCAACGACGGGAAGCAACTCTTTTGGGACAGATTTTGTTTGCGGCAAGAAACGAGTACCGAGACCTGCGACTGGAATAACAGCAGTTGTTACCATAAAAATAGATTATCTCAATTGGAGACTGTATTATACCACAGAAAAGACAAACAATCAAACGATTTTATTTGTGGTATGGATGGTTTTGAATGATTGTTTGCGCGCGATATAACTGCTCTAGCAATACAACCCGCGCAATATCATGCGGAAATGTTAGTGGCGATAATCCAATGACCGCGTGTCCTGCTGCACGCAATTCTGCCGGCAGTCCCGCAGCATCCCCAATCACTAACAATACATGCTGTGTGCGCAGCAACATCGACTCCATATATGCTGCGAATTCATGTGAATTCATCTGCAGTCCGCCTTCATCTAACAGCACAACAACACCTTGATGTTTTTGCACAATCTCAAGAAAATCCTTTTCTGTTTTGACATACTGCGTCTGCACACGAAACAACCCCTGCAATCGCTTTATGTATACCTGCTCTGTTTCAGTACACCCCGCAAGGCTCGTTTTTCCAATAGAAAGAAGAGTAATATTCATAGAATGATTATATATGAGAATGGGCAGCATTCACAAATAGGGCCCACCCCTTGAAATTCACCGTTTTCAGGACTACAATAGATACAACGTATGAAACTCACTCTCCTCACAAACGAAGTCTTACTTCGCGAAACAGAAGCCAATCATTACATTGACAAAACCTTAATGATTGGGAAGCTTTTTCTCACAAATCAACGCCTGGTCTTTATTGCGCATCTGCACAATTTTAAACAGTACGATTTTGAAATTGCATTATCGAACATCACCCAAGTCAGCTATCGCAATAATCTCGGACTATTTAGTCATGGGATTTGGGTTCACGACACAGAAGGTGTTATTCACCATTTTTCTGTGTGGTCACGCAAGCGCTGGAAAGCCGCTATTGAAAACGCTTTATGAAACATCGCGCACCTTTTGTCACCGCAATAATGACAACACTTGCTGCAGCGCTGCCAATCGCAGCCAGCGCGCACGTGAAATGGTTTGCTGAAAAAGAAGTTGCAATTGAGCCATTTGATGTAACAGAATCCGCCGTTGTTGTCTGGATTTTTATTATCGCAGCCATTGTATTATGCGGCTTTTTTCTTGATAAACGCTTCACACCAAAGGGCCGCAATCGCAAACGGTGGAGCGCGAGTATTTCTCGGCTCTTTCAAGCAATGGTTGGTCTATGGCTCATTATCAGCAGCATCGATAATAGCATCATCGCGCCTGTGTTTCCTGTCTCTGACATTGTTACACAAGTGATTCGCGGCGGACTACTGGTTGCGGGTATTTTATTTATTACCGGATTTTTTGTTCGAATTGCAAGCTTATTGCTTATGGCGGGATATATCGCAACAGCCTGGCAGTTTGGGATTCTTGAACTTCTTGAACACGCGCATGTCTTTGGTATTGGACTGGCTATTTTTATTCAAGACGGCGGAACAAAAAATCCACTGCATCGTTTTGCTGGTTATAGCGTCACTGCTATTCGTGTGACCGCCGGAATTTCTTTTATCACTCTTGCCTTATCAGAAAAATTATTTCACCCCGGCCTGTCCGCCGCCTTTTTAACAGAACACAATTGGAATTTCATGGAACTCTACGGCTTTGACTGGTTTTCTGATCGTTTATTTATTTTGTCTGCCGGCATGACAGAACTCTTGCTTGGAACACTCCTCTTCACTGGCATTCTTGTTCGCCCAACACTTGTTGCTATTGCCGTAGTCTTTGGAATTACCGCAACTATTCTCGGGCCTCACGAAGTCCTCGGACACCTCCCGATTGTCGCTTCTGCGATTGTGTTGTTTGTGTATAACGGCGGCAGAGCGAGCGCAACCCAACTGTTTGGGAAAAAACGCGCGAGTCGCAGCAACTCCTATTCAGAGGAAGAATAAGATCGTGTTTGCCCCCTTTTAGAATGAATGGTAGTGTAAATACCTATGGATAAAGCAACAGTTATTCAACAACTCAAATGCACACACTGCGCAAATCCTGATGGTGCGGTTGAATATTATTTTTACGAACAACTTGATAATATTATTAGTTGGTTTCCGGAAAAAAATCTCATCCATATCCACTTTGGCAAACCAACGTGGAATGATGAAATTACCGTGAAAGAAGCGGAGTGGTTGCGTGACTCTTGTCTTGACGCCTACAAAAAAGCTGGCCACCCGTTGTTTGCGATTGCAGACTTTTCTCAAATTGATGACAGTGAATTTCCAACCAAAGAAGCGATCAAGCTCTACGCTGAAACTGCGAACCATGAAATGTCAGCACATATTGTCTGCTACGGCGTTTCATTAAGTATGAAAATGATCCTGACGCTTATTAGCGGCATCAGCACCGCAGCCGCTAAAATCAGCTTTGAACCGAGCATGGAAAAATCCATGGATGAATTTGCAGCCTGGTCAAAAAAAACTACGAAATAGTTCCGTGTAAATACTGCTTTCGGCGCGTTTCTGGTAAACGCTCAATCGCATACCGCAACATCGTTCGCGGCATTGTTGTGTATCGCGATTTCAAATACGTTTCCAAAATATCGTCACCACCGCGCTTCCCCATTTCACGCAGCATCCAGCCCGTTGCTTTATGAATCAAGTCATGCGGATGATTCATCAGCATATCTGCAATTGTTTGCGTCCAAACAAAATCATCGTGTGCGATAAAATACTGCGTTGCAATGATCGCAATCCGTTGCTCCCACAGATCACGACTTCGTGCGAGCTTCAGAAGAACGCGCTTTTGCTCTGCGCGAGATTCTGTATATAAAAATCCGCCAACAATTTTTCCAGCAGATGTATCAACCAAGTCCCAATTGTTCACAGCCTGTATGTGACTCATGTAAAAATCATAGATTGCCTGCTTTGTTTCGCTGTCAGCTTTTGGAAAACGATCAGTCAAAATAATCAGCGCTGTTAAGCGATGTTCGTGGATTTTTGATTTCAGTAATTGCGCGAGCACCGTCATCGACGCATCTCGAAACTGCTTTGCGATAGCGCGCTGCTCCGGGACAGTCACACCAATGAATTGATCGTGCGCGCTATATTCCCCTTTGCCTGTTTTAAAAAACCACATCGACTTCGCGGCTTTTTCTGGCGACGCTTGTGCAGCAAGGGCGTTTTTGATATCTGCAGCAGTTGTCATAGAATTTTTCCGATATAATGAAAATAGTGGAACAGCCCATCAACACTGCTACTTGTTTGCGCCTGAGCTGCTATTGCCACATAATCAGTCAATGAAATTTCTCGAACTCGCAAAAATTCATTGTCATCTAACGATTGCTCAGAAACCTTTTTGCAGCCTGTTGCGAGAAATGTATATTTACGCAATGTTGAATACCCATCTGGCCTTGTTTCACCAATGAGCTTAATTTGTGACGGCACGTAGCCCGTCTCTTCAAGAAGTTCACGCTCAGCAGCAACAGCAACGTCTTCTGAATCTTCAACATATCCACCTGGAATATCCGACATGATTGCCTCGGGACCTGGTCGGTATTGATCAACGATCAACAAATGCTCATCATCCGTAAACGCAATCACCTGCACAACAGTTTGTGTATTTGTGATGTCCATTACCACTTCTTTTCCATTTGGTAATAGAAAATTCCGTGTCATCAAACGACGAAATCCACCGCGAGCCAGATAGGCTTCTTCACTCACTTTTTTCCAAGTTAATTCTGCATCTGTCATCATATGTGTCTATCTATTATGAAATTCGAAAATACAAACGGATAAGCGCTGCGTACAGACGCTGCGGAACAATTGCGTGAACAAATAATAATAAGCGAGAATTTTGACCAACTGGGTAGCGTAATTTTTGAGAATTGTCGTTTGCTGCCTGGACAATAGTTTGTGCGACAACACTTGGGCTTGTGCCGTTTGCGCCCGCGGTATTTAACACTGGCATGGCTTTTGCTAAGAGAGCTTCATATTCTGCAATACCATCAGCGTTTGAATGCGCCATTGAGCGTGAATAAAAATCCGTTTTAATCGCACCCGGCTCGATCAATTTCACACGAATGTTTTGAGGCGCAAGTTCAAATTGCAACGATTCCGTAAAACCTTCGACCGCAAATTTTGTTCCATGATAGACACTATAGAGCGGAAACGTTACTCGTCCGCCCATTGATGCGATATTGATAATTATGCCGCCGCCGTTTGCGCGCATCTGCGGCAACACTGCTTTTGTCATCCGCATCAGCCCGAGCACATTCGTATCAAACTGTTGCGCAATCGCGGCATCATCCATGGTTTCAAATGGACCGGTGAGCGCATACCCCGCGTTATTCACCAGCACATCAATCTTTTGGAATCGCTCAATGGCTGCAGCAACGCCGGCCGTCACAGTGTCGGCGCGGCCAACATCAAGCTCAACAATCAAGCAATTTGGGTGCGCGGCGAGCTCTGCGCCCTTCTCTTTCGAGCGCATTGTCGCGACAACGTTCCAACCATTTTTTAAAAATTCTTCGGCAGCAGCTTTGCCAATACCGCTAGATGCGCCGGTAATAAACACTGTTTTATTGTGATTCATAGAGATCATACGTTATGTGCGATAGGTAAAATAAAAGATAGATCTAGTCTACCTTTTATTTGTACTTTTTCAAACGTATGCAAATTGCTTAGTAGCTTTTCGCAAACAACCAATCATGTTTTGCTTCCTTGCCCGTAATAAAGCACTTCGCGTTTTTTGGAGCGGCGTCCATCTTGTCTTTCGGCAACACGCGTGACACCATTGAATATTTTTCTTTCAACAATTTTTCAGACGCGACATCTTCAGACCAACTGGCTTCAAAAAAACCAACTTGATCACCAATCTCATCAATGCTTTCGATCCGATGAACATGTGTGCCCTGGAATTCAGATAATTGATTCCATAATGTCTCGTGAATATCTGCCATTAATTGCTGCATACCGCTAACTGCTGCGTCGGCTGTGAGATTTTCTTTTGTATTTAAATCACGACGGAACAACGTCACTGTCCCCGCTTCCGCTTCTTTGCCGCCAATTTCTAATCGCACTGGCACGCCTTTGACTTCCCATTCGTTGAATTTGAAACCCGGACTCATGTTGTCACGCAGATCAACTTTCACACGGAAATTTCCTGCTGCTTTCAACTGCGCCTCAACATCACTCGCGTATTTCAACACAACATCTTTGTTCTCTTCTTTGTAAATCGGCACAATCACAATTTGAATCGGCGCGACATTTGGCGGCAAACGCAAACCGTGATCATCGCCATGCGCCATAATCACCGCACCAACTGCCCGCCAGGCAAATCCCCAGCTGGTTTGATGTGCAAAATGATCTTGCTCATCTTCACCACGATATTTCACGTCGAAGACTTTTGCAAAATTTGTTCCAAGATAATGACTCGTCGCACCTTGAATTGCTTTTCCGTCACGAACCATAATTTCAACGGTTGTTGTCATTTCTGCGCCAGCAAATTTTTCTACTTCAGATTTTCGACCTTGAAACACAGGAATAGCCATAAATTTATAGACCTGCTCATATAAATCCAACATCTGCCACACCTCAGCACGAGCTTCCGCTTCGGTCGCAAATGCACTGTGGCCTTCTTGCCATTGGAACTCACTCCAACGAATAAATGCGCGAGGTCGTTTTTCCCACCGCACGACATTGCACCATTGATTTAAACGGAGTGGTAAATCACGATAACTTTGAATCCATTTTGCATAGGTCGGGTACATCGCTGCTTCAGACGTTGGGCGCACTGCGAGCTTTTCTTTAAGCTCTTTGCCTCCACCATGTGTCACAACTGCGAGCTCAGGAGCAAAGCCTTCCACATGATCTTCTTCAGCTTCTAAATTTGCCATCGGCACAAAAATTGGAAAATACACATTTTCTGCGCCTGTTGATTCGATTAACCGAGCCATTTCAGCGCGCATTAAATCCCAGATTTTATAGCCATAGGGCTTCACAATGCCACAACCGCGCACTTCTGAACTTTCAGCCAAATCCGCTTCTCGCACCACATCTTGATACCAGTCAGCAAAATTGTCACTTTGAGGAGTAATTGTTGTCTTTTTCATAGAAATTCATACTACCACGTTTTCGCCAGAGTTCAACCCAAATGCATTGACCTTTTATGGAAAATATGGTATTTTCAGCGGTCTGGTTTTACGGTGCCAGACGATCACAACAAACCGTAATGAGGTGCCCATTGACACGACTCAACATTGTCTCAAGTCTCCACAACCCCCCGGCTCAGGGAGTCGCGTTCGGCTTTCTCGAAGCCTACGCACCTACCCCCGGCGCAGTGGTTTTCATGACCTCGGCCGGTCCTGCTTCCCTCCGCATCATGGAGCTGGCGTACGAGTCTGGTTCGCCCGGCATGTTTTTGTTCGAGGGCACCGGCTGGATGACGGCGGAGCGTGTTGTGCCCGAGCCGGGCTATACCGCCTACTACAACGCCAACACTGGCGTTGGCTGGGTCGAGTTCAAGGACTGACCCTCGCTCACCCGGGCTGCTGACTTCACCGTCGGCGGCCCGAACATTTTCTTATTCTATTCAACAATGCGTCCCCGCAACAAAACCGGTTGTCCAACACAGTTGCAACGAAAAACCACCAGATGGTCGATTGATATGTAACAAATCTCCAGTCACAAACAAATTGCTGATTTTTTTAGAGCGCATCGTTTTCATATCAATTTCTTCTAGCGCGACTCCACCGTCAGCCACAATCGCCTTTTCAAAACCTGCCAAGCCAGAAACCGTCACTGGCATCGCCTTCAGTAATTGCACAAGCGCACGACGCTGTTCGCGATGCAGCACACTTGCAGTCAAGGCTGCGATATCTTCTGTCTGCTTCGCTGCAAGTAACGACAACACCGACGGAACAAGTGTCGCTGGAATAAGTCCGGTCAAAATATTTTTTACTTGCTTGCTTGGCGCGAGCGCAAACAATTCAAGAAGCTGTGCATCAAGCGCTCCATGATCGAGTGTCGGAAACAAATCAATTGTCGCTGAGACCGCTGCGCCAGCTGCAAGCGGCTGCGCAATCTCTCCGGATGTATTCAAAATCAGCGGACCAGACAAGCCCTGGTGTGTACACAATATATTCCCCACTTTGCGAACCTTTTTCGCACCATTCACAAATACTGTCAGCGCGGCATTTTCTAGTGTCACTCCAGAGGCTTGTTTCGTCCAGCTATCCGCACAAAGCCACGGCACCAGCGTTGGAGTTGGCGCAACAACGGTGTGCTCAAGGTCTTTCAACCATGCAAATCCATCACCGGTTGACCCTGTTTCCGGGCGTGAATTTCCGCCTGTCGCAAGCAGATACGAATCTGCAACCAGCACTTCTCCGCCGCACACAACTCCTGTGATTGCGCCGTTTGCACTTTCAATCTGTTTCACAGTCGCGTGTGTCCGAATTTCGACACCGAGCCGCACACACTCTTCTTTGAGCACACGAACAACATCTGGCGCGGATTCCGAAACTGGGAAGGCACGATTGTTGGCCTCGACTTTTATTGGGAGTCCAAGCTCTTCAAAAAATTCAACGGTATCTTCATTTGAAAACTGCGCGAACGGAGAAAATAAAAATTTACTCGCTGCGCCGTAATTTGCTAGCAGCGCATGTCGATCTGTTTGCAGATTTGTAATGTTACAGCGCCCACCGCCAGTAATCGCGAGCTTTTGCCCAACAACGGCGTTCTTTTCCAAAATCAAAACGCGCTGTCCTCGCCGAGCAACCACAACAGCCGCCATCAAGCCAGATGCGCCGCCGCCAATAATAATGAGATTATGTTTTTTCATTCATTGTTATACTGCCGAAAATATGGTAAAAAAGCAATAAGATCATCATTTTTTTACATGTCACTCGAAAAACGCAAACCAATTGAAACAGAGCCAACACCAAATGAAGTTGTGCGTGTATTGTTATTTCAATCAGCAAATCCAGACATGCTTCCTGATGACGCGGATCCAAAAACAGTAGAGCTCACTCGAATGGTCATGACAATCAAGGGTGGCGCAAACGCAAATGGACTGTTAATGCCCGTTGGCGGTGGTCGCGAACGAAAACCAAACGGTCAATTCAGTGAATCTGTAATCGATGCGGCACTTCGAGAAATGATTGAAGAAACCCATGCAAAAACAAAGCGGGATCGACTGGTTGAACTTCCCGTAGAACAACAATACACGTTTACCCATAAAGCGACCGAAGAGCGGCGAACGCAAGTTGCTCGTTACTGTCTCGGCCGACTGCTTCCTGGAGACAGCATGTATCCACTCGATCAAGCAGAAGATAAAATTGCGAGCTTTGCCTATCTCACCCCGTCGCAATACAAAGACCTCGTTATCAATGGTTCAGTTGCACTCAATGGACGAGAAGTATCACTGGTTGAACATATGCAATACAACGCAGACAATCGAGCTGACGTCACAACTGAAGACGATTCCGTTCACGAAGTTCATCAGCTTGCAAGTTATTATTTTGCTCGCATGGAAGCGATTAAAAAACTGAAAGTACTCGACTATCTTTTGTATGGAACACGACCGGAAGATTCACGAATGAAAAATGACGCGCTTCGGCCCGCACTTGCGGCGGCGCGCACTCGAATGCCGGAAGCAAAGGCACTGCTAAAAACACTGCTCGCTGGTTCAGAGACATCGCTCGATAACGACACGGTGGCCGCAATACACCAAACAAAGGAGCTATGGAGCGAGATTATTGAAACAACAGACGCTGACATTCAAGATATTCGACAAGCACTGGAATACTCAAATACAGAGGGCGTGCTCGAGAACGTTGCGGAGCATTTTGACATTGAATCCGGCAAAGGCATTCCATCAATTAGTCTGATTTTTCCACTCCTTGCAGGTGACAAAAAGCTCGACACAACAGAGCTGCGGATTTTATTAAAAAACCCACAAGCTGCTCGGTTATTAAAAATTGTCGGGACAGTGCGCGCATATACGCTAGACACAACATCGAAACATTATGGCAATGGACAGCAACTCACTCAAGAGCTATATGATCGCGGACTCCTGCCAACCAACCGATTGGCAGACATTAATCGACACACAAATGATGTTGATGGATTTTTTGAGATGCTCCAACAACAAGCGTCAGGCGTTGAAGTAGCAGGCAGTGAACCAGTTGTTATCTCGGTTGCAGAAGAAATTCGTGGCCTGGACGTTGATCAATTGCTAGAAATTATCTTTCAGCCAGAAATAGCACTCTCCCACCTCCCGTCCGCTGAAAATCGAGGCGTTGTCTTGTGGGAAGCCAAACGCAAACTGATTTTAATGCTTCTCATGACAGAAGTAGACCAAGCGCAACAAGAAATCGTCGCTCTTGGCACGCAACTTTTTCGCACAATTGAACAAAGCCTCTTGAAAGTGGCCACTGATTCTGGTCGCGGCGCTCGTGCGCTAGTGCTCGGACCTCGACGCGAAGAATTCCCAGTGCAAATGTGGAGCCCACCAAAAAGCCTCGCTCAAGCACTGCGAAAAGTAATCGCACGAGATCGATCTCGCGGGGACAATCGCACAGCTCAGGAATTTTTAGACGACGCGAATCGATCAGCCTATGTCTTTGACATTGTTCCAGAAGACAATATTAGCAATATTGAATACGTAACAATTCAAACAGGCGGCAAGGTACTTGATGCGCGTAATAACCCACTAGAAAAAATAAAGACTCAAAAACAAATTGCCTATCTTATTGAAGGGATGTTGCGCGTTGCAAATGAAAAAGGCATACCTGCGCGGATTATCAACTACAAGCCCCTGCCACTTCCTGGTGAAGGCTTTGACAGTTCGGGCGGAGGAGGTAAAGGAAAAATTCGTATGGCAAAATTTGACCTTGAAGTCACTCGGCCAGATGGCAAAAAACAATACAAGGAGTACCAAATTTTTGTTCCAGGCATGCGTGTCATTGAAGAAACAAGAGACACAGAAACCTTAGAGTTCTATGGCGGCGAAGATGACTTTGAAGACAAAAAAGAAGACGACAAAACTCGCTCCATGCGACGCTTATTTGACACCCAAGGGGTTCGATCTGCAATGGAAGCCTTATTCCCTGTTTCAGTGTATGGAGAAGATCTTCGCAACATCTATCGACATCGAGTCGGGGGCGGCGACAAAACTCGTAGCCGACAACACACACCACCAAAGCACACGCTGCGCACTGGTTTGAGTATCAGAATTACCAAGGCAAAACCGAGAACTTCTTAATATTTATTGTACCATCCAGGACTCCCACTCACTCAGTGTGAGTCCTTTTTTTACTGGCTGATCAGAACCGTACGCAATAAAAAAACCGTCGACGTGATCATACTCCTGCTGGTCTGCGTCTTTTGGCAATAACGGTGCAACCACACCATCGCGTAATACCTCCGGAAACAAATGCAATGCCGCATATGACTCATCATCAATCGACATCCAACCGGTTTGCGAACGAGCCCATGGAGACGCATTCATCACTTCTTGATATTCAACCAACGCTCCCGTTCTATCTTCCGCTGCTTCGTCCGCAACCATTGGCAACAACTCACATTCTCGAAATAAAAATTCAACAATCAATATATTTTGGACAATATCAAGGACGTCGATATCTTCTTGTAACTGCTCGCCGTTTGACTTGCCGACCCAATAACAAAATTTTACGTGGTCATAAAAATGAGAAGTCGCTGAAATATCACGTAACACCCGCTGCACGCTTGCAACAACCTCCGGATACTGATGTGTATACTGGTCATGCATTCGCACTGCCCAATCAGTCTGTGTACTCATCTTATTTTTCTTTTTTCTTATCGATTTTATCAATGCCGAAAATCTTTACCCCAACATACACAACAAATGCGACGACGATAAAATCAATCGTTGTTGCTGCAAAATTTCCCCAGAGAATTTCCGCGTTCCCAACTATCCACTTTGCATCATTTAATGTTTTGACTGAGCCGATAAAAATACCAATTGTTGGAGTAATAATATCGTTCACAAGTGCAGTCACAAGTTTTGTGATTGAGCCACCGAGAATAAAACCAACAGCAAGACTGACAACGCCTTGTTCTCGGATGAACTCAAAAAATCCACCGACAACGTTTTTCACACCTTTTAATGGTTGTTGTTTTTTCATGCACCTATACTACGTAATTTCACTATTTGACGCAACCGCGCCTGGGCGTTAGTCTGTATAAACCGCGTGAACATGGAGAGGTGGCAGAGCGGTTGAATGTGGCGCTCTCGAAAAGCGTTGTATCGCAAGATACCGAGGGTTCGAATCCCTCCCTCTCCGCATATTTGAATAAAAAAAGAACCCGGAACAACCACACCCCTCATCAGGAATGCTGTGGGCGTTTCGGGCGAATCATTGCCGGGTAGAGCAAGCGCAGTGCTTCTGCGCTAACTGGAATTCCGTTGCCGTACAACCGAAAACCGAAGTTCCTGTAACGATATCTGTTCCATTTATCAGGATCAGACTCGCCGGTGTCATCGGACTCGAGGTACGCAGCGCAGCCCACGTGATCGCACCAGTCCACCACCGGCATCATCAGGCGCGCGAAGTGTCCTTGGCGTCGATAGCCCGGATGCGTGACAATCGTGAGCAGATAGGCATGCTCTCCGATCTCCCGATCAGCCGCGGAATGCACACCGTCTAAAACGATGAGGTCTCGGAGGATCAAGCAGGCTTGAGTGAGTCCAAACTGTCGGACCATGCTCGGAAGCAAGCTCGCCTGCCACCACGCAGGCACACGCACGCCCGGCGGAATCCAGACAGAAACCGCCGTCGGGACACTGTCGTCCCAGGTCGTCGCGACCCAGCCATATCGAAGACCCGCCCACAACGTCATCCGCATCAACTCGACGATGCCGGAAACGCTCGTGTCGCCAGCCCAATGCTGCATCAAGCGAGAGCTCTGAAAGCCCAGGCCCATCATCTGGGCCATTGCCTCAACCTCGTCACGAGTCGGGCGCTGCGAACGCGAAAACACCGTCACGCTCGGGTCCCACTGTGGCAATTCATTTGTCATGCTTTGTCCTTGGAATGAGCACACTATTGATTCAGTGTGTTTATTCATCCTAGCGGGATTTACCAAAGAAAACAATATTGTGTGTACGGAAAAAGTGCTGTACAGTGTGTTACAATAATATATACTATGATTGATTTTTTCATTACAAACCTCTATTCACTCTCCGAAATAATTCCGCTACCTCTATTTGTTTTTAGCGGGGCGTTTATTGAAGAGTTGATCGCACCAATTCCGTCACCATTAGTCATGACACTTGGCGGCTCACTCGCAAAATCACAAGGCCATGCGTACGTACTCCTCTTTTTTCTTGCCTTCGTTGGTGCTGTTGGAAAAAGCATCGGTGGGTATATTATTTATAAATTCGCACATTTGCTGAACGCCGTTCTTGTCGGACAATGGGGTAAATACATTGGCGTCAGTCAAAAGCAAATTCTTGCAATGAGTGAAAAATTAGGGCAGGGCCCGAAAGATGCTGTCGCATTATTTTTACTGCGCGCGACTCCAATTGTTCCAACCGCGCCAGTTTCGTTTGCGGCCGGAATATTACAATTAGACCTCAAAACATACCTCATCAGTAGTGCAGCAGGATTATGGGTGCGTAATATTTTTTATCTCTATTTAGGATTTACCGGAACTCAAGCTCTCGAAAATATCAATAATGACTTAGACAGCTTTGAAACTATTGGATACGGAATTATTCTCCTGCTGATCATTGCGATATTTATCTATATATTCAAAAAAAGGCGCGACCAAGAAAATTCGTAAACACAAAAAAAGCCGCACACTCTTGTACGGCTTTTTTCTAAAGAGACCTCTCTTTATGCGTGGAAGAATTGTTCTTTAACAATTTTTCCATTTTCCCATTGTTGAACAGCAACTTGTGCCATTGTTACTTCACCCCATTCTTTGTGAGTAAACTTGTACACCCATTGTGACATGACGAGACCGTTTTCTCCGTATGCAACAGCCACTGGAGTGATTTCGTGCACAGCAACAATGCTACCTTCAAACGCTTTTTCACGTTCAAGGTTTGCTTCAAAACCAACAGTTGGCGCATCCAAGTTTTCTTGCATGCTCACATTTTCACCGTAGTACTTTGTGTATGTATCAACGATTTTTCCTGTTGAAAGCATTGCGTTGTGTTCTTCAACGATTGCTTTGAGTTCTTGTAATTCCATAACTCTTTTTATTCTTTGCGTATTAAATAACGTCAATTGCATTGACAATCTATAGGATACGTTTTATACTTTCTTTTGTAAAGTAGTTTCATATAGTAAAGTAAAGATTATGGCTGTGGATAAAAAAATACAACCTGGGGACGCCTGTCCGATCGAGCATGCCCTTGCCTTGCTCGGGAAAAAATACACCCTACTCATTCTGCGCGACTTGCAAACTGGCAAAAAACGCTTCGGCGAGCTACTCAAATCAGTCCATGGAATTTCAACAAAAACCCTGACCGAGCGATTAGAAGAGCTGGAATTTGCAGGACTCATTACTCGCAAAGCCTATCCGGTTATTCCTCCAAAAGTAGAATATACACTCACAAAAAAAGCTAAAGCTGTTGACCCAATTCTTGACTCATTTCGAGCCTGGGGCAAAAAACACTCTCGTTAATATATAGTATTTCTCACACATATGAACACATCAACAATTCTCGATGCCTTACAACATCGTTATGCAGTCAAACGATTTGACCCAACAAAAAAAGTATCAGAAGAATATCTGCAAACTATTCTTGAAGCCGGACGACTTGCCCCAAGCAGTCTTGGTTTGCAACCGTTTGATATTATCGTCGTCAAGAATCCAGAAATACGCAAAGAACTCTTGAAGCCGGCGATGGGTCAATCACAAATTACTGATGCATCTCATTTGATTGTTTTTTCTATCAAAAATGTCTTGACCGTGGATGACGTTGACGCTGCGATGGAACGCATTGCAGCGGCCCGCAACATTGACGTTTCTTCACTCGCTGGCTTTCGAAAAAGCGTGATGCTCTATGTCAAAATCACTCGCTTTGTTCGCTGGTTTCCAGGACTTGCAAAATGGACGCCGGCTGGCCGAAAAGACCACGAATGGGCAGCAAAACAGGCCTATATCAGCCTTGGCTTTATGCTTGAAACAGCAGCGCTATTGGGTGTAGACGCGTGTCCAATGGGGGGATTTATGGAACCCGGTTTCAATAAAGCCCTTGGCCTGCGTGGCACTGGATATCACGCAGAAGTTGCCCTTGCAATCGGATATCACGCAGAAGACGACAAATACGCACACCTCGCGAAAATGCGCCGTTCATCTGCTGACATGATTCGCGTTATTGAATAACAGTCGCGAAACTACAAAGAGCTACGAGCGCTGTTTGTATTGCGCGCGCTCATCTTGCGTAAAGACCTCGACAACACCAAATGCTCCGTCATAGCCTGGTTCAATGTGAATTGTTCCTTCGCGCACTCGCTTGACCCCTTCCGCAACGAGCGGATGCGCAACACGAGCAATGTCTTTAATTGGCGCATCAAGTAAAATAAAAAACTCATTACCAAGTGCGTGAATCAGCGACATGAATTCTGCTTGCACGCGCTTGCTTGTCACACTTTTCACACCAAAGGCTGATGCAATAATTTCTGGAAGCGGAACGATTGATTGAAATGGTGCGCTGACATTTTTTGGTCGCTCGTCCGCCGTTTGATCCGCGATTTGCTCCACGCGATTCATGACTCCGACTACCACTGGTAATTTGCACACCGGACACAAGCCGTTATTTTTCAAGGTTTCTTTTGGGGTGAGTCGAACATTGCACGCTCTGTGGCCATCCATGTGATACTTCCCTTCTTCCGGATAAAACTCAATTGTACAGAGCGGGCCTTCTCGATTTTTCATTGCTGTATGCAAGGCGGTGTATGTGCGTTCTGGCAATTCCATCACGGTTGCTTCTCGCCCAACTTTTTCTGTTGAATGGGCGTCAGAGTGACTGGTAATCAACACGTTGTTCAAGGAGCTTACTCGCACGTTCATTGCCGGGTCAGACGACAAGCCTGTTTCAATAGCAAAAATATGCGGCGTCATGTCGCCAAAACACTCTTCTAAAGAATCAAAGCCCGACTTGCTGCCAAACAATGCAAACCATGGCGTCCAAATATGCGCCGGGATCACAAGCGCATTCGGATCTACGTCCAAATACATTTTCATTAGCTCGCGAACATCCATCCCGATAATTGGTCGCCCGTCATACAGAATGTTATATCCACGATCCTGCAACTCAGTGTTGACCGCACGCGCTGCTGCGAGCGAAGAAACGCCGAACAACATATGTACTCGACGTGTTTTGTCATCGCGTCTATAGATATTACTCACCTCACCAAACAAAATGAGCCGCACTCGAGTCATTGCCTCGCGCATCCAATACGGATCTTCCGCTTTCCAGTTTCGTTCAATCACTTCAGGCTTCAACGTCAAAAATCCACTACCATCTTCAATGCAATCGCGTTCAATTTCATCGAGCCATTGCGGATGCGTGATATCGCCTGTCGCAATCACATCAACGCCCTTCAGCGCCGCAGCGCGAACAATCCCAAACGGCGTCAGTTGCTTGCTGGTCGCTCGCGAATAATGCGAGTGCATGTGGAGATCAATAATGGTTTTCATACGCTCTAGCCTAGCACATGTATCACTCTAAAAAAACTACCACGTAGCATATATCAAATAAGAAATAAGGAAGGGCGCTTTGTGAAACACCCCTCCCTGTTGCCACGTCAGAATGATGTTGTGACCTGAGGTGGCCTGGCGCGAGATTACGCATCCGGAGCGAAGAACTCCTCCGCTATTTTGTGCTCGAAATCGAGCGCGAGGTCAACCCGTGCGAAAACGAATTTTCCATCGTGACCGTAGTACACAAGAATCGCGAGGTCGTAGCAACCCCACTGTTCACCACCTCCTGGATCGTCCTCCTCTTCCGTACGCGGAGCAGGTCGCCGCCTCGCCTTGAAGTCGAGAAACAACGCCAGGCAATCCAGCTCGTTACTTATCCCGGGCACCCAATGAGCATCACACCCCAAGCAACCCCGATGATCTACAAGAGCGTGAGCCGCGACTGCAAGGCTCTGACTATTGTCTTTCAAAACCAGGTACGCAACGTATTGCAACTGCTCTTGGATCGCACCTGCAAGGCGTGCCCATTCAATGACAAAGGACATTAGTCTGTCGCGATCCTGTGTTGTAAACCTCCGACGAAGTTTAGAGCTCTTCGGTACTTGAACGGACAAGACTTGGTTTGTATTGGTCATCAAAACACCTCCTGCATACACCCTACCGAACTGGGAAAAATATGCAACCGGGTTATAGGTATTATTTCTACTAATAAAAACGAAAAAGCGCCCCCGAAGGGACGCTTAGATCGATAAACTGGCGGTGACCTACTTTCACCCGAAGGCTATCATCGGCGCTGACACGCTTAACTGCTGTGTTCGGAATGGGAACAGGTGTTTCCGTGTCGCTAGAACCACCAGAATTGTTACGCGAATCTGTTTCGCATCACAACTCTGGTGACTCTAACCGCTTTCATCACAGGAGAGCATCACCTCTCTTGCGATAAAACGTTACTTAACTGAATAGATCAAAATATTTCTGCGTTGTTTCTTCTCTTGTTTGCTTTTATACAAACTGAAACGTAGAGCGTGCGTCTTGCACGCGGTATAGTATCAACTATACGTCAAGACCATATGACTTATTAGTACCACTCAGCTTCATGCATCACTGCACTTCTACTTATGGCCTATCAACCCGGTCGTCTTCCGGGAGTCTATGAATCCTAATCTTAGGAACGGCTTCCCGCTTAGATGCTTTCAGCGGTTATCCGAACCGAAGATCGCTACCCGGCGATGAATCTGGTGATTCAACCGGTACACGAGAGCTTCGTCCTTCTCGGTCCTCTCGTACTAGAGAAGGGATCCTTCAAGATTCCACGCCCACAGCGGATAGGAGACCGAACTGTCTCACGACGTTCTGAACCCAGCTCGCGTGCCGCTTTAATTGGCGAACAGCCAAACCCTTGGGAGCTGCTTCACCCCCAGGATGCGACGAGCCGACATCGAGGTGCCGAACCTGGTCGTCTATGTGGACTATTGGACCAGACTAGCCTGTTATCCCCGGAGTAACTTTTATCCGATGAGCTTCCGCCGTCCTATATCGCACGGTCGGATCACTAAGTCCTACTTTCGTAACTGCGCGACTTGTAAGTCTTGCAGTAAAGCTCGCTTGTGCCTTTACACTATCAATTCGGTTTCCATCCGAATCTAGCGAACCTTTTTGAACGCCTCCGTTACATTTTGGGAGGCATCCGCCCCAGACAAACTACCCACCAGACACTGTCCCTTCTCCGGATTCACGGAGTAAGGTTAGATATAACAATTCATCAGAGTGGTATCTCATATTTCGACTCCACTTCAGCTGACGCCGAAGTCTCAAAGTCTCCCACCTATTCTGAACAAATGAATCACTATATCAATGTCAAGCTATAGTAAAGCTTCACGGGGTCTTTTCGTCCTGCTGCGGGTAACCAGCATCTTTACTGGTAGTGTAATTTCGCCGAGTCCCTCGTTGAGAGAGTTTCCAAATCGTTATGCCATTCGTGCAGGTCGGAACTTACCCGACAAGGAATTTCGCTACCTTAGGACCGTTATAGTTACGGCCGGCGTTCATCCGCGCTTCAGTCGAAAGCTTCGCACCGAAGTGCTAACCCCCTTCCTTAACGTTCGGACACTGGCCAGGCATCACCCCCTATACTTCATCTTACGATTTATGCAGAGAGCTGTGTTTTTGGTAAACAGTCGCTTGGAATCTTTTATTGAAGCCTCACTTGCGTGAGGCAGACCTTATCCCGAAGTTACGGTCGTTGTTTTGCCGAGTTCCTTAACGAGGGTTCTCTCGCACACCTGAGGATTCTCTCCTCATCCACCTGTGTCGGTTTACGGTACGGATACGTCAGCCTCATGTGAAACACTTTTTCTAGGCCCTCTATCAACCTTCCTTGTGATTGGGTTTCCCCGCACACTTGTCACTATGATTTTCATCATAGCAAAAGATTCAATCCATTAAATCTTGAAGACCTTCAGAAAGCGTCGGTGCTCACTAAGCTGCTCGTAGGGCAGGAATATTAACCTGCTGTCCATCGACTACGCTTTTCAGCCTCGCCTTAGGACCGCCTAACCCTGGGATGATCATCATTGCCCAGGAACCCTTGGATTTTCGGTGTGTATGGTTCTCACATACATTGTTGCTACTCATGCCAACATTCTCGCTTCGCATCGCTCCACCAGCCCTCGCGGGTCCAGCTTCGTCGCTGATACGAATGCTCCTCTACCAATTATGGTAATAAATTACTATAAGTCCGCGTCTTCGGTACCTCATTTAGCCCCGTTACATTTTCGGCGCGGAACAACTGGATCAGTGAGCTATTACGCTTTCTTTAAAGGATGGCTGCTTCTAAGCCAACCTCCTGATTGTCACAGTCGTTCCACCACCTTTCACACTTAATGAAGATTTGGGGACCTTAGACGGCGATCTGGGCTGTTTCCCTTTTGACACGTGAAGCTTAGCCCCCACGGTCTGACTCCTATAATAGTCTCTGTCGGTATTCGGAGTTTGGTTAGGTAGGATACGGCAAGCCGCTCCTGACCCATTCAGTGCTCTACCCCCGACAGGTAGTTTATAGGGCTATCCCAAAAGATATTTCGAGGAGAACCAGCTATTTCCGGGTTCGATTGGAATTTCTCCGCTAACCACACCTCATCCCGGAGCGTTGTACGACTCGTGGGTTCGGGCCTCCCCTTACTGTTACGTAAGGTTCACCCTGGGCATGGCTAGATCACCCGGTTTCGGGTCTATACTGTACGACAAGCGCGCTATTCACACTCGGTTTCCCTACGCCTGCGTCCTATTCGGACTTAAGCAGCCGCACAGTATAACTCGTTGGCTCATTCTTCAATAGGCACACCGTCACTCTTTCGAGCTCCGATCTATTGTAAGCATATGGTTTCAAAACTATTTCACTCCCCTCTCGGGGTGCTTTTCACCTTTCCCTCACGGTACTAGTTCACTATCGATCATGAAAAATATTTAGCCTTACCAGATAGTCCTGGCAAATTCACATAGAATTTCTCGTGTTCCATGCTACTCGAGAATAAAAACCATAGAGTGAACTAATGTTTCGTTTACAGGGCTATCACCTTCTTTGGCTGAGCGTTCCAGCTCATTCGACTACATATAATTCCTGGTTTCTCTATCTTGAAGTGAAAAATTTTAGTCACTTCAAACGTTTAAACCTCATAACCCCGAACAGTTTACACTGTTTGGTTTGGGCTTCTCCCGGTTCGTTCGCCACTACTACGGGAATGTCATTTTGATTTCTTTTCCTCCTGGTACTAAGATGTTTCAGTTCCCAGGGTGAGCTCTCTATTTCCTATGTATTCAGAAATAAGTCATGCAGGGTTACTGCATGGGGTTTCCCCATTCGGATATCTCCGGGTCAAAGGTTGCTTGTCACCTCACCGAAGCTTTTCGCAGACTGCTACGTCCTTCGTCGCTTTTTCATGTCTAGGTATCCACCATATGCCCTTATTGTGGTCTTGACGTATAGTTGAGACTATACATTTTGAACACATATATTTGAACATTGTATGTTATATGAGAATTGTTGAGATTCTTGTTACGGAATCAACGAAAATTACAATTTTTTTATCTATTGCAGATCTTGATCTATTCAGTTGTCAACGTTCGTGCTGTCAGGTTCGAGAATTCATCGGCACAGGTCTACTTTTTTCTAAATATTAGAGAAAAAACAGGTCTGTGAAGGTGAAGTGAGTTGGAAAGGGTTCAAAAAAATCGCTTACAAGCGACTCCGGTACACACAGATTGTGCTATCGGCTTAGTTGCTTGTGTTGTTTGTTGTGGTAACGATTGTCATCGTGAAATGGCATTGGCTGAACAACGAATCAATAAACAAAGGGTCCACAGAGTTTTTTCGTTGCTTTAGCGTCGTATGCCGCGTAAAATTAAAATTTCAGAGAGCTAAAACACTATACGTGAAAGGCACTTTCATGTCAAACCCCTATCCTGGGACAACTCTGTGTATAAGTGGATAAAAATGGGGATAAGTACGCTTTCGATTCTATAAAGAAAAAAGCAGCGGGTTGTACGGGATAAAATCCACGCACAACGCGCCGCTGGTGCTCAATAGTGCATTGAGCACTGAGAACTGTGTCGTGACGCCGTCCGCATCACATCACAATGAGCTGTTCGCGCTCGGGGCCCACCGAAATGAACTGGATGCGCACGCCCACGAGCTGGCTCAAGCGGCGCAGATAGAGGCGCGCGGGCTTGGGCAGGTCGTCCCAGGTGCGGACGTCGCAGGTGGACTCGTTCCAGCCCGGCCACGTCTCGTACACCGGTTCGCACTCACCGTAGATCGCGGCATCAGGCACGTGCGTGAAAACGCGGTCGCGCCAGCGGTAGCCGATGCAGACCTTGATCTCCTCGAAGGTGTCGAGCACGTCGAGCTTGGTGATCGCGAGGCTGGTGAAGCCGTTGAGCCACGCGGCGTAGCGCAAGGCAACGGCATCAAACCAGCCGCAGCGACGCTTACGACCAGTCGTCGCGCCGTATTCCTTGCCGATGTCGCACAGGCGCTCACCCACCTCGTCGGTGAGCTCAACCGGGAACGGACCAGCGCCGACCGCAGTGGCGTAGGCCTTGACCACGCCGAGCACGTTCTTGATCGCCTGGGGCGGCAGGCCCGCACCCGCCGACGCCGCGCCCGAGATCGGGTTGGACGACGTGACGTACGGGTAGATACCCCAGTCGATGTCGCGCATCACGCCGAGCTGGCCTTCGAGCAACACGTTGAGGTCCTGGCTGACCGCCGCCTGCACGATCGGCATGGTGTCGACGATGCGGTGGCCGAGCTTGGCGCGCCAAACCTCGGCGGTGGCGAGCAACTCGCTCATCTCGAACGGCTGGCCGCCGAACTCCGTGATCTCGCGGTTCTTGTGCGGAAGCACGTTGCTGAGGCGCTCACGGAACCAGTCAGGGTGGAGCAGGTCGCCGAGGCGCAGGCCCCAACGAGCCGCCTTGTCAGCGTAGGTCGGTCCGATCCCGCGCTTGGTCGTGCCGATGACCTCCTTGCCCGACCGGTTGCTCTCCTGGAGCCCGTCGATCATCGGGTGGTACGGCATGACGATGTGAGCGCGCTCGCTCAGCATCAGGTTGCCCGTCAGCACACCCGCAGCTTCGATCTGCGCAAGCTCGGCGAGCAGGTTCTCAGGGTTGACGACGCAGCCCGCGCCAACGATGCACTTGGCGACGGGGTTGAACACACCCGACGGCACCATGTGCAGAGCGAACTTGCCGTACTGGTTGATCACGGTGTGGCCGGCGTTGTCGCCGCCCTGGTACCGGATGATCATGTCCGCGTGCTGGGCGAGGTAGTCGACGATGCGACCCTTCCCTTCATCTCCGTATTGCGCTCCGACAACTGCTGTGACCGGCATGCGCCCTCCTTCTATAGGCCTCTTGGGACCTGGTGGCATGAGCACTGTTGATGTTCTCAAAAAGCATGATCGCCCTTTTTGAACAATCAATGCGCAAATCTTACGGATGCTCCTCAAAAAAAGCAAATCCCACATTCTTGCGACTTCATCTATTCATTGCTAGGATATTTTGGCATACATATATATGTATATGCCGTGGTGGCGGAATGGTAGACGCGCTGGCTTCAGGTGCCAGTAACTTCACAGTTGTGAGAGTTCGAGTCTCTCCCACGGTACACGAAACATCCTATACTTTGTCGCTCGCATTCCAGAGCGCTGTAAAATATTGCACCATTGCATCACGAATATCTTTTCGTCGTATATCAATTGCAACAGCTTTTTCTTCAACGTCCCAATAAATAAATCGCACAGCAGTTGGATAGATGTTTATTTGCATTGGTGATGTTAATTCTTTTTGCATCACACGCAGCTCAGTCAGCTTCATTTCAGGATCGTTTGCTTCAACAATTTCATCAACCACTGCTTGTATGCTGCCAGACAACGTCAACAACCGAGCCCGCACGCCATACTGCAAGCGTTTTTTGTGGTATTTCACGAACCACGGTCTCATGATATTCGCTGATTCTTCTTCGCCGTAATTTGCACCAATCACCATATACTCCTCCCCTGGCTTCATTTCATACATCCAACGCAAAAACGACGTCTGAATGACGGACAAACCGGTAATCGTTTCAACATCTTGTTGCCATAGCGTTTGAAAATATTCACGAAATGACTCAAACATCTGCGCATTACGAATCGAAACAACAAACGGCTCTTCATCATTCGTCATAAATGCGACGTGATCTTTCCAAATATCAATCATGACAGGCGCTTGCATGTGCTGCGGCAAAATTTTCGCAGCGGTATATTCAAGACCTCCGACCACCTCAGCATATGCCATGTCCGTATTCGAAAACAAAATCTTCGCTGGCAATTGTTTCTGTATGCGCTGTTGGTCATACCCCTGAAACACAAGATCGTATAACTCTTTCTGTTTATGTGAGCCTGCAATAATATAATGTTCCTCTTTTGACTCTTCAAGATCAGACAACAGCGATTGTCTATGCGCCTGCAGCCCACTCATCCCTTCATATAACTTCACTTCATGATTTGAACGACTACGTGAAATATTCACTTCGGTGACAATAGCTTGAGCGAGCGATAATCGTTGATTTGCCTCAGTAAGCAGTGAATCAGGGTCAGACAACTGAAACAGCGCCACACCGCCTTGAGTTGTTTTAAAAATCAACAGCCGCTTTTCAAGCGCATCCAGTGCTTCATAAACAATATTGCGATGCAATCCCGTTTCTTTAATAAGAACCGCCGCTTTTGATTGACCATGTTGAAGCAACGCTTCGTAAACCGCCGCTTGATTATGCGTTAAACCGAGCTGTACAAGTTTTTCTGACAATGAATGAGGGCTCATTTTCTATTGTTTTTCACAAAATTATTCTGTCATCTTTTTTATGATAACAAAAATACCTATAAAAATCAAGTCAGTGGATAGCTGATTGCGCAAAACCACAACAAAACACCCTCTTTTTCTGGTACAGGTCAACGCAACACGTTCTAACGGCTTTTATTTTATTGAATTCAGGCGCAGATTACTCTGTTCGTTCGCATGACGCGACGAACACGACCCCGTTGGAGTCCTCATGTTCCCTGCTCTTTTGCTCGCCGCCGCCCTTTCCAGCGCTTTTGCTGGACAGGAGCCTGAACACACCGCGATTGCGCACAACACCTTCGGAGACGTGCAACTCGCAGCCTCTCCGGAACTCGGCCGGGTGAAGCTGACGACCGTCAGCGCGATCGGACCAAACAGGCACTTCGGCGCCTGCGACTGCCACTGGCTCGGGGTGAGTGTCTTCGCCCAGTCCGGCATCGACGTCCACTGGAGCGATGACCAAAGCATCAGCGGCTGGACTGCTGGGCGCGCTGGCATCCACTGGTCATGGGAAGGTAAAAGCCTCACGGTTCGGCAGAACCTGAATATTGGCGTGATTGCCTTCTTTCCTGGCACGGGCGTGCAGCCGCAGATTGGGTACAGCGCGCTCTTGTCGGCAGCCGGCGGACGAGTCAGTGCACTGACCATCCACTCGCTGGGATTCAGCGAGGATCGTCCGGTCAGCTACTACTACGAAGGGTATGCTGCTGCTGGACCGTGGAAGAAAGGCCCGCAACTTGGCGTCTTCTGGGAGAACACCTACGGCCCGCGCGTTGGACCGCGAATCTCCATCGGCGGGTTCTACGCACATGTGAACCTGCTCGACACCCCCATCGTCTACGCCGGCTACCAATTCCGGTTGTAGCCCTCTCTTGTGCTCGGTGCTGCGTTTTTCAAAAGACGTGGCACCATTTTTCTTATTTTGGTAAATAGCAAAAATCCAGTATGCTGTAGTTCTATGGATCAAACACTTCAAGACTACCTCCAGCAAACCATTCTCCCAGAATTTGGTATTCAAAACATTCAATCCATTGAACCGATTCCGCTGAGTTTAATCAATCGGTCATTTGTGGTTCATGCACAAGACAGCACATACATCTTGCAACGCATGGCAAAAATTTTTGGCAAGGAAACGATTATCGACGCTAATCGCGTTGTTACACATTTGCGCTCAGAAGGTATTCCAACCATTACACTCGTTCCTTCTTCACAAGAGGTGCCATTTTTTATCGACGCGCAAGAATATCTTTGGCAGCTTATGGTCGCGATTCCAGGTGAAACATATCACGTTGTTCCGTCTGCTGACATTGCACGGCGTGCCGGGGAAACGCTGGGGCAGTTTCTTGCCGGAATGAAAAATTTTGACGCAGGTGAACTTACCAGCTCTTTTAAAATGCATCAAACAGCAGACATTCTAGATGAATGGCGAGCGGTTGAAGCACAGGCACGCGCTCTTGTACATGACAGTCAGTGGGAATTATTACAAACCATCGCACCTGAACTCGAAAAAAATCTTCTCCCAAAAAATCTTCCAACCCGCGTTGTGCATGGTGATCCAAAAATTTCCAATATTTTATTTGCAACTGATGACACTGAAACCTGCATGATCGACTTTGATACAACGATGGTGCATACACCGCTGGTTGATATTGGCGATGCATTGCGCTCATGGTGCGGTGGGCAAGAAGACGACCCGAATAATACATTTCATCTCGAGCATTACACTGCGGCGCTTGAAGGAATATTAGAGTCAATTCAGTTGTCAGAAGAAGAACAGAAACTCATCCCTCAAGCTGTTAAAATGATCACCCTTGAGCTCGCAGCTCGCTTTGCTACTGATATTGTCAACGATAATTATTTTGGGTGGGACGACACACGGTATACTTCTCGTCGTGATCACAACATCGCTCGCGCTATTGGCATGATTGCGCTGTATCGCGATATGTCAACAAAAATTTCATAAGAAAAAAGGTTGCATACATCAAGTCCGGCGTCGCATACATTATGCGGTAGACTGATGACGCAACCGACGGCGAGAGCACGGTCCGCACATGCCGTGGCCTGCATCTGGCCGTACCTTCTCGCAGGTGATGCACACCACGTTTTTTTTGGTGAGGCATTTTTTGCAGAGCCTCCGACTCGTGTCTTTCAGGATCTGAACTTCACCACAACAAAAGCACTGTTGTTTCGGCTGGTCAAACCGCTTGTAGCAGGCAAAGCAGACGGGACCACGGACACCGCTCCCAGCGATTCGGGCATCGGCGGCGCAGCGTGCGCAAATGATTATCGACTTACCAGCGCGACAATCACTACAGCACCTCTGTCCATATTTCTTGCTCACAACCAACCGAGTACTATTGTTTCCTTTGTGACAAAGAGGACAAGTGCCGAATGTTGTTTCATTCCTAACAAATGACAAGGCCATTGCCTTCCCCTATTAACGTGCAATTACATCTCTTAACACATTTATATCAAAACAAGCAACATCTATTACAGCAAGACCATTTAATGCTATACTAAGAAAAATTATTTATCATTTTATGAAGAATCAAAAAACACTTCTTATTATCATGGGACTTGTCATGGTTGTATTGATTGGCGTCATCGCATATTTACTCATTGGCAAAAACAGCGACACAGACACGAAAAGTAACACAAATGTCACAAACGACGACGTCATGATCAATGTGACAAATAAAAACAGCAATAAGAACGCGAATAAAAATAGTAACAAGAATACAAACACCACGAAAAACGATAACGAAAATAGCAACGCAAACACCAACACAACAAGCAACGCGAATAAAAATACAAACACCGCGACAGAAACAGCGGCGAGTAGTACATACAAAAACGACAAGTACGGCTTTTCTGTGAAACTTCCAAAAGGCACAGAGTTTTTGAGCGACAAAGAAGAGTTGGGTTTTTATCCATTTGGTCTCACAGACTCAAAAGATGAAGACGGATATGAAGGCGAATGGTTTGTTTCTATTTATAGTTCAAAAAAAGCCGCTGACCTGATTCCAGAATTATCAAAATCAGCAAAAGACCGTAAAGAAAAAAAAGAAGACATCACCGTCGGCTCATTAAAAGGAGCCAAGGTGACTGTGACTAGCGGTGACACTGCAGTGCAGACAACAGCGATTTATCTTGAAAAAAACGGCAAGACATTTGAAATTATGGACGGCGGCGCAACAGACAAAGATTTTGAAGCCTTCTATAAAAGTTTTGCGTTTTAATACAGCCTTTGGCGTTGTAAAAAGCCCGGACATGTTCCGGGTTTTTTATTTACTTCGCCAGCAAATCATTCAACTTTCGCAGAGTATTCACATTTCGAATGGTGATGTTTTTATAGACATCTTTCCGCAACATGATTTTCGGTACGCGACTTTTATTGTAATCCTTCTTTTTGATATTCCACACCACTGCCCCATCAATATATTTCAGATGTTCGATACCTGCGTTCACCTCAAACTCTTTCACAATCTTTGGGTTATCAATCTCGCTCCATAAAAATAATACATCAGTTCGCATTTCAGCATTATTCACCCATGCCGCCGGAATCTTCTTTGCAACCGTTGCGATATTTTTTTCGTCACGCACGAGCACAGCAACCGTAAACCCAAATTCATTTTCAATCGCTGTTTCAATTTTTTTCGCCAGGGTTTTTGGACTAACCTTTTTTGACCCAAATACAACATTGCCAGAATTGATATAGGTCACAACATCATCAAAACCAAGAGACTCAAAAAGTGCTTTCAATTTCTTCATCTCGACCTTGTTATTTCCTCCAACGTTAATTCCGCGGAGCAGTGCGACGTATTTCATATAAAAATAATACCACACGACACAAGATCCGGCTCACAAAAGAAGTTGACAATTAGCCTGATTTTGCTACAGTCGCGCCAACTGAAAATGCCTTCAGACGCACTTTGCAGCAACACGGAGAATCCCATGACCTCTGAGGATCTTGAGCAGTGTGGGTGGTTCGCTCTGAATTTTATTGGACTCGTCGTCATTGAAGCGATGGAGTACAAAAAGACCATCGCTTTCTTGGCCTGCGTAATCATTGCGTTCGTCTATTGGCTCATAGCCTACTAGACCCACAACGTGACGATTGCTCAGGCTCGTTTTTTTATTACAATACTGCGTACGATATTTGGTGCCGGAGAGAGGACTCGAACCTCCACGGATTTCTCCACATGCTCCTAAGGCAAGCGTGTATACCAATTTCACCACTCCGGCAGAAGCGGAAACGTTCAAACAGCCTATCGCGATTTCACAAATTCGTCAAAACAGAGAATGCTATCGCTGCACAAGAAAAGCAAATTCAGTTTCTTCGATAATTTGATATCCTGAATCGACCAGCAACTGCACTTGCGCCGCGGTCGTTGCGTCACTTCTACGCAAAAGCCAATAATCAAAAGTAGCGAGAGCATTTTTGCCAGGCGTGCCTTCTGGTAATTGCAAGACTTCTGGCCATTGCGCAACAGACGTGCGGGCCGTGAAATGCGTCGCCCAACCATCAGACACCACAAGCGATGCGTCAGCAGGAATACGCCTTGCTGTCTCTGCAACAGATACTCGCTCTGACCGAGTTTCAACAAATCGAACAACATCGCGTTGCATTGTTGGCACGAGATAATAAATAGCGTTCCAGCCAAGCAGCGCTGAAAAACCAACAAGTGCGAGTGTGATACCAAAA
The DNA here is from genome assembly GCA_937996685.1 of uncultured bacterium. GTDB lineage: Bacteria > Patescibacteriota > Patescibacteriia > UBA9570 > XYC2-FULL-38-9 > CALKUP01. The sequence continues at coordinate 61,302 of CALKUP010000001.1, read as the reverse complement.
AAATGGACACGGCGTGATAGAGCGGGCAGATGTTTTTGCAATAACAACAGAAGCAACACAAACCCAACAGCAGAATAGATTGGCACATCAACGCCATAATGAAAAATTGGATTTTTTAATGAAGGGCTTTCCGCAAGCAACCGCTCCGCGTAATTGCCGAGCACACTCAACGGAAAGACAATTACGCCGAATAGATCAAGCGTCAATAAATGTTGATATTGATAGATGTTTACATCATCCATGAGCTTTAATGTCTGCAACGCCGCTGCTGGATTCAATTCAACAAAACACTGCCGAGCCGCAAGACCAAGATGGGAATACAAATGCACATATTGGCCATTGGTTGATTGGGTGTGAAACCAACTCAAAAAACCGGCGTACACAAGCGGCACAACAGCAACTGCAGAGACCCCTAGCACACGGAAACGGTTCACGGCTGATCGAACGCCTGCATGCAACCACGTCGCAACACCGCACTGCAATACACACACAAAAACAAACAACCACTGATCTTCTTTTATCCCAGACCAGAGAAGCGCGAATGTGCACATTCCAGCGAACCAGCGCCAGGTTGGCGCATGCACAAAAGAGACGACTGTATATAAAAAGCCAGTGAATACCAATGGCATGAGGTATTTTTCATGAAAATAAAATCCGATCGCGGATTGCGTATATGGATGCAACCACAACAACAGACTCGTCGTCGGAATAACCCAATACGGTTTTTTAATATCCAGCCCACGCAGAGCTGCGAATGTTTGCGCAATATAAAAAGTCACCACAGATGGAAAAAAAATCAACAAAAATGGCGTTAGAATCTGCAGCGTGTATCCATGTAGTCCCCGTCCGATCCAATACAGTGGTGTGAGCAGCACTAAAGAAAAATGCTGGTGGTCAAAAAAGATGTTTGTAAACTGACGCGTTGTTGAACCCGTTGCACCGCGCGATAGCATATAGAGCGCTTGATCAAAAATCCCGAAGTCATAGACCGTTGCTGTAAACGCTGCGTGTCGAAGCGCAAGGTCAATGCTATACACACTCGTGAGCACAAACGAAAAGAGCAAAGCAAAAAAGAATGGGCGCCGCTGAAACACAGTCAGCCACCGGCGAGGCGTCGCACCTGTACACACCTGCATAAAAACATCAGACAGTGTGTACGACACTCCGAGCACAAGCGCAGTCACCCCAAGAAATGACAACATACCAGCAGACTCTGTTGTTCCAAGCAACATCCCAATAAGCTGCTTTTGTGGCAACAGACTCGGCCATAACACACGAGCTGTGTTCACTAATTCAAGAACCGCAAAGCCGTAGAGCGTTGGTAGCATGTGAATCGTGATCTGACGCTTTCTTCCGACAATTAACGCCGCGCATAAACCAAGCACTAATGCTCCAACCAAGACTTGATTCGCTATTTCTGTTTTCCAAAAAAGCCCGACGCGCGCAATCGCGGATATCAAAAACACCACCGAAAGAAAAAATGACGCACGACGAACAAAAGAATGATTCAACATATCTGCAAGAATAGATGGATCACGGGCCAGCGTCAACCAATTGACAGCCACGAAACAGTATTGCACAATAGACCCGACACATCCTTCAGGCGCTTCTCGCACTAGAAGGATATTTTTTTATGCAACGCACTGTCGCGCAACTGCTCGCAGTCTTCATTATTATAGGCGCATGCATCCCAACGTCTGCCAGCGCTGTTATTTTACAATGTCAGTATGTCGATGAAACAACTGGCGCTGTTGTCCAAACTCCGCCAATAACGACTGAGTCTGCAGCTATCCCAACAGAAACAACGACCGCCATTCAAATCAGCGAACTCTACCCTGCTCCGACAACCGGACAAGAAGAGTTTATTGAAATCTACAATCCGAATAATTCTGCTGTTTCAATTTCTGACCTCACGCTCACCGACGCTTCTGGAAAAGCGTTCACGCTTTCAGAAAGCACGGTCGAGTCAACATCACTCGCAGCGCACTCATATCTTGCATTGCCGTTTAGCGTCACGAAAATATTTTTAAACAACGGCGGCGACACGATTGTATTAACTAATGCTTCCGGAGTTGCGCTTGATCAAACAACGTACGAAACCGCACTGTCCGGAGCGTCATGGTCAAAACACCTTGCGCAACCAAACGGATTAACGACCTGGGAATTCACGCCGACACCGACTGCTGGCAGCGCAAATATTTTTACAGCTGCAGCAGCAACCACGCAGCAAGACACAGTCGCCGCGACAACAGAAACAACCGCGCCCACAAATAATACTCCTTCAACCGAGATCACTACCCCAACAACAACCACACAAGAAACAACAACACAAACATCAAGCGATATTGTCATCAACGAACTTCTCCCAAACCCCGTCGGCTCAGACACTAACGCTGAATGGATTGAATTGGCAAACATCGGTGACAGTGATATTCAGTTGCGCGACTGGAGCGTGAGCGATGACGCAAAAACCTACACCATAAAAGACACGATACTCGGCGCAGGAGAATTATTGTTATTGCAATCAAGCGCAACGAAAATCTCACTGAATAACTCTGGCGAAACAATTACCCTTACTGACCCCTTCGGCAGCACAATTGATAGCGTGCAATACACTGCGAGTGCTGAAGGACAATCATACGCTCGATTTCATTCAGGCTTTTCATGGACAACAACCCCGACACCCGGCGCTGCAAACAGTGCCCACGCGGCATCTGTTGTCACACAAAAAACAGCAGCAGCGGTAGGCGGCGGTGTTGCAAAAGCCGTGACACCAAGCACTGCTACACCCGCACAAGCAAAAACCGTATTGCAATCAAACACTGCACAAACCATTGCAGCAGCAAAGCTATTGCAAGACGGCGCTGAAGTAACCGTTTCAGGAACTGTCACCGCGCTGCCTGGTCAACTTGGAACACAATATTTTATGTTGCAAGACGCAACCAGCGGCATTCAAATCTATTCATATGCAAAACTGTTTCCTGAGCTAGCTATTGGAAGCAAGGCAACGGTTTCTGGAGAGCTTGGAGAATCTCGAGGTATAAAACGGGTGAAAATCAGCCAGGCCAGCGACATTCAAATCACCGGAGAAACAACGGAGGTGGCCCCAAAAAATGTTGACGAACTCAACGAAACACTCGATGGAACTCTTGTCCAAACCAGCAGCGTCCTTGCCGACAAATCCAGCACAACCTGGAATTTAGAAAACGGAATTTCTGCAGCGCTGAAAAGCTCTGCCGGAGTCAGCGCAAAAGACTTTAAAGAAGGAAGCAGTGTTTCTGTGACCGGAATTGTCGAACAGGTCAGCGGTGTGCGGAAAATCATTCCTCGCAGCGCGCAAGATGTCACGCAAGAATCCGCGCAGGCAGACACGGAACAAGCAAATAGCGCAACAGTCGGTGCGCCTGAGAGCCAGGCAACGCATACAGCAGCGCAAAACAAATTTCGCGCAGCAACAAGCAACCAAGCAGCTGAAGATTCTCAATCGAACAGTTCTTTGTGGAATACCGTACGCGCACACCCAATACAAATAACTCTTGTCGCAATCCTACTTCTTGTCCTTTTACTGCTTGGCATCTACAACTATTGGAACACCATCGAACAACATCACACAATGCAAGCCTTGTTGAAACGAAAAAGGATTGCACGCCTCGTTCAAGTACTCAAAAATTACAAACTACTACCGAGCACAGAGCAGGCACAACCACCTAGCAATATACATCAATCGACTCAAGAACCACAATGGGACTTTGATCAACTCGACACAACACACGTGAACACACCATCATCGAACACACCATCATCGAATCCACCGTTACAGCCACTGAACATCATCGACGATATCGGTGTATTTTATGCGCTGTCTGATGAATTTCGGCGTGGTCGATAAACACTCTATATATAAAGAAAAAGAGATGACCCGTCCGATCACCTCTTGTTCCCCCTCTGTTGTTGTGGGCCGTTATCCTGCCCGGCCGGTCTTCCGTGCTGCGCGATGCGCCATCACTCTGTGATGACATCTCATTGCGAGGTCACGAAGATTTTGGAGATTCAGCGCCGGCATTGCCTTGATCGCTGTGACCGGCATTACTTGCTCAAGCATCCAGTGAATACCGAGCGTCGACCGCAGCGTGTCTCCGAAAAGGAACTCAAGATCCTTTTGCTCCCGTTTTGGGAACAAAGAAAAATCAAGGTCCAGGTCTTCGATGTCTTGGTCACGCAAATGCAATCGGATGGCGGCGCGGCCCTGCGCTCGGAAGAAGGCATCTGTTTTTTGACGCGTTCGCCACAGAGCCTCTTTGATCAAGCGCCAGCGCTGCTGATGAACTTGCCCACGAAACGTCATGTCTTTTGCCGACTTCGCAGCCAACATCAACACCTCGACAACTTCTCCTGGCAACGCATTTTCGAACAGTCTGTGCCAGCACAGCGTATGCCAGAAGTAGCACAGAACCTGAATCCGTTTTTCGTCTCCGTGTTCTGGATCGTAAAAGATCCGAGAACGAGGCACGATGTGGTGCTCATTGTTTTCCGACCAGCTCACAGGGACACTTTGCCAGCCTGTACGGGTACGCTGGCGGCGCTTACGCAATTCGCGTCCTCGTCCCATTTGACCCTCCAATACTGTAAGGTACGGTGTTGCCGCAACCGTACCGCACGTCGCGGATTTTGTCGATACTCTCTGCTAAATATCACCACAAAAATGATTGCTGGCACGGATCCACACGGTCTGTTAGTATCAATACATGAAAAAACTCCTTATTATCGACGCTCACGCGCTCATTCACCGTGCATATCACGCCCTCCCTCCACTTACCTCTTCTGACGGAACACCGGTTGGAGCGGTCTACGGCTTTTTATTAATGACAATCAACGCCCTCAAGGACATGAAACCAGACGAGGTCGTTGTCTGTTTTGACTCAAAAGGCCCAACATTTCGTCACAAACAATTCAAAGACTATAAGGCGAATCGCTCTGAAACTGACGCTGACTTGATTACGCAGTTCCCGCTCGTTGAAGACGTTGTTGCAGCATTTGGCTTTCCAGTATTCAAGCTCTCTGGATTTGAAGCAGACGATCTTATTGGAACCATCGCAAAACAAGCGACCAAAACAAAAAAACAAGAAGCAATTATTTTGACCGGTGACATGGATTTGTTGCAGCTTGTCGACGCGCATACAAAAGTATTGCGGTTGAAAAAAGGGGTTAAGGAAATGGAATTATTTGATCGCGCGTCTGTTGAAGCGGCATATCAATTTACACCGGAACAAGTCATCGAATACAAAGGACTTCGTGGTGATACCTCTGATAATATTCCAGGCGTGAAAGGCATTGGCGAAAAAGGCGCGACAGAACTACTCAAAGCATTTGGCACAATTGAAAATATTTACGCTCACTTGGAAGAGATTACCGGACGGAATCGCAAGGCACTTGAAGGACAGCAAGACCAAGCCGAAATGTCGCGTGAACTCGCAACCATTGTGTGCGACGCGCCGGTTGAGTTTGATGCAAGTGCTGCAAAAATCGGACAGTACAACGAAGCAAAAATTCGCGATTTGTTTCGGGCATGGGAATTTCATTCATTACTAAAAACAATTGAAACACTTCCAGGGTTTACAAAAAAAGAAGGTTTGTTTGCGATCGGCATTGAGGAAGAGGCGGTGAACGAAAAACCAGTCGATAAAGATTCTGTCTATCGCCTTATTCAAACTCCTGAAGACATTGCAGACGTCTGCGCTATCATTGAAAAACAATCAATGATAGCAATCGACACCGAAACAACCGGCGTTGATGCAATGGCCGCAGAACTTGTTGGCATTAGTATTGCCTGGGAAGAAGGCCACGGCATCTATATTCCATGCATGACAAAAAATGGCGCCGTTAGTGTTCCGAAAGATATTCAAGCGATTCTAGAAAATCCGGCGATTCAAAAAACTGGCCACAACATTAAATACGATGTTGAAATTTTACATGGCGCGGGCGTTGCTGTTGCTGGAGTCGCTTTCGACACCATGCTTGCATCATACATTTTGAGCGGTGGCGGACGCGGACACTCACTAGACGCGTTGGCGTTTGCCGAATTTGATTACACCATGCAATCCATTGAGGAGCTCATCGGCAAAGGCAAAAACCAATTATCGATGGCAGATGTCGCAGTAGAAAAAGTTGCCTGGTACGCCGCTGAAGATGCTGATTTTTCATTGCGCCTGTATAACCGATTTGCTCCACGTATCACAAGCGAAGGCTATGAAACATTATTCTTCGACATTGAAATGGAAACACTGAGAACCCTGGTATCTGTTGAAGAAGCGGGAGTAAAAATTGACGTGCCATTTTTGCACGACATGAGTAAAAAACTACACAAACGTATTGCGATTGTGAATCGAGAAATTCAAGATATGGCTGGTGCGGAATTTAACGTTGCAAGTCCTGCGCAATTAGCCGAAATTTTATTCGACAAATTGCAAATCTCAACGGACAAAATCAAAAAGACAAAAACTGGTCTTTCGACAGCGGCGTCAGAACTTGAAAAATTACGCGGACTGCATCCAATTATTGATAAAATTTCTGAATTTCGTGAATTAAAAAAACTGACATCAACCTACATCGACTCACTTCCGACATTGATCAATCAAAAAACAGGACGCATTCACACGTCATTTAACCAAACAATCGCCGCAACCGGACGCCTCAGCTCAACAGACCCAAACTTGCAGAACATTCCAATTCGCACAGAGCTTGGCCGTGAAATCCGCAAAGCCTTTATTGCAGACAAAGGCAATTTGCTCATCGCGCTTGATTACTCACAAATTGAACTTCGGGTTGTTGCCCACTTGTCTGGCGATGCCGTGATGACAGAAGCCTTTCAAAATGGCGAGGACATTCACAGTAAAACCGCCGCTGAATTAAACGATGTCCCAATGGACAAGGTGACAAAAGATATGCGTCGCGCTGCAAAAGCCATCAACTTCGGCATTCTCTACGGCATGGGCGTGCAAGGCATTATGCGTGACTCCGGAATTTCCCGAGACGAAGCGCGCGTGTTTCTTGATAAATACTTTTCCGTCCACACCGGCATTCAAACATACATCGAACGCATTAAAGCGGAAACAGAACAATCCGGATACGCCGAAACATTATTTGGACACCGCCGCAACCTGCCGGATATTCAAGGAAAAAATCCGATGCTCAAAGCAGCCGCAGAACGCGCGGCCGTAAACATGCCTGTTCAAGGGACAGCGGCAGACATTATGAAAATCGCGATGATCGCAGTTGGCAAAGCCATTGCCGCTGGCGATATTGACGCAACAATGATTCTGCAAGTGCACGATGAACTTGTGTTTGAAGTGAAAAAAGACAAAGTCAAATCAGAGACTGCGAAAATTAAAAAAATCATGGAACACGCTGTTGAACTCAATGTTCCGTTAACAGTCGATGCTGAAGTTGGAGAAAATTGGGGCGAATTGACGGACGTCGCGTAATCCGTACAATGAACCCCTATGATCATTGTTTTAACTGGCGCAGACCATTTTCGAAAACGACAACGCCTCACTGTCTTGCGTGATGCATTTGTGCAAAAATTTAACACAGCAGACAGCGCAATTGCTGACCTTTCATGCGACGTCGCTTCTATTGGCGAAATAAAACAAGCTCTCACTGCGGGTGATTTGTTTTCAACAAAAAAATGTGTTGTACTTCGCGACCCGTTTGCTCTCGCAGAAACAGATCAAGAGACGCTCGCGCACGCACTCGGCAGCCTATCTGATGATGTTATTTGCCTGGTCGCCCTTGATGCAATGCCCGCAAAAAAATCAACGCTTAAAGAAGCATTGCAACTCGCGCAAAAAACAGAAACCTTTGCGCCGCTCACCGCCTTTGAAGCAAAAGCGTTTGTTGAAAAAGAAGCCACTCGCTGGGGAGCCTCTATTGAAGATGCTGCTGCTCGCGACCTTGCAAATGCGCTCCATGCTGACACATGGCAACTCGCGCTCACAGTGAAGTCGCTTGCGTTTATGGCTCAAGAAAAAAATCCGGCAATCATTACAAAAACGGTTGTTGATGAAATATTACAAAACAACGAAACTCCGGAAAACTTTTTTGCGCTCACTGATGCAGTGAGTAGTAAAAATATTCAAGCGATTGCGAAAGAACTCCACGCCCATGTCAGCGGCGGCGCAGCAGTGCAACTGCTCACTACAATTCTGTTTCGACATTTTGTTTTACTACGGATGTTCGCTCTCTCTCCAAACGCGACACTGCCTGGTGTTCATGAATTTGTCGCAAAAAAGGCCAAGGAAGGCGGCGCGAAATTTACTGTCGAACAACTTGAATACGCGATGAATGAGCTAGCGCATATTGACGCGGACAGTAAAACCGGAAAACTTCCGGATCCAGAAAGTCGCTTTCTCCTACTCTTTGCAACCTTGTGCACGCCTGAGTAGTAATGAAAAACGGGACAAAATAAAAAACCTCCGCACTGGAGGTTTTTTTGTAGGAACAGTATTATTTTTTGACTGCTTTAGCTTTTTTTGCAACTTGTGATTTCAAGCGAGATGCTTTGTTTTTGTGAATCACATTTGTTTTCGCTGCTTTATCAAGCGCCTTTTGCGCCTTCACAACCAATGCTTCAACGTCAGACGCGCCTTCTTTCAACGCTTTTTCAAGCATTTTCATTGCTTCTTTGATTGATTTTCGCTTGATGTTATTGCGGGCTGTACGTTTTGCGGTTTGGCGCAAATCTTTTTTTGCTGCTGCTTTATTTGCCATAAGAATGAATAAATAGAATGATAATAATTGTTTGGGACAATTTGTGTATATAATTTGAGAGCCTCAAAACACTATCAAAAAACGATAAAAATTGCAACTATCTTGACCAAGACGTAATACATAGTGTAAAACACCTGCGCCTGAGAATAAGTAGTGACACTGGAACGTGCCGTGCGCTTGGAAGGTCACCTCCCTGCTTTCTGAAACCAACGAGGCGAACCGTCCACCACGCTGCCAAACACACTACTGTTCTCAGGCCTTTCTTTATTAAAAAAACGCAGACGTGCTTGTTGCAATCATCTGCGTTTTTCTTTTTGTGCTTTATTATTTTACGCGACCAAGTTCTGGCTCGTCTGCCGCATCAAATTCACCGAGCTCTACGGCAAGTTCCGCTCCACCTTCTGACAGCGCCGAGCTATGTGTTTTGCGGATCGCAATTTCCGGCAAGAACCATGTAATCACAAACGCAACGCCCATTACAATTGCAGAACCCGTAAAAGCAACAGTGATAGAATCGGCAAGTCCAACACGCATCATTTCTGCAAATTGCTCAAACCCAGAAATCAACTGTCCTTGCATAGCCGCTGGCGCTTGATGCAACATCGCAAAGATGCGTTCCTTTCCTTGAAAACTTAAGACTTGCTGTAGCGTGTTCGCATTAAATGTATCAGGATTAAACTGCGGCGCGATCGAACCAACATTTTGCAAAAACGCATTTCCTTTTGCTTCGTCAATATGTCCCGCTAAACGGTTGTTCAAGATTGTTCCAAAAATTGCTACACCCACACTTCCTCCGATGCTACGGAACAATTGCACAGACGCTGTCACAACACCGAGCTTGCTGTGATCAAACGCACTTTGCACGATCACATTAAAGACTGGCATGCCGACGCCGAGACCAAGTCCGACAATCACCATATTTCGAATCAATTGCAGATTAGTTGTGTCTGCTGACATTTGTGACAACAAGAACATTCCAAGAGAGCCGACAGCAAGTCCTACGATTGTTAGTTTTTTGTATGTACCAACACGAGAAATATACTGCCCTGTGAATACACTTGAAGTAATCATTCCAACCATCATTGGTGTCAAAATCAATCCAGAACGAGTCGCGTTCACGCCGATCACTGTTTGCGCGAATAGTGGGATGTATGAAATCGCACCAAACATTCCCATGCCGATTAAAAATGTTGTCGCAACGGATGTCACAAACACGCGGGACTTGAATAATTCAAGCGGAAGAATCGGCTCCTTCGCTTTTGATTCAATGAAGATGAACGCAGCAAGAGACAGAGCAGCACCAACAAATAATCCGATAATTTGTGAAGATCCCCATGCATATTCTGTTCCACCCCACACGCACGCAAGCAACAAACAAATCAACGAAGCTGCCATTGTCAACGCACCCAGAACATCAATACTGCGTTTGCGCGCCTCAGGGACAATTCGCGGCAAGACATACCATACAACTGCAAGTGCAATAATTCCTACTGGGATGTTGACATAAAACACCCAACGCCAGTTTCCAGCGTCTGTCAGCGCGCCACCAATAAGTGGCCCAGCAACACTAGATAATCCAAACACACCGCCAATGAGCCCCTGCCATTTACTACGCTCTGCTGGTGGGAAAATATCGCCAATCACCGCAAATGAATTCACCATAATCGCACCACCGCCAAGGCCTTGAATCGCGCGAAAGATAATCAATTGTGTCATATCCTGGGCCGCGCCAGACAATGCAGAACCGATTAAGAAAATAATAATACCACTGATATAGAAATATTTACGGCCGTACATGTCTGACAACTTACCGTAAATAGGGACAATGATTGTCGACGCGAGCATGTATGAAGTAAAGAGCCAACTCAAATGCTCAAAGCCATTCAGCTCTTGTGCAATGCGCGGCATCGCTGTTGCGACGATGGTTTGATCAAGCGCTGACAGGAGCATCGCGAGGATAACACCAACCATCACACTGATCTTCTGGTTTTTTGTAAGCTCGGACATGATCATAGGCCTTTTGAAATGTTTGTAATAATTCGTTGTAAATCTTTTTTGTCTTTGAGCGACATTTTTTGGAGCATCTTTTGCATCCGCTCCATTTTTGCATCCATGGATTTTTTCCAAGCTGTTTTTCCTTTTGCGGTCATTGTGACACGAATGACTCGACGATCATCTGAATCGTGCGATCGTTTTACATATCCCGCTTTTTCAAGCTTATCGATATGTGTAGTCAATGTCGGCATTTTGACATGCATCTCATTTGCGAGAACGCGCATTGTTTCGTGTCCTTCGGAAATAAGCTGCAATGCTTGTATCTGCACCATACTGAGTTCATGTGCGAGCGTTAATGTATTTGTTACATTTTTACGCATGAGGCGCATGAGACTATATATCTGCAGGGCGATATCTTGTTCAATTTTCATATATTCCCTTACGTAAAGACGCCTCCGGGCTATTTTATATTTAGTAAGCCTAACTAAATATAAAGCATATGTGAGACCATATCAACAAAACATCTTTTCAAAACTCAGCACGCATGCTGTTCTTTGGAAAAACGGCCTGCAAGAACACGAAGAATCGTATTTCGCAGGCGCACCTGGGGAACTGACTCAGGATGGGTTTTTTGAGCCGGGTGGCGTCGGCCACCTATCAGCCTCGTCTGTGTGCAATGTTCCAGGTCCCGGCCCGTGGACCGCGGGACCCCTCATGCTGGACGAGAACCTGCCAGGGCCGGCAAGCGGCGACACAGGCGGCACCTGCGGACCACGGAGCTCTTTTTTTATTCTTTCTACCTCATCTTCTTCCCGCGAAGCCATGACGCCCTCCTTGACGTTTTGCAATGTTACTACATTATTCCTGTGGTCGCAACTTCGAGCTTTTGTATATTTCTGGTTCAAACGATTCTAATCGCACAGCTTTTGCTTCCCACTCTTGCGGCAATTTCGCTTTTTGGTCATACCCAAGCGCGATCACATCTGGCGCAACATCAGTAAGCACCTGCAAGTGCTTCCCCCACTCTTCATATCCAAGCCGCGCTTCATCGACCACTTCAAACGCCGCAACGTTCTGCAAACGCACATCTTCTGAGTCGTGTGACTTGCGACCTTTCAGTCGCTCAACATTCGCATCGCGCGCAACAACCACCACTAACCGATCGCCTAATTTCGCAGCTTCACGCAAAAAATATTCATGCCCTTTGTGAAAGACGTCGTAGGTTCCAAATGCGAGTACTGTTTTCATATATCTACAATTATCCACGTTTTTTTCTGTTGCCGGACTTGGCTTGTTTCGCCAGTTTTTTCAAATCACCAAACTTCTGTCGAAAGACTGTTTCAAGCTCATCCAAATTATCCCGCAAACGGGCGGCTTCTTCAAACTCTAAATTCTCAGCAGCAAGATGCATTCGTCCACGAAGTTCATCAAGCACGCGCACAAATTCTGGCTCAGCGAGCTTGTCTGTAATTTCTGGATCAATAAGCGAATCATCTACTTCCTCAACTTTTTTCATTCCAGACAATCGGTCGTCTCGAATCGCTTTGACAATCGCAGCCGGCACAATATTGTGCTCCTTATTATATTCCTCTTGCAGTGTGCGCCGTCGATTAATTTCATCCATCGCGCGTTGCATTGAGCCGGTAATCACATCTGCATACAAAATCGCCGTGCCTTCCAAATGTCGAGCAGCGCGTCCCATGGTTTGTGTCAGTGCTGTTTCTGAACGCAAAAACCCTTCTTTGTCTGCATCTAAAATTGCCACAAGAGACACTTCAGGCAAGTCTAAACCTTCGCGCAATAAGTTAATACCGATCAACACGTCATATTTCCCAAGCCGCAAATCGCGCAAAATCTCGAGACGCTCCATATTATCAACATCAGAATGGATATATTGCACTGCAATGCCTTGCTCATTCAAATATTCCGTCAGCTCTTCGGCCATCTTTTTTGTCAGCGTTGTAATCAACGCTCTTTGGCCATTTTCAATCCGCTCACGCACGCGCTCCAGCACATCTTTCACTTGCGTCGCAACAGGCTTCACAATAATTTTCGGCTCAGTAATTCCGGTTGGGCGAATCAACTGCTCAGCAACTACATTTGTTTTCGCTTTTTCATATTTCCCTGGAGTTGCGGAGACATAAATTGTTTGCGGCATGCGTTGTTCAAATTCTGCAAACTGAAGTGGACGGTTATCGTATGCCCCGCTCACCCGAAAGCCGTGATCAATCAGCGATTCTTTACGTGAGCGATCACCGCCGTACATTGCACCAATTTGCGGAATAGTTTGGTGCGACTCATCAATAATCAATAAATAATCATCCGCAAAATAATCCATTAATGTAAACGGTGGCGACCCTGGCTCGCGACCATCAAAATAGCGCGAATAATTTTCAATCCCGTTCACATAGCCGACGTTTTCAATCATCTCCAAATCAAACTTTGTCCGTTGCGCCAGGCGCTGCGCTTCAATCAGCTTCCCTTTCTTTTCAAACGCCGCCACTTCCCGCTCCATATCAGCGCGAATATTTTGGACCGCTTTTGCAAAATGCTCGTCTGCTGCTTGATAGAGTGTCGCTGGAAAAATAGTCACTGTTTGAAAATTCCCGAACACCTCGCCAGTTAAGACATCAAACTCTGAAATTGCTTCAAGGTCATTTCCAAAAAAATCAAACCGCAGTGCCCGATGCTCACTGGATGTTTGAAACACTTCAACAATATCACCACGCACCCGAAAACTTCCGCGATGAAAATCAATATCATTGCGAGAATATTGCATGTCGACAAGCGCAATCAGCAACTGCTCGCGATTCAATGAGCCAATTGAAACATCCTTGCTTCCAGCCTTGTAACTCTCTGGACTGCCGAGCCCATAAATACATGACACACTCGCGACAATAATTGTGTCACGCCGCGTTAAAATCGATTGCACAGCCGCGTGCCGCAAACGATCAATCTCTTCGTTGATGTCGGTTTCTTTTTCGATGTAGGTATCACTCCGCGCAATATACGCTTCTGGTTGATAGTAATCGTAATAACTCACAAAATATTCAACCGCGTTTTTTGGAAAAAATTCTCGAAATTCGCCAGCAAGTTGCGCCGCCAGCGTTTTGTTATGTGAAATGATGAGCGTTGGTTTTTGAGTCTGCGCGATCACATTCGCCATGGTGAAGGTTTTTCCAGAACCGGTCACGCCTAATAAAATAGCGTCTTTTTCATCTGTTTGCACAGCATTCACCAGTGTTTTAATCGCTGTTGGCTGATCACCAGAGGGTTGAAAATTGCTTGCGAGTTCGAATTTCATAGAACTTTCAGCTTACTGCGAAACCCAAAAAATCACAAGACGGCATATTGATATTTGACAAACAGCTCTAAAATGAACAAAATGGCGACGCACTTTTCACGGAGGACAAGATGGTAGAGAACGGAAATCAAGACACGAAACCAGCAAGGCCGTACTTCGCGAAAACGCTGAGGCTCACCATTCAGGACAACCCTGAGGTCCCGCTGGTAACGCACCAGCAGGTCCAGGAGGCGATCTACGGCGCTCAAGGCATAGGCCGCGCGCTCATCGCGGTACATATGAGCTCTCGGCGTTCAGTTCACACGCGCCTTGGAGACAGGTGGACAGACAGGCTCGTCTTTGACGTCGAGATCTCGTTTGATCTCGCGAGCATTCCGTGGAAGAACGTCCCGGACAGCTCCCCAACAACGGGCCAGACACGGAGACGGGACCCTAAGCTGCACCTGAACGAGATCTTGGCAGCGCTCGAGACGCTCAAGATCTGCGTCCTCTACGTGCAGTAAGCCAACCTCCTGACTTCAAGCTCTCTGCACCAAACAACAAACAGCGACGCACGGCATAGCGTCGCTGTATAGGCGGAACCGCGTCCACGACTTCGGATGCCTTCGCCTCTTTTTTTTATTCAACAATCAACTTCGCGAAACGGCGTTTGCCGACTTGCAATACATCACCACTATTTACAGACACAGTTGCTGTAATATCAGCCAGTTTTTCATCGTTCAATTTCACACCACCCTGTTCAATCAAGCGACGCGCCTCCCCTTTTGAATTTGCACAACCTGCATTTACCACCAAATCAACCGCGTTCAACTCACCTGCGACGCGCACTTCTGGAATATCATCTGGACGCTCTTTCTTTTGGAACTGACTCACGAACGCGTCTTGGGCAGCTTGTGCCGCCGCAATGTCATGGCAGATCTCAACAATCGCTCGCGCGAGATTCATTTTCGCATCACGTGGATGTAATACCCCATTCGCCAAATCAGCTTTTACAGACTCAATTTCGGCATCCGATACGTCTGTGCACAATTTCCAATAACTTGGAATCAACTCATCTGCGAGTGACATCAACT
Organism: uncultured bacterium; assembly: GCA_937996685.1. Classification (GTDB taxonomy): domain Bacteria; phylum Patescibacteriota; class Patescibacteriia; order UBA9570; family XYC2-FULL-38-9; genus CALKUP01. The sequence goes on along the minus strand of CALKUP010000001.1, from coordinate 46,164 downwards.
TGCCGTACATCTCATTTGGCGCGTCATTGATACCAACATAATTATCATACGACTTGCTCATTTTGCGGCCATCAAGTCCGAGTAACAATTCGAAGGTCAAGACAATTTTTTCTTTCCCTGTCGCTGTTTTAAGCAAGCTGCGGCCTGCGAGCATATTAAATAATTGATCTGTCCCGCCAACTTCAACATCAACATCCATTGCAACAGAATCATATCCTTGCATGATTGGATAAAAAAATTCGTGGACATAAATCGGTTGCCCGTCTTTCATCCGATTTTCGAACATATCGCGCTCAAGCATTTGTTGCACAGTAAACTGACTCGCAAGCTGAATCACATCTTCAAATGACAACTTTCCAAGCCAATCGGCGTTAAATGCCATAATAGCTGGCGTTTTTGCAGAATCACTAAAATCAATAATTTTCTGGACTTGTTCGCGATAGGTTTCTGCATTCGCCATCACTTGCTCTGTGCTGAGCGCTGTCCGAGCCGCATCCTTACCCGTTGGATCGCCAATTCGGCCAGTGAAATCACCAATTAAAAACACCACTTCATGCCCCAGGTCTTGCAATCCTCGCAATGCGCGCAAAATCACCGCATGGCCAATATGCAAATCAGGCCGTGTTGGGTCCGCGCCAATATACACCCGCATCCGCTCTCCGGTTTGTAATTTTCGCAAAAATTCCTCTTTTGGGATCATGTCAACAAGACCGCGAGTCACGCGCGCGATGTCGAGCTCGGTTGCTGGAGTCGCTGTTCCGGTAAGAGGTGCAAATTGGGGTTGAAATAATTGACTCTGCTTCATAAAAAATAGCTGTACTTTTAGACTCAATTAGTCTACCATAGAGACATTATTTGTCATATTTTATATGCCTATTCCACATATTGAAACCTCAAAAAAAGACTCTGGTGAGCACACTCGAAAAACCCGAGCAACACAGCGCGCGAACGAATCACGCACATCAAAAAAGACTGAGAAAAAAGACTCTGGTCGTTTTTGGAAAAAGCGCTCAAAAAAGAATGAAGATGATTCAAAGGAGCCAATAGAAAGAAAACCTGGGATCAAAGGGTTTGTTCAATATCACTGGAATAAAAAATGGATCCGCGTATGTGTATACATCTGTGCTGCGTTGTTTATTTTGATGCTTCTTGCAATTGCTGGTGCTTTTTTATGGGTATCAAAAGATTTGGCGGATATCAGCGACCTTGGAAACCGAGCAATCACACAAAGCACAAAAATTTATGCGCGTGATGGACAAACAGTATTGTATGATCTTGGTGATAACAAACGACAAGATGTAAAACTCGAAGAGATCAACCCATATATTATTGACGCAACACTCGCGCTAGAAGATCGCCGATTTTATTCACACGGTGGTTTTGATCCAATTGGTTTAACACGTGCGGTGATTTCAAACGCAACCGGTGTTGGCGCTGGCGGTGGAGCTTCAACTCTGACACAGCAATTTGTAAAAAACGCTGTTCTGACAAACGAACGTACATACACTCGTAAAATCAAAGAGGTCATTCTTGCAACTCGACTCGAACAAAAATACAGCAAAGATGAAGTACTGAACATGTATTTAAACGAAGTCTATTACGGACCGAATTATCAAGGAGTTGAAATCGCCGCCCAAGAATACTTCAATAAATCCGCAAAAGATGTAACTCTTTCAGAAGCGGCTATTCTTGCCTCACTGCCAAAAAATCCAGTCAACTATCCACATAATCCTGAACGCCTCAAAACCCGTCGAGATTATGCCTTAGACATCATGGTAGAAGATGGTCAAATCACAAAAGAAGAAGCGGACGCTGCAAAAACCGAGGAAGTAAAAGAATTGAACACAAACATCACAGAAATTAAAGCGCCACATTTTGTGTTTTATGTCGTTGAACAACTTGAAGAAAAATATGGCCAAGTAAATCTCCGTAAAAATGGGTACGCCGTCATCACAACATTGGATTGGGACAAACAACAAAAAGCGGAAAAAGCAATCGCAGACGGGATGACAAAAGTTCGTGAAAAAGGCGGCAGCAATGCAGCGCTCGTTTCGATTGATGCAAAGAACGGACAAATTCTCGCAATGGTTGGCTCACATGATTATTTTGATAAAGAAAACGACGGGGAATTCAATGTCGCAACTTCTCCAATTCGTCAACCAGGCTCTTCAATTAAACCATTGGTGTATATGTCTGGGTTTGAAAAAGGACTCACACCTGACACAAAAGTCTGGGACGTTGAAACAGATTTTCCATCTGACTCCGGAACATACCATCCACGAAATTACAGCTTAAACCAAAACGGTCCAATTGCGCTGCGGAACGCATTACCGCAATCATTAAATATTCCAGCAGTAAAAGTGTTGTATCTCGCTGGCCTCGATCGTGTGATTGATAACGCAGAAAAACTCGGCTACACAACCATGAAAGATCGTAAGCGTTACGGCCTCGCGCTGACTCTTGGTGGTGTTGAAGTGTCTCTCTTGGAACACACAAGTGCGTTTGCAACATTTGCACGCGACGGTGAACGACACCCGGTAGCTGGTGTATTAGAAATCAAAGACCAATCAGGAAAAAGCTTAGAGAATTGGAAAGACGACGCGAAACAAGTCGTTGATAAAAACGCCGTTAAAATGCTCAATGACGTGTTGTCACAACAAGGATTACGCTACAGTCCACTTTCAAGTTACAGCGTTCCTGGTCATACTGTCGCTCTAAAAACCGGAACAACCAACGACTTCCATGATGCCTGGACAATGGGCTACACACCATCTATTGCAACTGGTGTATGGACTGGAAATAACGACAATAGTGAAATGGACAAACAAGCCGATGGTTCTATTATTGCCGCACCAATTTGGTTTGCGTACATGAAAGAAGCACTTGCTGGCACACCAAATGAATCATTTTCAAAAGCATCTTGGAAAGCGTCAAATGACGCACTTGCTGGCAACATCGACAAAGAAGAAGAACATTCATTTGATAAAATCACGAAAGAACTTATTCCAGATTCTTGTATTGATAGCTATCCAAAAGAATTTGTTGAAAAGAAAAAAGTCAAAATTGCGCACAACATTTTATACTACCTCAATAAAGACGACTTCAAAAGTAGTCCACGGAAAAATCCAACAGACGATCCAATGTTCGCTTCTTGGGAAAAGGGTGTGCAAGAATATGTGAAGAAAAATAAAAAGGATGAATATCTCAACGACGAAACAAAAGAAGTTGATTGTTCTATTCGAAGCAAGGAAGCACAACCAAGTGTATCCATCACTTCACTAAATGATGGTGCGAGTTATTCTGCCGCTGATGTGAAAATCACCGCATCACTCAATCCTGGGAAAAACCGCACAATCAAAACCGTTGAAATCTCTGTTGATAAAAAAAGCGTACAAACTATTTCACCAAACGCATCAAGTACAAAAACAATCAATTCAACATTTAAAGGAAGTACCTTAAAACCAGGTTCTCATACAATTAAAATCACTGTCACCGATGACAAAGAAAACACCGCCGAAACGACTGTGAAAATAAAAGTATTGGAAACAACAAAAACCACTACCCCAACAACAAACACAAATTCAAATACCAACACATCAGTGAACACAAACTCAAACACCTCTGTCGACACAAACGTAAACACATCCACCGACACAACAGTGACACCATAGGTATGTACAGCAACATTGTTTCCAAAAAAAGACTAGGTCATTCCTAGTCTTTTTTTATTCTTGCCACTCAGATTTTTGTTTTGGGATCACACACGAAATCCGCACAACTTCTGGATGTCCAATTTTTTCATTCAACGCGCTAATAAGCACTTCACTGGATTGTAAAATTTCTTGAGACACTGCCGGATGAATTACCTCAATAACAAGAACGCGATTTTTAATTGAAACTGGTCGCGCGTGCTCTAATGAACCCTCACCAAAACGCTCCAACACTAACTCTCGAGCATATTCAACATATTGTGCAGCTTTTACTTGCTCACTAATCCCACCTTTTGCACCAATGTGTCTTTGAAAATTAAATTTTTCGAATTTCATTCCGTATTTGAATCAATCAACGACTATTGTTTAATCGGCATGATGACCATGAAATAATTTTCCGCTTCAACAGCAATTGGTCGAAGTACTGCCGGCGCTGTTATGTTAATAAAATCAAAACGCACTTCCGGACTTCCAATGTGACTCAATCCATCAAGAATATATCGATAATTAAAAATCACCGTCAACTCTTCTTCTCCAGTAATTTGAGCGGTCATCTTTGAAACATTTTCACCAACCTGCGCATTCACTGATGTCACTGTCACACTTCCTTCTTTTGGAGAAATATGAAAACTCACATCATGAATCCCCGCTTTACTAAACAAACTCGCTGCTTTAATTGATTGGACGCAATCACTCGTTTTCACTGTCACACTTGTTGTAAAGTGATTTGGGATAATTTGTTGATATTCCGGAAATGCAACTTCTAATAAACGTGATGTATATTTCACATCTCCACACACAAATAATACTTGCGCGTCACTAAACAAACACTTCACTTCAGTTTCTTCTGACTCACCAATAATTCGTGATAATTCAACCAGTGACTGAGATGGAATAACCACCTGCTTTGCAACACCATCAGAAAGACTCACTTGAGCCTCTACAATCGCTTCTGAGAGCCGATGACTATCTGTTGCGGCCATAGTGAGTTTTTTATCCTGAAAAGACCATAGAACCCCTGTGAGCTCCACACGAGACTGATCATGTGATGCTGTAACAACAACTTTTGGTAAAATATTTTTCAGTACTTCTATATTCACCGTGCAATCAAATTGCGATTCAACAACTGGGATCAATGGGAACTCCCCAGCATTCACGCCTCGAATTTTTGTATTTTGACTTCCAGAGCTAATTGTCATTGCTGTATCATCACATTCAATATCAACTCGATCATTTGAAAGTAATTGCACGTAACTCGACAACACAGACGCTGGTACTGTAAAGCTTCCTTCTCCTTCTACTTTCCCACGAATAACTACTTCAATCCCAACTTCTAAGTTTGTTGCCTTCACAATAATATGATCGTTGTTTGTTGTGAATAGGATATTCTGTAAGATCGGTAATTGTGTGTTCTTTGTTGCAATATGAGAAACCAATGAGAGTGCCTTTGTGAGGTTTTGTTTTGTACAAGAGAATTTCATCATATTAAATAAAAAATAAAAATACTGAATTAGTAAGACCACTTATAAGCGGTGTGGATATCGGGATAACTCTTTTTACCCTAGCGCTTATTGGCGATTTCGCAAACTGCCATGTGTACAATCCGCGAATTTGGGTGTGTGTAACTGTGGGTATAACTATACACCAATGTGTATAACTACGTGGGTATGTTTTCTATCCACAGTGATTATACACTTCTCCACACACTTATACCGGATGTTATCACCAACTATATGGCGGTTGTACAAGGTTTATCCCAGAGTTACCCACAGTTCCTGTGTATAACACACCCAAAACGTGTATAACAATTCCTTATGAATTGTATAAACGCTGTTTAATCATCCCGATGTCGCTTTCAATTTTATCATCAACAGTGAGTAATTGGGCGATTTTTTGATGTGCATGCATGGCGGTGGTGTGGTCTCGCCCACCGAGTTCATCGCCAATATTCGGGTAACTTGCGTGCACTTCTTCACGCATAAGGTACATGGCGATTTGTCGTGGAACAACAAGCTCCTTTTTACGGCTATTTCCTTTGATATCGTCTAATGAGATATCAAAGTAGTCAGCAACCACATCAACAACCTTACGAGCGGTAATTGCCTGTTTTTTTGGAGCTGGCTTGAATGATTGTAAAATCCCTTGAACAGACTCAATTGTTGGGGTTTTTTTGTTTAATTCGTGATATGCAATCACACGATTCAAGGCTCCTTCAAGTTCACGAATGTTGTTTTGAACGTTACTTGCAATAAATTGCATGATTTCAGATCGAATGTGATATCCTTTTTCTCGACATTTTTGCGTTAAAATCGCAATACGAGTTTCAAGGTCTGGAAGAGACACATCAACAATCATTCCACCTTCAAAACGGCTAATTAAACGGTTTTCTAAGGTTGGGATTGCACGTGGTGGTCGGTCAGATGTGAGTAAGATTTGTTTGTTACTTTGATGTAAGTGGTTGAATGTGTGGAAAAAAGCTTCTTGTGTCCCCTCTTTTCCAGCAAGGAATTGAATATCATCAACCATTAAGACATCAACGCTGCGATATTTGTTTTTAAATTCATCCGCACGACCTTCACCGACACTTTTAATGTATTCGTTTGTGAATGTTTCACAGGTCACATATAAAATCTTCTTATTGGGGTCTTTTTGAAGGATAGAATGCCCAACTGCTTGCATTAAATGGGTTTTACCAAGACCAACGCCACCATAAATAAACAGTGGATTATATGATGTTCCTGGTTGTTCACTGACAGCAATACATGCAGCGTGAGCAAGTTCATTCTTTTTGCCAACAACGAAGTTTTTAAAGGTATATCGTGGGTTTAAGCCATATAATGCCCCAACATCAGCTGCTTGAAGGGTTTGTTGCCCGCCTTTTCGCACACTATCAACTGGTTTGTGTTGTGCTGGTGTATGTTGTTCTACTTTTGAGGCCTCTTCTTGTTTTGTATCAGCAGCGGCTACTACTTCATCAACGCTGTCTTTTTTTGTACGGACTTGATAATGAACAGTTCGAATATCTTCATCTGAAATACGACGCATCGCTTTTAAGATGATTTGGTGGTATTGCTTTTCCATCCACGATTTTGTGAATGCACTTGGGACGCCGACAACGACTTCCCCGCTTTCCATTGAATATAAAAAGGTGTTTTTAAACCAGGTGACAAAATTTGGTTTTGAGATTTCAAGTTCTACTTCGCCGAGTACAGCGTCCCACAATTCTTCGTTTGTCATAAGCAGTGTTGTAGTGTCCTATTTTTTAATCTGGATTTTTCGTGCAAAAGGAACTATAGCATGTGGATAACAATTCAAAAACACCTTTTTGCTCCCGAATTTTTCCAGTATTGTGCACAGCCTGGGGATAATCTGTGTTTTGATTTGTTTCAACTGGAATTATTGACAACATCCCCTTCATATAGTATAGTTCGACAGTTATTGATATTGTATTTATGCCAAAAAGAACTTACCAACCGAATAGCCGTCGTCGTCAAAAGAAACATGGTTTTCGTGCACGTGCCCGAAAAGCGATCCACATCTTGAAAAGTCGTCGTGCAAAAGGCCGAAAAAAATTAGCTGCATAAGCCATGCTCTCTCGAGCGCATCGAGGACTGAAACGTGCTGATTTTTCAGCCGTGTATAAAAGCGGTAAAACACTAAAAATCGCTTTTTTTCGTATAAAAACAGTTGATAATCCAGAAAATACCGTACAAGTGGCAGTTGTTGTGGCAAATAAAACACTAAAGGGCGCGGTCAAACGAAATAAGCTACGCAGACAAGTGTACGCAATTATGCGAGAAATTCAACCATTGTTTATTAAAAACGCACGAATTGTGATTATTCCAGAGCAATCTGCGAAAACGGCAGATTTTCAAGCGATTCAAGCTGATTTAATCCAAGGATTTACAAAGATTCAGTTTTTAGATAGTGAAAAAATGACTAATATCAGCAAAAATGAAATATAGTACACTCCCCGCCTGGGCTGTTGTGTGGTGTATTCGTCTCTACCAGAAGACGATTTCTCCGGACCATGGTATGATGGCGGGACACGGAATGATCGGTTGTCGATATTATCCGTCATGTTCAGAATATACCGCTCGGTCTATTGATCGATTTGGCCTTGTAAAAGGAGGATTACTCGGTGTATGGCGTATTTTACGCTGTAATCCGTGGTCACAAGGCGGAGTCGACGAAGTCCCTTTGAAAAAATAACTTTATTTTATGTTTGGAAACCTTTTTAATGCAGTGCTGTATCAGCCATTTTTAAATACATTATTGTGGATTTATGACGTCATGCCATTCCACGATTTTGGTATTGCGATTATTTTACTTACATTATTGATTAAATTCGCTTTGTTTTATCCATCCCTGCAAGCCATTCGTCAGCAAAAAGGCATGCAAGAGTTGCAACCAAAACTTGAAGCGCTGAAAGAAAAATACAAAGACGACAAAGAAGAGCTTGGTAAACAAATGATGCAGCTCTATAAAGAGCATAAAGTAAACCCTCTTTCGAGTTGTTTACCACTATTGATTCAGTTGCCGATTCTTATCGCATTGTTCCAAGTGTTAAACAACGGGCTGCAACTGGATGCTGTTACTGGAATCTTGTCCCCCGCTTCATTGTCACATTTATATGAGCCGCTGCGAACGATTTACAGTACAACAGCAATCAACCGTGAATTCTTAGGGTTTATGGATCTCACTGCAAAACATAATATTGTTCTTGCTGTCCTGACTGGCGCTGCACAATTTGCACAAACAAAAATGATGCAAAACAAACGCCCGGCAGTGAAATCTGAAGGATCAAAAGATGAAGATATGGCAGCGATCATGAACAAGCAAATGTTGTATTTCCTTCCTGTGATGACAATTGTATTCGGGTATCAATTCCCAGCTGGTGTTGCGTTGTATTGGTTTGCGTCTACGATGTTTACATGGGGCCAACAACTCTTTTTCTTGCGTGAAGGAAAACGCCTTGATGCGGCAAAAGCGACAATTATTGACGTGCAATAATTATAACAATTGATCTACAGACAGTTCGGTGAAATTCCGGACTGTTTTTTTTGCGCCAACAAGTTCGTCTGCATGGGCGCTGGTGAGAATGCCAATTGTTGGAATGCCAGCGGAAACAGCTGAATGAACGCCGTGTGGTGAGTCTTCAAACGCAACCGCGTTGTTTGCGTTCACGTCAAAATATTCGAGAGCTTGGAGATATGGCTCAGGGTTTGGTTTGATGTTTTGGACATCCTCAATGGCAATAATATGGTGAAAATACTGAGCAATTCCAGCATTTTTTAAATCATGCTCAATAATTGTGCGTTTTCCTGAACTCACAATACCCATCGGAATGTTGTGTTGTTTGAAATCTTCTAACAACGTCGTCACGCCTGGAGTGAGGAGCGCTGCTGCGTCTTCGCATTGACGAGCTGTGATCTCACGGGCCTGTCTTTCTAATTCCCAAGCCTTGTCTTCTTGATAGAGATTGCGTAATTGCAGCGCCATGCGAATGCGGTCGATGTATGGAATTCCAGAGTAACTTGCAGACTCTTCTTCGGATAACAAAATAGCGTATTCGTTTTTCAATACAGTGTAAATTGAAGCGCGATGAATATGTTCAGTGGAAAATAGCGTGCCGTCAAAATCAAAACAAGCCAACTGCAACATGAGTTTTTTAATAAGCGCTTTTTACAGAAATATCTCCCTTTACTAAACATTGGCACACAAGGCGTTGGCCTTCTTCAGCGCCCATTGCGTCGAGTGTTTCTTGTTCGTTTTCTTCAATCTCAGAAACCTCGCCGTCGACCGTTGAGAGGCATGTGCCGCAAATTCCTTGCTCACATCCAAATGGAATCATTGCACCAGAATCTTCTGCAACATCTTTTAGATTTGCGCCAGGTTCTGCTTCAACGGTTAAATTGTCATCTTCAAATGTGACTTGAGCCATACAGTAGTGTTTCAGTTATTTGTGGGCGCAGAGGGATTCGAACCCCCGACCAATTGGTTAAGAGCCAACTGCTCTACCAGCTGAGCTATGCGCCCTTGGTGCGCCTGCCAGGAATTGAACCCAGAACCTCTTGGTCCGAAGCCAAGCGCTCTATCCAATTGAGCTACAGACGCGTATGTGTTTGCTATGAACACCGGATTTCGTACTTCGTATTAGTACAATAGCTCAATGAGCATATAAAAAAAACCATGATACGTCAACCAAAAACCCCTGCACAGTGACAGGGGTTTGTTTTAGAGAGCTTTTGCTTCTCCGGTGTGTTTCAAGGCTTCTTTCAAATTCTTCCCAGCTTTGAATTTTGGAACCGTTACAGCAGGGATCTGCATTGGTTCATTTGGGTTTTGCGGGTTGACTCCGTTACGTGCATGGCGAAATTTTGCCATAAATGTTCCGAATCCAGCGATTGTCACTTCGTCTCCTCCTTGGAGTGCTTCAGTTACAATATCTGTGAATGCATCAATGCATTCCTCCGCTGCGTTTTTCGCAAGCCCAGTCTTTTCAGACAGAGCGCTCGCAAGCGATGCTTTGTTCATAGATATAAAACTATCAATTGATAATTATTGTTAGTATACAGATTTTTGATAATTACGCTAGTGTTTTTTGGGTTTTTGCCAAACATTGGTGAAAAAACAGACTATTTTTCTCGTGAAATAATAGCAATTCTTTCAATCTGTGTTGGTTGTTCCGTTGTGCGATCAAGTGTCACGAGTACCCCGTGAATGACTGTGTCGCCTGCTTCAGTGGCTGGTTCTAAGCTGACGTCTTCTTTGAGCGCTACTTTTTTCATGACAAGGTCACGGCGCATTCCAAGTGAGGAATCAAGTGCTCCAGTGAAACCAAGGTCGGTAATATACGCGGTTCCCTTCTCCAGAATTTCCTCGTCAGCAGTTTGAACATGGGTGTGTGTGCCGACAACAACCAAGGCCTTACCATCAACAAAATGTCCAAAGATGCGCTTCTCGCCCGTCGCTTCTGCATGTAGGTCAAAAATGTAGTGAACGCTTTCTTCTTTGTATGTTTCGAATAAGGCTGTTGCAGTTTCAAATGGTGACGCGACAATGTCTTTCATAAAGACTTGTCCAAGCAGGCAACTGATAACAATGTCGTGTTTCATTCCAGGAACACGGACGCGGACATGTGTTGGTCCGGCAAGAGTTGCGGCAGCATTCGCTGGGCGCAAGACGGTTGGCTCAGCGCCACTTGCAAGCAACTGAACGCCTGCAGAATTTTTCCAAGTGTGGTTGCCGCCGGTTGCAACATCAACGCCTGATGACATGATGTCTGTGATAGTTTCCGGGGTGATGCCAAAGCCATGCGCAAGGTTTTCCGATTGCGCAATGACGAGATCAACTCCTTTGCTGTCTCGTAATTTTTGAAGGTCTTTTTTGAGAGCGGCTCTGCCAGGTCGCCCGACAATGTCACCAAGTAGTACAATGCGAAATGGTTCGCTTGCATCTTGCTCAAGAGTTGTTGCGCGACTCGGTGTTTGAGTGATAACAATTGCTTCTTCAGCTGTTTGTGTTGTAAACACAGGAACAGGCACAATGGCCTGTTCAGAATGCTGTGTGTGATTTTTAGTGTCTGACATCTTATCGAGCGTATTCAACGATGCGAGTTTCTCGGATCATGGTGATTTTGATTTCACCAGGGTATTTCAATGTTTCTTCAATGCGTTTTGCAATTGATTTTGCAAGTTCGTGTGATTGAAAATCAGATAACACGCCTGGGTCAACAAAGACGCGGACTTCTCTGCCGGCTTGAATTGCGTAGGCTTTTTGGATGCCAGGAAATGACAAGACGGTGTTTTCGAGTTCTTCAAGACGTTGAACGTATTGTTCGAGTGAGTCTTTGCGAGCGCCAGGACGACCAGCAGAAATTGCATCAGCCACTTTGACAATAATGCCTTCAATGCTTGGCGGTAGATCATCGTGATGACAAAAGGCTGCGTCTGATAATTCTTGAGAAAAGCCAAACTTTCGCCCGATATCACGGCCAATTTCCGGATGCGTGCCTTGGATATCGTGGTCGAGAGCTTTTCCGATGTCGTGGAATAAACCGGCTTTGCGAGCCAGCGCAACATCAGCGCCAAGTTCTTCTGCGATGAGGGCGGCAACGGTTCCGACTTCAATGCTGTGTCGTAAGACGTTTTGTCCGAAACTGGTGCGATAGCGCAAGCGACCGAGAATCTGAATTAACTTTGGGTCGATACCGGTAATACCCATTTCATATAACGCTTCTTCTCCGGCTTGTTTGATCTCGCCTTGTAATTGCTTTTTGGAGAGCTCAACAACCTCTTCGATTCTACCTGGATGGATGCGACCATCTTCCATTAAACGCTCGATTGACCGTTTTGCAAGATGACGACGGATTGGAGAAAAGCAGGACAACAAAATTGCTTGCGGTGTGTCATCGACAATGACTTCAACGCCAGTGAGCTCTTCGATTTTTTTAATATTCCGACCTTCTTTTCCGATGATTCGGCCTTTCATTTCATCAGATGGCAAATGCAAGACAGTCGATGTTGTTTCAGCGGCGTGAGACATTCCGCAGCGGTGAATAGCTTGAGTGAGGATATCACGTGCTTTTGCGTCATAGACTTCGCTTGATTCCCCTTGCAGTTTGCGAACGCGGTTCATCAATGATTCGCTTTCGTCTTTTTGCACTTTGTTCATCAACACTTCAACCGCTTGGTCTTTGTTCAAGCCAGCGACACGTTGGAGCTTGTCGATTTGTTCGTCTTTGATTGACGCAATTTCTTGACGGGCTTTTTCAAGTTCCTCTTGTTTGTTTGCGAGGCTTTCTTGTTTTTTTTCTAAATCGATCAATTTTTGATCAAACATTGTTTCGCGCTTCTCAATGCGTTGTTGCATTTGAGATGTTTCTTCGCGACGTTTTTGTTCTTCCTTTTTCGCTTCTTCAATAATAGCAAGGGCTTGTTCTTTGGCTTCAAGAATCGTTTCTTGTTGTTGCGCTTTCGCGTCTTTGAGCAATTGCTCTGCGCGACCTTCGGCAGAGTTTTTTGCATTCGTTGCTTTGAGTTGTCGCAAAAACCAACCAAGCGCTGCGCCGGCGGCAAGTGCGACAATGAGTAAAAGAGTATCCATATAACGTATGCAATACCTGATTATTGGATTACTCAAAACATCCCGAGAGTGGGATTAATCGCGATTCGTGTTCAGTGTAACAGAGTAAGACATAAGAATAGCGTGTTTCGAGGCAACCAATACAACAAGTACAGCGGAAATTTCAAAAGAATTAAAGTACTCTAAACCTACTCTGAAACAGCGCTTTCGTCAAACGCAGTTGCTATTTGATGATCTTGTCGATGAGGCCGTATTTCTTGGCTTCTTCAGCGGACATAAAATTATCACGGTCAGTATCTTTCTCAATTGCGGCAACTTTTTGCCCGGTATGTTTCACAAGAAGGTTGTTCAAGCGGTCTTTTACTTTCAAGATGTGTTCAGCGGCGATTTTGATGTCCGTTGCTTGTCCTTCAGCGCCGCCCATCACTTGATGAATCATCACTTCCGCATTTGGCAGTGCAAATCGTTTGCCCTTTGCTCCAGCCGCGAGCAACACAGCGCCCATTGAAGCGGCTGTTCCGACGCAAATTGTTGAGACATCGGACTTGATGTATTGCATGGTGTCATAAATCGCAAGTCCAGCACTGACAGATCCGCCCGGTGAGTTGATATACATTTTGATGTCTTTTCCAGAGTCTTGGGCTTCCAAAAACAGCAATTGCGCGATCACAGCGTTGGCGACCCCGTCGTTAATGCCAGTGCCGAGAAAGATGATGCGGTCCTTTAATAAGCGAGAATAAATGTCATAGGCTCGTTCACCGTATGGTGATTTTTCAATAACTGTTGGGACAAGGTAATCATTTGAAATTTCCATATATATACGTGTATCAATAATAAAACGACAGTATCACAAATAGCTTTAGCGGGAAAGGTTGATGCTCCAACTGCCGTCGATGTTGTGTGTCAGTGTTCCGGCAACTTGAAAGCCCGCGGCTTTTTTGTGTCCGCCACCGCCGAATGATTGCGCGAGTTTGCTGACGTCCATATCAGGATGCGTTGTGCGCAGACTCCCTTTTACGGTTGTTGCGTTTTTTTCAGTGAGCACAAGAACGCCGCGACTGTCGTGTTCTTGATCGAGTGAGTTTAAAAAGTTGCTGATTCCTTCGACTGCCTCGCTGGTTGCGCCGGCTTCTGCGATGTCGGCTTGAGTGACAACGGTGTACACAAGGCCGTAGCGTGTTTTTTGCAGACGCTCCAGTGCCTTACCCCATAAACGCAGGGTTGCAAGCGAGCGATTATTCATTGTGCGTTTTGAAATATCAGCGAGATTCACTCCGTGTTTCAAAAGGTCCGAGGCTGTGTCAACGCTTGAGCCAGTGGTTGCGAGGTTCATGAAATGTCCAGTGTCTGTAATCAGGCCAGTCATTAAGCATTCGGATGATTTTTTGCCGAGCGCGCCTTTCCATTCAAGAAGTCCGCTGACAATTTCGCAGGTTGATGATCCGTTGCGAACAACAAGGTTTACGTCGCCGTAATTACTGTTTGTTGCGTGATGATCGATGTTGATGATTCGAAACGCTTTGCCTGCCGCGCGTAGTTGGTCGATGTAGTCTTTCACTCCAACGTATTCTAAGTCTCCGCCGTCAAACACGATGACTAAATCCGCATCGAAAATATCTGGTGACCAATGATATTCCCCCGTTTCCACTTTTTGTTTTCCTGGCAAAAAGTGCAATCCTTCCGGCAATGGATCAACGCAAAAGACGGTGTGCGGTTTATTGATGGTGTCTAAATAATGCGCCATTCCAAGAGCGGATCCGGTAGTGTCCCCGTCTGGTTTTTGATGCATGACAAGCATAATTTTTTTGGCAGCGTCAATTTCCGCAAAAATTGTTGTTGCGGTAGAGTCGTCAAAAAGATGTTGTTTGTCAGTTATTTTTTGCATAACAAATGACTCTATCGCAGAGTACGCGTATTGTCAATACTACTAAAGAAAACGCTATTCTTCGTCTTGTGCGTCGGGGTCAATGCGATCAAGAACGTCGTAAATTGACTGTGCGCGAATGCCGTTTTCGTCTAATACAAACCGAATCTTCGGTGTAAATTTCATTTTTAACGCCGCAGCCAAGGCTTTTTGTACAACGTATTTTTGACCGTTCAGTTTTTTCATTGTTGAGACACGTTTGCCGTCTGGGATAACCATGACATAGACAACAGCGTGTTGTAAGTCGCGCGATGTTTCAACGCTGACGACTGTCACAAATGAGTCAAGTGGCAACTCAACATCACGACTAATTGCTTCAGCAACGCGAGTGCGAACGAGTTCGTTGACTTGTCTCATGCGGTCAGCAGCCATACGCTAGAGTGAACGACTAGTTTCTTCGACTTCGTACGATTCGATGATGTCGTTTTCTTGTAAGGCTGTTTCTGTGTCGATGCGCATGCCACATTCAGATCCTTTGCCAACTTCCCCAACATTCTTTTTGTCTTTTTGGAGCTGACTCAAAATACCTTCGCCGATTACTTTTCCGCCACGAACAATTTTCAATGGTGTGTGTGGTTTCATGCTGCCGTCTTCAACGCGACCACCAGCAATGCAATATGTTTGTTCTGTTTTGAATACCGCAAGTAATTTAAGGCTACCGATTTTATTGTAGGTAATTTTCTTCGTTAACAGTTTTTCAGTTTCGCCTTTGATGAAATCGAGTAATTGGTAGATCACAGCAAATTCATGCAAAGCAATTTTTTCATCTGATGCGAATCGAACTGCTCCGGATGTTGCGCTCGTGTGAAACGCGATCACAACAGCGCCACTACTTCGCGCAAGTGCGATATCGTTTTCAGTCACGTTGCCGAGGCCTTTTTGTAACAAGCTCACGCCAACTTCGTCATTGCCAACTTCTCCGAGCGCTGCAACAATTGCTTCAAGGCTTCCGAGTGTGTCAGCACGCAAAACAACCGGCAACATGTTTTTGCCAACATTTTCAGCGCGTTTTTTGTGTTGTTGTGTGATTGCAAATGTGTTGTATTGCTTCACGGCTTTTTTCAGCGCTTTTTTGTCTTGAGACACTGTCAAAATATCTCCAACAACTGGCGCAGATTTCAAGCCAAGTACTTTCACAGGTGTTGCAGGGCCGGCAGTTTTCACGTCTTTCCCATTCCAGTCTTTCAATGAACGAACGCGTCCAACAGCACCGCCGATTTGCACGACATCAGAAATACGCAGTGTTCCGTTTTGCACCAAAATAGTCGCAACTGGTCCCATGTGTGCATCAACGTGTGCTTCAATAATTGTTCCAACGACTTCCCCTTTTGGATTCGCGCGGATTTTGTCAGCTTCAACGTCAGCGACTAATAAAATAGTGTCTAATAATCCGTCGATATTTGTTTTGTTTTTCGCACTCACTGGTGTGCAGATTACTGTTCCGCCCCACTCTTCAGGAATCAAGTTGATTTCAGCGAGTTCTTTTTTCACGCGATCGATGTCTGCGTCAGGTTTGTCGATTTTGTTAATCGCAACAACAAACGGAATGCCAGCTTCTTGAATGATGTGCACAGCTTCAATTGTTTGTGGCTTGATGCCGTCGTCAGCGGCGACAACAAGAATTGCAATGTCAGCAACGCGTGCGCCACGAGATCGCATCATAGTAAATGCTTCGTGTCCCGGTGTATCGATAAATGTAATTGGGCGATCATTTTGCACAACTTGATATGCGCCAATATGTTGTGTGATGCCACCTGCTTCTCCGGCTGTGACGTTTGCGCTGCGAATCGTGTCGAGTAATGTGGTTTTACCGTGATCGACATGACCCATGATTACAACGACTGGTGCGCGAGCTTCAAGTTCAGCGTCGTTTTCAGCGGCCAACACTTCTTCAACTTGCTTACTGCGTGTATCAACGGCAGCTTCTTCGCTTTCTGTGTCTTTTTGGGCACGGAATCCAGCGTCTTCTGCGATAATCGTCGCTGTTTCGTAATCCAAGGTTTCGTTGATTGACGCCATGATGCCGTTGCGCAATAAAATCGCTAGACATTCTGGGACACTTTTTCCTAATTTTTGCGCAAAATCTTTCACAGAAATTTTTTCTGGAATAGAAATAAGGCGCTCTGATTCACTGGAGGCTTTTTCTTCTTCAACCGGTGTTTCATTCGCAAATAAGCTTTTTTTGCGCCCTCGACGTCGTTTTTCTCGAATTGCTTGAATAATCTTTACCGCAACCGCGTCGTCGATTTTAATAGCGCGTTCGCCGATGTCAAAACCAAGTTCATTCACCAAAACAAAGAAGTCGTCCTTCTTCATTTTTAATTCGCGGTACATCTCGGAGACATTCATATCTCACAAAAAATACCGTTTTTTTTAAGATTTGTCAATTATTGCGGATTGCTCAAAAGAACGCTCTCTTTTCCAACAATGCAATGCAGTGCTTTTGGGGTGACGGTAATTGTGCACGGCAGCGCGATGCGAGCGTCGTTGTCTCCAACCGCGTTCATTGTTGCGCTGGCACTTTCAACACGCACGCTTCGGGCTTGAAAATGGTCTAATGTTGAAGATTCTGCGCTGCCAAACCATCGTTTCATTGATGTTGTGGTTTTTTTTGTGACAACGTCTAACAATCCGTCATTAAAAGCGTTGATGTGTGGATTTTTTTCACTTAATGTCTCCATTGTCGCGGCATTTTCAATGCAAAGGGTCGCTCCAGAGTCGTCTTTGACTCGAACAGACCAACTATCTTCGATAAAAACGCGTGCTGAAGTTGGCAGTGTGATCCCAAAAATGGATTGATGTGTTTCTTCCGCGCTTACAATCGTTAAGACATCAAGGGTTTGCGTGAGTCGTTTTGCAAGGAGTTGAACGGCAGCAAGTCCGTGCGGCATCCCGAAAATATGAGATAAGCGAGACTGTTTTTGCAGTGGAATAAAGCCGATGCCAAGTTTGTGCTTGATGGCAAAGGGTAGTAATTCAAAAAATGTTGCGTCTTCTCCGACGGCGATGATTGTTGTCGCCTGACCTGCGGCAATCGCGTCTTCGATGATGATTGTCGGGTCTTTGAATGTCGACAGTCGTTCAATTCGACCGCGAATATCATGTTGTACGATTTCCGACTCAAAAACAGGAATGGAAAATTTCCCCGGTTGTTCTTGGGCAAGCTTGTCTAAAAAATAGACATACATACAATCAGTTTCTGTTCAAAAAGCTGATTAAATCGTTGTTTTTGGAGTTGTTGCGCTGTCTCCGATGTGCATTGCGCCTTCAATTCGCGCGCCACTTTGAATTTGAATGCTTTTTGCTGTGACGTCGCCGTTCACAACTGCTGAACTTTCGAGCACCAAAGCTTCACTCGCAGAAATATTGCCCCGAACAGTTCCGGAAATAGTAATGGTTTTTCCAGTAAGTCCTGCGTCAATTGTCGCTTTTGAGCCAATAGTAATGTTTTCTGTTGTTGTCACGTCCCCTTTTAATGTGCCGTTGACTGTGAGTGATTCTTTGCTGTTGATTGTGCCTTCAACAATTAATGTCTCGCCGAAAACAGAGTGACCAGTGTTTGTTGTTTGTGTTGATGGTTTTGTTGTAGAAACGGCTGATGTTGTAGGTGTTGCCTCGTCTTCTTTTTGGTTGAATAATGCCATACAAGAAAAAAATAAATAATCTGATTTCTTTCAGCGTACGAATTTTTGAGCAGACTGTCAAAGATTCATTCGCGTTGCGCAATTTTTGGTTTCATTTTATAGTGTCTGCATATGATGCATTCAAAACAAGAAGTAAAACGCGAATTGCTCGTTGTTGGCGGATTAACAGCGGTTATTGTTCTTGCGCTCGCAGCGCTCTATTTTTTTGATCAACAACAAGCAGTGATCAATACATGGTCGCACTGGCTCTACGTCAACGTTATTTAGGCAATACCTTTGTTTCTGTAGTTTAATGGATAGAACAAGGCACTCCTAAGGCTTAGATAGAGGTTCGATTCCTCTCAGAAACACCCATTATGTGTAGAAATCGACCTAAACGACGTGAGGTGTGCTCTTTTGCTCTATTTGCGTGTATTTTAAGTGTCGTACAATATTAGAGATGTTGTATTATTCCTAATATTAGCTAAAAATAGAGGATTTGAAATGATATTTTTTGACAAAACTTATGCACAGTTTGTGTGTATAACTGTTCTCCTATGTGTATAAGTTGATGTCAACTATCTGTTTTGAGCAAATTGTTCCACGTGGAACAATTGAATTCGTTTGCTGTGTTTCTCTGACTTGTGTCGCTCTTTGGTTGTGTGTGATTCTAGTTATATTTTCTATGTAAACAGATAGATTTTTTGTTTTTATGTTATTGACAATCAGGTCTTTTTGATCTATAATTACTGTAGATTTAATTGACTACAATAATCATTATGACAGACGGATGCGGATCTCCAGATTGCAAGTGCTAACTGCGGCAATCATACTACAATAAAAAATGTTCCACGTGGAACATTTTTTATTTGCAAGGAAAACTCATTGAGAATCTTGTATTTTTAGAATAGAGAGTTTGACTATTTTTTTTATTGTTCATATAGTTTTGTATACGTTCACAAGAACGTGAAGGAGGTTGCGATGACTCTGATAGCATTTGCGAATCTGTGCGTGGCTGTGCTGGTGACAGCTTTCTCCATTTACATATGGAGACACAGGGCACTGGGCTGGTGGATTATGGGGCCGCTATTAATGTTTCTTGCCTGGTATTACTTTTTTCAGTCAATCCAAGGCGGGTGATGTCAGGCGTGTAGCTCCTGCGTCGCAAGGGCACGGCGCTCCTACAGCCGGCTTCTTGAAGCCATGTGCTGGGTCCGACTCGTTGTTATCTTCAATGAGTCGGGAATGTTGTTCAATACGTATGCGTATTCTGATGAGTCCGGGTTTCGCAAAACCAAAGACGAAAACAACACGACAAGGAAGATGGCAGAGAAAATGTTCCACGTGGAACATTTTTGTTTTGAGCTTGCTTTTTTATCTAATTCTTGTAAGATATTGACATCTTGGCATTTAGTCAAGAGAAAGGAGGTGCCCATGCGTCAGGGTGATCTGGATCTAGGAAGGATTCACTATCTCATGAGGTACGCAGTTCTCAGTCAACGACCCGGAAATACAAGAGTTGATGAGCCTGAGGTGTCTTTTGCAAGAGGGCGGACGGACCCTGTTGCGGCAGAGAACCTCGCTGCAGCCAAGGAAAGTGCTCGGCGTGCTCAAGACCAGTTCCTGAAAGACCTGGAGCGCCGGACCGCTGCTTTTTTGGCAGAAATCCAAAGCCAACGCGCTGCGTGGGAATCTCTTACAGAGTCCGGTGATTGCCTGCACTCTGAGTTGTTGACTGTCACTCAGGACCAAGACCCTGGCCCGGCGATTGGCGGGGGGCTCTACGGGGACGACGAGGAGCGTACCTTCAGAGGCTGACCAGCAAGCGCAACTGAAAGATGTGGGATTATTCCCCATCACGCGTCACACCCGACTCGTCGTTATCTTCAATGAGTCGGGAATCTTGTTCAATACGTATGCGTATTCTGATGAGTCCAGGCTTTACAAAACCAAGGACGAAAACAACACAGTAGGGAAGATAGTAGAATAAAAATGTTCCACGTGGAACAATCCGCCCGTGAACCTTATTTTATGCCTAATATTAGCTAAATAATAAGATTCTTCGACGTCGATAGTGTGATTGACAAATATCAGTAGATCATATAAACAGACTGTGCCCAAAGAATAAGGAGGGCGTCATGAGTCTTGTGTTGGTCGGGCCGGAAAGCCTGAAGGTCAAGAATCCCTACGATTCAGACAAGATCGAGCCTTCTGCTCGAAAGATGCTGAGGGAGGACACGGACAAGGATCCTTACCCTCGCCTCGTGTTGGAGGCGCTGGCTCGCGAGGACAGTCTGTGGGAGTTCCCGAGTCGAGAAGAGGTTGCGGCTTTTGTTCTCGGAAATCCTATGAAGGATCTTCAAACCATGCTTAAGGATGGAGGTCCTGTGCCGGAGGGACATGCCTGGTTCTTCGCTCGGCGGGAAGGCCGGCAGGAATTCGATGAGCCCTGGGCGGTGAGCGAGCGGCTCGGGCCGCTGCCGTGGCTCCTCAAGAGCCGCAACCCCGCTTCTTGAGCACCTGACTCACGCCAGAGCTTCATTCGAATGAAGCTGACTGACTGTGAAGTCGTGTGCTACACCCGACTCGTTGTTATCTTCAATGAGTCGGGTATGTTGTTCAATACGTATGCGTATTCTGATGAGTCCAGGTTTTCCAAAACCAAGGACGAAAACAACGAATAAATGAACAATATATTTGCTTTCCCGCTGCTTTTGTTGTATAATAGCTTTGAACTATGAATAGTGAGTTATTTTTATTTTTACTGTTGTTGGGCTTGTCCGGATTTTTTTCTTGCGCTGAAATGGCGCTTTTTTCTTTGTCTGACGCAAAGGTCCGAACGTTTGTTGAGCAAAATAAAAAAAATGGAAAAGTACTCGCTGAAATTAAGGAGCGACCGCAACAATTATTGATCGCGTTATTGATTGTGATTACGTTTGTGAATGCAGGCGCAACTGCAATGGCGACCGTTGTTGGAA
Organism: uncultured bacterium; assembly: GCA_937996685.1. Taxonomy (GTDB): domain Bacteria; phylum Patescibacteriota; class Patescibacteriia; order UBA9570; family XYC2-FULL-38-9; genus CALKUP01. The sequence continues at coordinate 24,842 of CALKUP010000001.1, read as the reverse complement.
CAGAAATTTTCGGTTCAAACGGTGCTGGAATTGCGGCTGGTGTGATGGCGTTTCTGATTTTATTTTTTGGAGACATTATCCCAAAAGTGATTGCGCAAAAATATGCCTCAAGCATTGTCTTGGCAATCGCACCGTTGTTGAAATTCACGGTTTTTATTCTGACTCCGATTGTGTTTGTAATGGACCTTCTAACGAAAGTCTTTTTACGCTTGTTCGGTTTAGAAGAGGTGCGTTTTGGTGTTTCTGAAGAAGAGGTAAAAGCGTTGTTAACGCTGGGTCATGAAGGCGGGGCAGTAGAAAGCGGCGAGCGAGAAATGATCGAACGCGTATTTTTGTTAAATGATATCACTGCGGAAGATGTGATGACCCCCGAGGAATATATGGTGGGCTTTGATGCGGACACGCCGCTCTTAAAAGCGTTGCCATTAATGGAAGATACAGGATATTCTCGCTACCCAGTGTTTCATCCGGAAACCGGGCAAGTGGAAGGTATTGTCTATATTAAAGATGTGTTCGCAATTCTCGCGCATCAACCAAGCGCGGAAGAGCTGCAAAAGCGGATCGATAAGCTGATGAAGTCAGCGTCATTTGTGCCAGGGACAATGCATATTGATGATTTATTGAAGTTCTTTCAAAAGAAACATCAACATATTGCCATTGTCGTTGATGAATACGGCACCGTTCTTGGGTTGGTGACGCTCGAAGATTTATTAGAAGAAATTGTTGGTGAAATTATCGATGAAACAGACGTTGATTCTGATTTGATTCAACGAGTTGATAAAAATAGTATTATCGTTGATCCGCGTATTACAATCGGAAAGGTCAATACATTTTTTAACTCGAACTTGAAAGGCTCTCGTCACAAAACGATTGGTTGGTTATTACTGCGTGAATTTGGTCGGATTCCTGAAAAAGGCGATTCAGTTGTTGTGAATGGATACAAATGTATTGTTGAAGATGCTGATGAGCGCAAAATGAAGCGCGTGATGATGATTAAAACGCCGTCTGTCCGTTAAATAAAAAAAATCCTGCCACTGATTGAGTCCTGCCGATTTGTCCCCACGATAGGAACTCGGTCTTTTTGAGCTTGTTGTCAGGGGGTTGACAGGCTCGGGTGAAACACCAGTTTTTGACACCGGTGTAGGTACTCGATCAGTAGCAAGAAGTGGCGATTTCTTACCATATATTTCTGAATTTGTCAATAGTTGACCAACCGTCATGGGTGTTTTATGATACCAGTCTCATTACATATATAATTCTATTTTTATGGCTCAAGAAGTCACAGACGCAAACTTTCAAGCAGATGTATTAGAATCAAAAGAACCGGTATTGGTTGATTTTTGGGCACCATGGTGTGGACCGTGTCGTGTGCTTGGTCCAATTGTGGAAGAACTCGCAACAGACAACGAAGGAAAAGGTGTGAAAGTGTTGAAAATGAATGTTGATGAAAATCCAGACACTCCGAGCCGATATGGCGTGCTTTCAATTCCAACATTGATTTTTTTCAAAGACGGCCTACCAGCTGAGCAAATGGTTGGCGTGCAAGACAAGTCTGTGTTGCAAGAAAAACTCGACGGCTTAAAATAATATGTCCGACGCGCAATTCGTCGAAGTAGATTACGACGTTATTATTATTGGCGGCGCTTCAGCGGGCTTAACAGCCGCGTTGTATTCAGCTCGTCGCACAATGAAAACGCTTGTGATCACAAAGGCGCTGGGTGGTCAGCTCGCAATGACGCCATCTATTGAAAATTATCCAGGGACAAAAGTTGCCGCTGGAATGGATTTGATGATGTCGTTTTTGGAACACGCTCAAGAATACGGAGCAGAAATTGCATATGAAACTGTGCTTGGTATCACACGGCATGAAGCAGATGGTGTATTTGAAATTGCGAGTACCGGTGGAACTCGAACAGCAACTGCCGTGATCTTGGCGTTTGGTCTGACTCCAAAAAGTTTAGATGTTCCTGGAGAGCTTGAGTTTCAAGGCAAGGGCGTGACATATTGCGCGACGTGCGATGCGCCACTGTTCAAAAATAAAACTGTCGCAGTTGTCGGCGGAACATATGAAGCACTTGATGCGGCGCAATTGCTGACGCGTTTGAATGCAACTGTTACATTGATTCATGACAAGGATGATTATCCACGACAAAAAGATTTGTTTGCTGAAGTGAAGGCAAATCCAAACGTCACGCTGCAATTGAATTCAACACCAAAAGAAATTCGCGGAGAAATGCTTGTGAATGCGATTGTGGTTGATCAGGTGAATGACGATGGATCAACTGAAGAAAAAGTGATTCCTGTACAAGGCGTGTTTGTTGAAAAAGGTCACAAGATTCAATCAGACTGGCTTGGTGATCTTGTTGAATACGGCCGTGGAAATACAGTCGTTGTGAATGAAATAAAAGAAACAAAAACTCCTGGCTTGTTTGCGGCAGGGGATGTGACTCCGCAACGTGATAAACAAGTAGTGATTTCCGCGGGAGCCGGAGCAGTTGCTGCGCTCACTGCCTATAAATACGTTCAAAAACAAAAAGGCAAACCAGCAGTGCTTGTCGATTGGAAACACGACTAAAGAATGCGCCACCGACATCGGTGGTGTTTTTTATTTAAAAGTATGATATCATCATACACATTACTCGTATCTTTTTTGTATTATGCCATCAATTTCAAAACGTGCAGAATCAATCCAAGCATCGCCATTGCGGAAGCTTGCAGGAGTTGCGCAAGAGCGAAAAAAAACCGGGATCAAGGTGTTTCATTTGAACATTGGACAACCAGACATGGAAACACCGCAAGAATATTTTGATGCGTTGCATGCGGTAAAAAAAGGAGCGGTTGAATATTCTGTATCACAAGGGTTGCCAGAGATGATTGATGCGTGGCGCGGATATTACAGTTCGATGGTTGGTGTTGATTTGGCGCAAGACAATATTGTTGTGACATGTGGTGGCTCAGAAGCGCTGACGTTTTCGTTCGCAGCGGTGTGTGACCCCGGTGATAACGTGATTGTGTTTGAACCGTTCTACACAAACTATAATGCGTTCGGAACATTCACAAGCGCGGAAGTGCGGCCAGTTGCAACACGACTTGAAGATAATTTTCACTTGCCAACTGATGAGGAAATTGAAAAGGCAATTGATGAAAAAACACGCGCAATTCTTATTTGTAATCCAGGGAATCCAACTGGAACGGTATATCGTCGTGATGAAATTGACCGCTTAATGAAGCTCGCGAAAAAGCATAACTTGTTTGTTATTTCTGATGAGGTGTATCGCGAATTTGCGTTCGAACAAAAGGCTGTCTCAGCGCTGGAATATCCTGAGATGGCAGATAGTGTGATTGTGATTGACAGCGCGTCAAAACGGTTTAATGCATGCGGTGTTCGCATTGGTGTACTGGTTTCAAAAAATGAAGAGGTGATGACGGCAGCAACAAAGTTTGCAATGTCTCGTCTTGCTGCTCCAACGATCGAACAACAAGCGTTGATTCCGGTGTTGAATAACGCAGCTGCGCTTGTTCCGCCGGTTGTTGAAGAATATCGCAAACGTCGGGACGTTGTTTTTGAAGTGTTGTCGACAATTCCTGGATTGACTGTCAGCAAACCAGAAGGAGCGTTTTATAATATTTGCGGGCTCCCGGTTGAGTCGGCTGAGGATTTTGTGTTGTGGATGATTTCTGAATTCGAAGACAACGGAGAAACGGTTTTGGTTGCTCCAGCGCCTGGTTTTTATGCAACTCCAGGCAAAGGTGGAAACGAGATTCGGCTCGCGTATGTCCTCGACAGTGATCATATGCGACGCGCGCTTGAGCTGTTGAAGCTCGGTCTTGAACAATATCAACAACGATAATATTTTATTCACTACCAATTTTTTATGAATGTTAATCCATTTGAATCCGGAATCGCACAATTAAAAAAAGCGGCAGCTGTTGCGAAGTTGCCAGAAGCGGTGATTACGCGGCTAGGAATGCCGATGCGTGAAATTCATGTCGCGCTGCCAGTGCGAATGGACGATGGGAGTTTGCGAATGTTTGAAGGATATCGTGTGCAGTATGACGATTCTCGCGGTCCGTTTAAAGGTGGTATTCGGTTTCATCCAGAAACAAATATTGACGAGGTAAAAGCCTTGGCGTTTTGGATGACATTTAAGTGTGCGGTTGTGGGGATTCCATACGGCGGCGGAAAAGGTGGCGTGACAATTGATCCAAAACAATTATCAGAACGCGAATTAGAAGCAGTGTCTCGAGCATGGATGCGCGCGATGGCTCCATATGTCGGGCCGCACGTTGATATCCCGGCTCCAGATGTGTACACAACACCGCAAATTATGGGTTGGATGATGGATGAATATAGTCAGCAAGTTGGGAGTTTGCAACCAGGTGTGATCACAGGAAAACCGCTGAGTGTTGGCGGCAGCGCAGGACGTGGAATTGCAACAGCGCAAGGCGGGATGCATGTCACTGAGCAGTTGATTGAAAAGCTGAACATTGAACGTCCACGAATTGTGGTTCAAGGATTTGGGAATGCGGGAAGTGTCTACGCGCACTTGGCAGCAAAAAAAGAATGGAGTGTTGTTGCGGTGTCTGATTCAAAGGGTGCAATTTATAATGCAAACGGTCTGGATATTATTGCAGTTGACGCGCACAAAAAGGCGACAGGTAGTGTTCAAGGATTTGCCGGCGCGACTGATATGACAAACGATGAGTTGCTTGCGATTGAGTGTGACATTCTTGTTCCGGCTGCGTTAGAAAATGCCATCACAAAAGAGATAGCACCGCGTGTTGCAGCAAAGGCAGTTGTTGAGCTGGCAAATGGACCAACAACTCCAGAGGCTGATGCGATTTTGTTTGAAAAAGGGATTGTGGTTGTGCCGGATATTTTGGCAAATGCCGGCGGCGTGACAACGTCGTATTTCGAATGGGTGCAAAATAATCAAGGGTATTATTGGAGTGAAGCAGAGGTGTTGCAAAAACTCGAACCAATCATGGTCACAGCGTTTGCAGATGTTTGGGCGAACAAAGAAGAGTTTGGAACGGACATGCGCTCTGCTGCGTACATCCACGCAACACGTCGCATCGCTGAGGCAATGCAAGCGCGTGGTCGAGTGTAGTTTTTAGGGCGTAGACTCTATTTCTTGAGGAGCGGAACCAGGGCGTTGCTCCTCAAAAAGAAAAGTCTCCGCCCTTACAAATAGGCCTTTTTTACGTCTTGATTTATCGGCCGAGCTGTGCTATACTGTCTATAGATCTGACACAAAAAGTGTCGCGATCAAACAAAAATAAAAAACAACATATATATGCAACAAACGCACAAAGCGGAGCGTTTGATGTTTCAAACGAGCGTTGTATTTTTAAGCGCTGCGATTGTCTCAATTTTGGGACTAGTCGTGATCCTTTCACAATAAAGCATCAAACAAAGAAAGGCATTTGAAAAAAGTGTCTTTCTTTGTTTGTATAGAGGATTGCGACCTTGTTTATAAGGAAATAGTTTGTAATGAGCATGTTTAGTGAGAGGAGAAATAGAGAACGAACAAAAGAGGTTTCTGAAGAATGGAAACAGTTTGATTTATTTACAGAATTGTTTCCATTTGAAGTAGGAAAAAAAGAAATGCCATTTTCAGATGGCGTCGTTCTTAAAATAGATATCACGCAAGCCCCTGATGACAACAGCTCTATTCCTGCTATTGATTATGTATTGTCACTCACGCTTCAAAAAGATCAAGATAGTATTTTTTTACACGCTAATGTAAATATTGAAAACAACAAAGGCTTTGTTATTACAAATATTCGCCGAACAATAGATGCACAGCAGGAACGTTCCTTGCCGGAGGGAATAGGAGTGCAGCTGTATACAAAATTCTTAGACTATTTGCAGCAAATTGCGAATTCTCAAAACATGATTATGCGCCATCAAATAATTGCTGTGCCAGCAAAAGGAATGAATTGGCATAAAGTATTCGATCCAGTGATTCGAGAGTATGGATATCGAGGTCCTTTTTCTAGTAGTGATGAAGACGAGGTGTACGTCAAAATATATACACCAGAGAATAAGACCGCCTAAGACTCTTAAAGTAATTTTTTTATTTCCAATTAAGATTTGCTGTCGCGAGATCTTTTTGGTTTGAAAGATCATACCACGCTGCATCAAACGGATAGCCGCTGAGTTGACCAGCTTTTGCAACTGTTGGGAGCACGTCACGTTCGAGTGATTCCGCACCGTCTAAGAATTGAAAAATTTGCGGTTCAAAAATATACATTCCAGCATTCACCAGCCCGTGTTGTGCGTCTTGTCCTGGTTTTTCTGTGTAGTCAACAATCTGACTGCCTTGCATGCGGGCAACGCCGAAGTCGCTAATCGAAGCGCTGTAGGTGAGCGCGACAGTTCCGACCGCTTCATTTTCTTGATGGTTTTCAACAAAATCACCGAGTGAGATTTTTGATAAAATGTCACCGTAGATCAACAAGAATGATTCATCAACAAGTGGTTTCACTAAACCGAGGGCGTGCGCAGTCCCTTTTTTGTCAGAGTCTTTCACGTAAGTCACTTTCATTTTCCATTGTGCGCCTTCACCAACATAATTTTTGAGTTCTGAACCGTGTTCGTCGATAACCAAAATAACAGAGCGCACTCCAGCGTTTCGAAGCATGTCGAGTGTCCAGGCAATTCCAGGTTTTCCGGAGACCATGCGCATTGCATCGACAATACCGCGTTCGTCGCTGCCGGCAAGAAACACAGCGGTGTTCATTCCGAGGCCGAGGTTTTGACTGAGGATGTATTCAATGGCGTGTGATCGGTTGCGAATACGGTCGCCGTCGATAAAACGATCAAGCAGCGGCAAGAGTGATTGTCGCAGGGTGATTGTGATCCGTGCTTTGTTGTCTGAGTTTTCGAGTTGTGTATGTTCCATAAATAGAGTGAATATAGTACTATCGTAGGGGTAGGACACAGTCTCGTCAAGTCGAGTAGAACAGTACATGCAGCACAATCAAACAATTGGAAAACGCGGCGAAGATATTGTCGTGCGTGAACTGGAAAAAAGCGGTTTTGTTGTTCTTGCGCGAAATTGCCGGATTGGAAACATTGGCGAAATTGATTGCATCGCACGGCGAGGTGATCGTGTGCATATTATCGAAGTGAAGACGCGAACGAGCGCGTTGTTTGGGGTTCCTGAGCTTGCGGTCACGATGCAAAAACGCCAAAGAATGTGGAAGGCGTGGCAAGCGGCGAGGGCAATGCATGGCACGGATTGGGGCGTTTCGTATCACACGCCAGTCCAGTTTGATGTCGCGGCTGTCACGTTATTGCCAGACCGAGCGCAGTTGTTGTGGTATCGTGACATTGAAATCGGCAGATAAGCGCACGCTTTATTGATTTGTTGACTGCGCGGCACTTTTTCGGTAAGGTGGCGCGACTATGAAAAAAATGATTGTTATCAGTCTTGTATGTGCAGTTGCTATTGCGCCACATGGTGTTTTTGCGGGCGGTGGTCCAGCGATAGATGTTGTTGCAACGTCGCCACAAAAAGTAGAGCAGGTAAGCGCATTAGGAGATAGCGCACAGCAGGAAGCGGCAGAGAAAGACAGCGCGACAACTAATACAAGCAAAAGCCAAGCAGAAGCAGCAGAGAGCGCAGCGCAATTACAGGCAGAGATCGTGTTTGGCGCTTGGGGAGTGTTATGGGTCGCGGCGTTGGTGTTTGCGGGATATATCGGGTTTGTATTCTATCGATTTCGGCGAAAAAACGCTGAAATCAATCAATTACTTGGAGTTGATTCAGATATTGACAAATCGCCAAAAAACGATTAGGGTAACACTATATAAAGATTATGCTAGTTTTAGACTAGCTTTTTTTATATTCAAATGTTATTGAGGTTTTTCAATTAAGACTATTTTATGTCAAAAAGTGAACTTATTTCCGCCATCGAACAGGTGTGCGATGAAAAAAATATTCCGTTTGATTCTGTTATCGATTCAATCGAAGCAGCGCTTGCGGTTGCGTATCGTAAAGAGTCAGGCAACAAAATGCTCAATGTGCGAGCTGAGTTTAATCCAGAAGATGGAAGCGCACAGTTTTTTGACGTGAAGACTGTAACAGACGATCCGTCAGAAGAAGATTTGGCGTTTTTCGAAGAACAAGAAAAAGAACGTGAACTGTCTCGCGGCACACGTCGTGACGACCGTGACAACCGAAAAGAAGAAGCAGAAACACTGGAAGATGAAGAATGGCGGTTTAACCCAAAGACAGACATGGGTATCACAGAAGCGCAAACAGTAAAAGATGATGCGGATATCGGTGATGAAATTGTCACAGAGCTTCCGTTGCCAGATGATTTCGGTCGTGTTGCGGCGCAAACTGCAAAACAAGTGATCATTCAAAAATTGCGTGAAGCAGAACGCGAAACATTGTATAACCAATACAAAGATAAAGTTGGTTCTGTTATCAATGCAACTGTTCATCGTGTTGAAGGTCCGTTGGTTTATATGGATCTTGGACAAGCAACAGCGCTGATGCCACCTGCAGAACAAATTCGTGGAGAACGATATGTGATCGGTGGTCGTTTCAAGGTGTATCTTAAATCTGTTGAACAAAGTAAACGCGGTCCTGAAGTTATCGCATCTCGTGCAGCAGCTGAAATGGTTGCGGACTTGTTCACGGTTGAAGTTCCTGAAATTGCAAACGGCTTGATTGAAATCAAAGCGGTTGCGCGTGAAGGTGGAAGTCGAACAAAAATTGCGGTATGGACTGACCAAGAAAACATTGATCCAATTGGTTCATGTGTTGGTCAACGTGGCGCTCGTGTACAAACAGTGATGAACGAACTCGGTGGCGAAAAAATCGACATCATTGAATGGAGTGACAATCTTGAAGAATCAATCATGAATGCATTGTCTCCAGCAAAAGTATTGTCTGTTCACATTGACGAAGAGGCAAATACAGCGACTGTGAAAGTTGCTGGTGATCAATTGTCACTTGCGATCGGCCGCGGCGGACAAAACGTGCGACTTGCTGCAAAATTGGTTGGCTATAAAATTGATGTTGTAAAAGATGAATCAGCTGAAGCGGAAGTTGTTTCCACTGAAGATGTTGCGGAAGAAGAAGTAGCAGATGTTGCAACACCAGAAAAGGAAATGGAACAAGCAGAAGCAGCAATCGAAGAAGTTGCTGTTGAAGCAGAGAGCGCTGAGGAAGAAGTTGCGGAATAAAAAAGAAGGAAATTAACATATATCTTTATGACAGGAACAAACTTATGGCACGATGTGCCACGTGGCGAAAACATTCCAGAAACCATGAACGCAATCATTGAGATCACTCAAGGAACTGCGAATAAGTATGAAATTGATAAAGAAACTGGCTTGATCAAATTAGACCGTGTGCTGTACGGCAGTCAGTATTATCCGTTTGATTACGGATTTGTCCCGCAAACATTGTGGAGCGACGGCGACGCACTCGATGTGTTAGTCCTGGCGTCATTCCCGCTGCTTCCTGGAACATTGGTTGAAGTGCGACCAGTTGGCGTTCTGACAATGAACGACAGTGGTGAGTCAGATGATAAAGTGCTGGCTGTCCCAGTTGGAGATCCGCGCTTTAATCACGTGCAAAATCTTGCAGACATCGGCGAACACCAATTAAAAGAAATTGATAATTTTTTCACAACCTACAAAGCGTTGCAAGGTAAAACTGTCACAACTGATGGGTTCCACGGAAAAGAAGCGGCGCACAAAGTGATCGCGCAATCAATTGAGTTATATAACGAAAAATTTACGAAATAATATGAAGGTCTCTGTTGAAACATTAGAAAATTCACAAGCAAAATTGACAATCGAATTGTCCGTTGAAGAAGTTGCGCCGTATCTTGAAAAAGCGGTGAAGCGCATTGGAAAAGAGGTGAGCATCAAAGGATTCCGCAAAGGACATGTGCCAGTTGATGTATTGAAACAACACGTTGGCGAAAGTTCTATTTATGAAGAAGCGTTTTCTGATATTGTGGAAAAAACATATCCAGAAGCGGTTGATCAAGAAAAATTGCACGTTGTTGGTCGCGCGAATATTGATATGGAAAAATTGGCTCCAGGCAACCCAATTGTCTACACAGCAACAGTTCCATTGATGCCAAAAGTTGTCTTGGGAGATTACAAGACAATCAAGACAAAAAAGGCAACGCCAAAAATGGATGACAAGAAGTACGAAAAAACAATCGAAGACTTGCGTCGCATGCGTGCGAAAGAAGTATTGGTTGATCGTGCGGCTAAAGATGGAGATGCAGTTATTATCGATTTTGATGTAAAGGTTGACGGTGTTTCAATCGAAGGTGGTCAAGGAACAAAAGCGCGTTTGGTGCTTGGGAGTGGTCAATTTATCCCAGGATTTGAAGACGGCGTTGTTGGGATGAAAACCGGCGAGACAAAAACAGTGGATGCGCAATTTCCAGATGAATATCATCAAGCAAGCCTTGCTGGGAAAGCGGCAAAAGCTGACGTGACATTGCACGAGGTGTATGAAATCACATTGCCAGAATTAAACGAAGAGCTTGCAAAAGAATTGAATTTTGAATCAGTAGAGCTTCTTGAAAAAGAAATTCGTGAAAACATCATGAAAGAGTTAGAGGAAGAAGCGGAACGTGAATTTGAAATCGCAGCAATCGGCGAGTTGGTGAAGATGTCAACTATTGATCCATTGCCAGAACAGTTGGTTGCAGAAGAAACTGACAAAATGCTTGCAGAGCTCAAGTACGACATGATGCAACGTGGCATGAAGTTTGAAGACTACCTCACACATCTCAAGAAAACAGAAGATGAATTGCGTGAAGAGTTTACAACACGTGCGTCAGAGCGTATCGAAGCAGCGCTTGTGGTGCGTGAGCTTGCGGTTGCAGAAAAGATTGAGGTGACAAACGAGGACATTGAAAAAGAACTCGCAGAAACATTGAAGATCTACGAGCAATATCCAGATGCGTTATCACAAATCGATACACCAGCGTATCGTGAGCGTATGCAAAACATTTTGATGAACAAAAAGACCTTTGAGCGTCTTAACTCATTCACAAAATAACAGGCACTGAACAAAAGAGGCCCTAACGAAAGGGTCTCTTTTTATTGTGGTATACTGATATCTATGAAAAAACAACAACGTATTGGTGCACATGTCTCTGCAGCTGGAGGTGTGAGTAACGCGCCGCTCAACGCACAAGCTGAAGGGTGTGAGACATTTCAATTTTTTGTTAGCTCGCCGCAATCATTCAAGACAAATGAGGTTTCAGATGAAGAAGTGCAAAAATTTAAGGACAATTGCGCTGCGGTTGGTATTGATCCGGTGCATACCTATGTTCATGGATCGTATTTGATTAACCTTGCTTCATTGAAGCCGAGCGCGAAACACGGATCGATCGCGTTGTTGAAAAAGGGGCTTGAAACATGTAGTCGGCTCGGAGTACGGGCGTTGATGTTTCATTCAGGAAGCGCGACGGGGTATGATGACCGCGACGCTGCGATTACAGAAGTGTCACGTTCGATTGAAAAAATCTTAGACGGATACACAGGTGAAACGATGTTGTTGGTTGAAAATGCAGCCGGAAGCGGAAATACGCTTGGGGTCAATTTTTCAGAGGTTGGGCAAATTCTTGACGGTGTTGCAAAAAAATATCAAAAACGCCTTGGCGTGTGTCTTGATACACAGCATTCATTTGCGAGTGGATATGATTGGCGTGATGCAAAAAAGACAGACGCTGCATTCAAAGAGTTTGATGAAAAAATCGGACTCGATCGTTTGATTGTTGTGCAAGTGAATGATTCAAAAGTGGAGTTTGCGTCAAACAAAGATCGACATGAACATATCGCTGAAGGGCAGATGGGCAAAAAGGCGATGGAGAACATCTTGCGCCACCCAGCGCTCGCTGATATGGACTTCTGTTTAGAGACGCCGTTTGAAGGTCGAGAACCAGACATTAAGACACTGAAAAATATTCGCGGCGCATGATTCAGTGGTTATTCTGTGGCGTTGATGGATGCGTCTTCTTTGCAGTTATACTTTTTAATTAATGAACTACTTTTTAGCTGACATGCGATATCGGATATGACCCCTGTCTTCTCTTTATCTGTAAAATAAAAAGTAGGATCTTTTCCTTTCTTGCGGCGTTCTTGTAATACGTCTTGTGTGCAGTTGTCTCCAAAGTCTGGAGATTTATTTGTGGGGCACGAAGAATAATTATCGCCTGTTAGCTGATGAGCGTGCACTTCTTGTCCGATAAATGCTGATTCATTTAATTCTTTTTCAATTGACTTGCCTTTGTCTGCTGCGTCGGCGAATAAATAAATAGCAACTGAATTATCTAAATATACAATAATACCTTTGTTTACAGATGCAAATTTAGTGATGCGGTGTGGGGTTTGAAACGATTCATTGATTATATCAATTCGTTTGTTGATGTTTGCAGTACGAATTGCCATAGCCTCAGCCGTCTGTTGCTTTTTTGTAGGGCCTTCTATATTTGTGGTTCCTGCGGCGTATTCTAATGAAATTGGTAATACTATAACTGTAATCAAAAGCGCATAGAGAAGTTGTTTTTTTGCAGCATATACCCGTGGATTTACTATTGTAGGATCGCTTGCAATTATTTGTCGTAGTTTTTTGAGGCGCATAAACCCTGCGACAAGATTGTAGAGTAACAAGGGGCTTAATAACACAACGGCCGGCAAGTAAATAAATATTGTAGCTAATCCCGATCCAATATTATTTTCATTCCCAGGACTGATAGCCATGAAGATGAGTATGCTTAAAACAAAAATAATAAAACAGAGCAGTTTTAAAAACCGTGCTGTAAAGTCTGACTTTTTTATTAATTTTTGGAATTCTGATTCATCTATCATGTACCCAGAGTGGGACTCGAACCCACAAGCCTTGCGACGGGAGATCTTAAGTCTCCTGCGTATACCAATTCCGCCATCTGGGCATAAGTGTCCCAGTAGAATAGCGTAATTGTTCAAAAAAATCAAGGTTGTTAATGAATCTGGCTTTTTTGGCCGCTTATTTTTTCAGCAGCGCAATGCCGAGATAGGACAGTGGAGTGTAAATTACACCCATGGCGATTTTGTAGAGCCACCAGGTCAGAATGAGCTCAGAAAGCGCGCCGGTTGAGTAGACTCCGGCAAAAGCGATGGTGTTCCAGAGAACGGTGTCGAGAAATTGCGACCAGATGTTACTGAGGTTTGAGCGCAGCCAAAATAATTTTCCAGCGGAGCCGTCTGTGCCGCCGCCGATTTTTTTCTTGAGCGCAAAAAAGGTGAAGACATCTTGGTATTCTGCGACAATAAAGGCAATGACAGATGCAATGCCCATGCGGGTTGTGACGGTGAACAGTGTGTTGTAGCCATCTTGCGCCCAGGTTGAAGAATCAGACCACGGAAGCAGAACGGAAATAACAGAGAAGAGAATAAAGAGAATAGTAGAAATTGCGCCGCCAAGGACAAATAAGCGCGCGATTGATTTGCCGTACACTTCGCCAACGACATCGGTCATGATGAAGACAATCGGAAAAGAGATGACGGCCACAGAAACGTGCGTGCCAAAGAGAAATGGCATGGTTTTGAGTCCGAGAGTGTTTGCTGCAATCAAGGCTGTGAGATAAAGCGCGAAAGCGACAAAGAGTTTTGTGAGGTCTTTTTGAGTAAGGTGATTCATAGGGATAAAAAAACAAGCTATTAAATATGTTGCAAAAAATACGATGCATCATTATGCAAACATCGACCAAATTGCTTTTGTTGTTGTAATTTTCATAGCTCTTCTGGTGGTTGATAGTCTGGAAAGGCAACATTCCAAATAGGGTCTTCGCTCTCAGGGATCCCGCATTCAGCGCGTAGAGCTGTTTCGTAGTCGGATTGTAATACTTGTGCAGTGATTATTGCTCGTTCTGACCGCACTTTTTGGAGTAGAGCTTCTAACTCTGCCACGCTGGCTTTGCCGAGATCTTTTTCAAGCCACACCTTTCCCCAGGTGTTAATGGCTGTAGAGAGTGCAATTGCTTGGATGGTGTTAAAGGTTTCATTATCAGGATCGAGTGAGATGCGTAATCCGTTGAGAATTGGTTCATTGCCTTTTTTAAGAGGAGCAAGACCAAATGCGATCCCTGGGACATTCCCAATCTGCTCGGCAATGCAATACCGTGCTACTTCACCGAGAACTGCTTGAGAGCCCTCTTCTCCGCAATAAATAATTACTGCATCGGTGACAGTTGCTCGAAGAGACTTCATTTTAAAGCCGGTTCTTTGTAAGACAGGATTCGCGCATAATTTTTCGTATAAATCTTCCAATACACGACGTATATGAACAGAAGGCTCAACAGCAAGATTGACCCGAACGGTCGTTTCTTCTGGGTGTTCAACAGTCATCCGCTGTTTCGATTCATCCCAGTAGGCATTTGTATAAAACTCACCAGAATCTGATGTTAAAATAACAGGGGCGTTCGCTTTCCATGTTGCTCGTTCTTCTTTTGAGCTAGGCACTCTACAGTGAGGTGTATTTCGGTATTTTTTGACGGCTTTGTCGCCGCGCTCTCTTTCTGAGCTTGAATAAACCGGATTTCTTCTTTCCTGTCTTATTCTTTGATTAAAATCTTCTATTGAGCTTAATGACATAACAAAGTCCCTGTCTTGTGTGTGAGGTGATTGTAAAAGGTCTTTAATATCTTGAGGGCTCACAGATTGAGTGCCTGTATAGCCTTTTTTACGAGAATCAAGTAGTTCTAAGATTGTTAATTGCAGTGTATTGCAAATAAGTCGGGCATGATCCGTGAATGGATTTTCAGTGGCTCGCATTTCTTCAATGGTTGGAATTGCAATGCGTTCTTCTTTTGCTTGCTCGATTACAGGTTTTTGTGGAAGTCGTTCTCTCATATATATTGAGAATACCACAATAAGACCGAATGTCTATAATAAAAAACACCTCAGAAGAAGGCGTTTTTTATGGATGGTTGTTGGAGTTTGATGACTAACTTTGGCTTGATTGTGAAAGTATCATGGCACATGCAATTTCAAACTTCTGAATAAGGTCGTCTGTCCCAGTGGCCCCTGCTATCATATGCCGAAAAAAATTCCAACGTACACTACTCATTGATTCTCTTCCTCCAATAATGAATACAGAGTCTTCAAGGTATGTGACAAATTTTACGGCATCATCCCATGCAGTTTGTTTTTCAGGAGACCACGCACCCCGGGCTTCAAGGGTGTCTTTTGTGCCAATATAACCGTTGCGTAAAGATTCGAGATATCCATCAAAATCTGCCCACCCCACATCAATTGTTCGAGCAGCAAGCTCATCAATGCAATGTTGTATTTCCCATTGGACGCCGCTCACATAATCAGAGTCAATGAAAAGATCGCGCTCAGGGCTTGATGAAATACGATGTTGTTCAATTGATTGAACATGATGTAGCTCATGAGCAATTGACCACCCCTCCCTTTCAATCGCAATTTTTCTTTGGCTTTCATCTGCTCCAGTTCTTCTTAAAACAACTTGAATAATATATTGCCCATTAAGAAGCGGTTCGTTATGAACTTCTGCGTCTACACCAGCAATACGCAATTCCGGGATACGATTCATGGCAAAATCCGGCACACCAATAATCAACACCTTCCCGATGCGAGAGACGGGAAAATACCCATCAATAGTGTCGTCGTTTGCCTGAGCAATCTCAATAAATGTTTTATCTTGCGCTGTTGTGCCTTGTTCCGTAATAAGAGAGTGAATTTTTTTAAGCCATCTAGTTGCGCTATGTCCTTCAGGTAGCGCCTCGATTCCCATGTCTTGAATAGTTGTTGTTTCCTGGCGAGCTTCTTCGTAATATTGTTCTTCATATCGAACATTCGCAATAAAACTTGCCAAGGCGCTTTGGATGGTACTTTCAGAAATATCTTCACGGCCTCTCTCTAGAAGGCCTGTACGGATTCGAGTAAGAAGAGTGTCGGGAATGGTGGTGTTTTTAGTGTCAAAAATCTCTTTATAATTTGGATGATCTATTAAATCTTGATTCGCATTGCGTGTAAGTGTGATGGCGGATTCCACGCTTTGACGAAGATCGGTGCGTAAATCAATGGGTTTTGGTTCCGTGCTTACTTGTTCGATTACAGGTCGCTGTAGAGGTCGTTCTCTCATATATATTGAGAGTACCACAATAAGACCGAATGTCTATAATAAAAAACGCCTCAAAAGAAGGCGTTTTTTATGGATGGTTGTTGGAGCGGGTAAGGAGAATCGAACTCCTATCTCAGCCATGGCAAGGCCGTGTAATAGCCATTATACGATACCCGCAAATGTTTTGTGCCTGCGTACTATAACGCAAAGCCGATTTTTTTTCAAGAGGGAGGCCCTTCAAGGTATTACTGGAGGCGTGGACCGGAGTCGAACCGGCATATAGCCGCTTTGCAGGCGGCTGCATAACCATTTTGCTACCACGCCGTAACAGCAATAGCTTTGAGAGTGTATCAAAAGACTGATGAAAAATCAATATTAGAGGTATTTCCGCTATTTCTTGGGGTTCTTGGTTTTTTACTAGAAAAAAACCGGTCAGATGAGAGCATGCATTCTATGAACAAGAAGTGCGTACTGTGTGTGACCGGTGTTGCGCGAGCGTTTTTACGCCAATTGAAGCGTTTGTGCTCGCTGGGCCTTGTCGACCAGGGCTTTGAGGAAACGCGCGGCGTTTTCTGCGCCCCAGTTGACCGTGCCACCTTTCTGGGTTTGCCAGGAGGTGTAACCGCCGAGGTGTGATCCACACTTAGGAAGCCAGACCAGCGCCGTGTTCGGCTGCCGCATGATCGATTCCGGCTGGACGGACTTCCACGGACACGCATAATCGTCTTTGTTGTTGAAGACGATGATGGTGACCTTCGTCACCTTGTGCATGTTCGCGACCGGGTCGGAGAACGCTGCGAAGCTCTCGTAGTCCGGAAAGCCCGCCACGCCGTAGAGCAGGCGATACAGCCTCGGCATGGTGTTGCCGAAGATCATCGCCCGCCAAAAGGCCGGGGCGTGCCGGAGAACATCGCGGTGTTTCCACAGTACTTTGCTGCGGATTTGCAGCGCGAAGTACATGGAAATTGCCAGGTTCATGTGCTGCCAGGTGACGTTGAGATCCCAGCCTGGGCAGATGAGCACAGCTCCTGTGATTGGAATAGCGTTCGAATTTTCGGCTTCTTCCGAGAGATATCGGATGACAATCCCACAGCCCGCGGAGACGCCCATGAGCGTGATGTGCGCATTCGGGTGTCTCTCGTGAACCGTAGCAACGCCAACCCGGAGGTCTTTCGTGTTACCCATGAGGTTCCACGAATGTGACTCTAACGGCAGCCCAGAGTGACCACGTCGTTGGACGACCACAACCCGGAAGCCTTGTTTGGCAAGCTCTTCAGCGTATTCCCGAACGTCATCGCCTTTCCCAACGAGGGTCGGGCTGATGACGGCGATAGGTGCGTCAAGGGGAAGATCCTCTTGACCACGTAGCCAGTCGAGGGCGATCACGTCGCCGCTGTCGACCCGGATGATTTTGCGGTCATACTGGATGTATTTCCGCCGGTGCTTGAACGTATGCCGACAGAGCAGCATTTGCAGAAGTGCAGATGACAGCAACCAAGGAAACCGGAGTCGGGGACGAGAGATCGATCCAGAGATCAGGTTTTTGAGCTGAGGATTTGCGCAGAGAACCTGAGGTTCAACTGCGACGCTCGGAAGGAAACGGTCAAGGAAGGAAGCGGCCGAAGACATCGTGTTCCACAGTGAGGGCATTCGAAGCTCCAAGGCGAATGGCAGTGAAATGAGCATCAAGCGTTGCTTGACTGTCTGTGGGAAGATCGTGCAGATCCGCGCATAGACAGGAAAGAAACAGCCTCAGACTGTAGCAAAAAGGGGCTGAAATATCAACCCCTTTTTAATTATGCGACAGCGCACACAAATACACTATTTTGCAGCAACTTCTACAGGTTCAATAATTTTCACTGTGACTGTTCGGCGGCCCCATTGCTTCGCTTCTGGGAGCGTTTCCATCCAAATATCAACATGATTACAATTGCCAGAACCAGTTCGGTCTTCAACAGTATACGTCATGTTTTTGTATGGCGTATCTTGGCCAGGAAGAAAGATTTGAAGCTTCGTTCCAAATGGATAGCACGCAGCCACAACGCCTGGGCGGGTATGTGTTCCAGCGGCTGTAATAAACGGATTCCCGTCAGTTTGACCAGGAAGTGAGTTATACGCCGTTGCTGAAACGGTCATGGTTTTCAATACTTTTGGTTCAGGGATTTTTTCAACACTCGGTAAACCATAGACTGGCTCACTTGTTGCTGTTGGCAGTAACTGAATAATACTGTTTTGCTCATCAGCAGTTGTTGGAATTTGTCCTGAAAGACTATGCGCCGGTAAAATGGTACTAAAGATGAATACAGTTGCAATCACCAATGTCCAATCCCATTGCGGTCGAACGATAACACGAATTGTAGGGCGGTTCTGAATGAAAGTGCGGAATCCAACCCATGCTTGAATGGTTTGATTCAGCGCGTCCTTCATTACAGACCGCAGTCGTATGGCAATAGATGTCATAGGAATGCGTCTTAAGAATAAGATGCGGAAAATAAAAAAGCTCATGGAAAACCCTTGAGCTGAAATAGAGTACTCCAAAAAGACCCCTTTGTCAATGTGTTTTGGCTGCGTTTTTAAAAAATCCAAAAAGCCGTCAAGGGGTGCCTGTGGATGATGTGGGGGAAAGAAAAAGGCATACAAAAAACACTGAACACAATATGTATGCAGTATTTACCCAAAGCCAACATTAGCCAAAAAAGAGCCTTTTTATTGGACTTTTTGGCTGATATTAGAGTGGATTTTGAACATCCAGCCAGACGGTGTCAAGCCCCCAATTGTTCACCTCTTGTTGCAGTGCTTTGACGCCAAATGTTTCTGTGTGCCAATGTCCGCCGGCAATAATATTCATCCCAGCTTCACGCGCCATCTCTTGATGCCATTCGCGGACTTCGCCGGTGATGTAGAGGTCAATTCCAGCCTCTTTCATGGCGAGAATATCTTGATTACTTGGGCCGCCAGCGCCAGAAATAACCGCGACTTTTGAGATTTCTTGTGGACCAAAGTTATATGTAACCGTTTTTGGACTGAAATGATCCGCTGTGATTGCAAGAATTGCATTGAGGGTTGTTGGCGTGTCGAATGTGCCGACCCAGCCCCATGGGGCGCCGTATTTTGCTTCTTCCCAGGTTGTCCGCTCCGTCGGTGTTGCGCCAATCAGTTTGAGAATCTGTGCGTTGTTGCCAAGGACAGAGTGAGCGTCGAGGGTGTAATGCGCGCTCCAGAGTGAAATGTCATTTTTAATCAGTGTCGCAAGGCGGTTGAAGGTCAGTCGGTCAAGGGTTGTTGGCGGAAGGGAAATGCCGTGATGTACAACAATCACGTCGCAGTTGTTTGCGATTGCAAGGTCGTAGAGCGCTAGATTTTCAGAAACACCAAAGCCAACGGTTTTTATTTCGTCGCGACCCCAGGTCATCAAGCCATTGTGCAACATGTCTTTGCTGATGTGCATTTTTGTGTCGGGCTCTATCAGAGTCGCCCACATTTTTTGATCGAATTCATTGAGTGTCATTGTCATATAAAATGACTGTACGCTGAATGGGGCTTTTTTTCAATAGAAAAAGGAAAGGTGGAGATTGGAGGTCTCTCCACCTATGTAGGAGTGCTAACTCGCTTCAATTCGGTAGAAGCGGAGCACGTTAGTGCCGCAGACCTGCTGAATGATGCCTGCTTCTTCGGCTCCTAGCTGATCGATGAGTGCACGACCGATAGTTTGGTGAGCTTCGGCGATGGTCGCGCAGCCGTCAAAGCGCCATTCGTCGAGGATGCCTCCGTAGTCCATACCAATGCCGACACGGAGGTTGTTGCCGTTATCTGGATAGACCAGGGACTCGATGTGTTTGATGAACAGTCCGATGTTGGGGTAGAACGGCCGACTGCCGGACAGGCACACAATGCCTTTGCGGTTTATGATCTTCTGCGCTAATTCAGCGGTAATGCACCGCTCACTGTTGCTGTTCACAATCAACGGATCAGTCAGTTGATCGTGGACTATTCCACCGTGCGAGTAGCAGATGCGCGGGTACTCGCCCTCGTGCTCCCGCGCCCAGGTATCAGCGAGCACGAGTACGTCACACATGCTCTGGTGAGACATGTGTGCGAAATCTACCACAATATCCATGGCGAACATCATCCGGATGACATCGGCGCCGAGTTCAGTGAGGCCGATGCCAGACTCTTTCGAGCACCCACCAAGCGGGTTTCCAGGGTGGTAGATTGGAATCACAGCCGTGACGCCGAAGTCACGAGAGAGAATGCCGAGGAACTCT
This sequence comes from uncultured bacterium, assembly GCA_937996685.1. Lineage (GTDB taxonomy): Bacteria > Patescibacteriota > Patescibacteriia > UBA9570 > XYC2-FULL-38-9 > CALKUP01. The sequence goes on along the minus strand of CALKUP010000001.1, from coordinate 4,453 downwards.
TTTGCTTCGGCAATTGTGTGAATGCTCTCAAGGCCTTCGACACACCACGTTGTTGTGATTGCAATGTTGTTCGCATGCGCGTGATTCATGGCTGCATCGCGCAGTTTTTGGATTTCAGCGAGGTGGTCACGCCAGCTCACGTGAAAACCTTGATTGCCTGCGGTCGTCGGTTCGCAGAAGAAGACGCGGACAGCGCCGTGCAGTAGTTGCAGTCCCTCCAGTTGCCGCGAAGATCCCCAACCGCCTTGGCCGGGCCAGTCAACATGTGCGTCAGCAAAATGAATATGCGTCATGGCGCACCCTTGTGGTTTCTGACGTTGAATGAGCGAGTTGTTTGTGTTGCGTGAAACAACCAGGTTAATTACTGACAAGCGTGTAATTAGTCTTGTTGTTTCATTGTCTTGAGCCAATCAAACGATTCGCCCATAAAATCGGCGCCAGTGACAGTGATGGGTTGTTTGCGTTCAGGCCGAACATAGCTATCGTAAATATCCGGAAGAGCTGGTCGTAAAATATCTGCAAATGGCATTTGTTTTAATGCTTCAAGATATGAGCGACTCAGGCCGCCGTTTGCAATACTGTCGAGCGCAAAGAGATCGTAATATCCATGGTCTGCGCTCCATCCAAACGTGACCTTTGGTCCACCGATAAATCCATCTGTTGGCACGGTTTCAACGAGTGCGACTTCTTCTGGCGCAATGTCTGCGAGCGTCCGTAGCCAAGACGCCTTCATGGCTGTTTGATAGTTCATTGATCCATACCCGACAAGTGGTCGGACTCCGCAATAAAAGTTTGCAATTCCATAGACAAGAAACATGCTTGGATAGATATGACCCGTCTGAAGAGCGGCGGTGATTGACTTAAGGGTTAATGCAATTCGAATATTCGATTTATCAGAATCGCTCACTAGCGCATTTCCGTCAGAACTCAAAACCATGCGAACCGCAGAGCCTGTTTCGTCAACACCCCAAAAAAATGCCGTGCCTCGTGTTCCAGGAATATCCCAGCAACCAGTGACAGTATTAAACTCTCGCAACACAACAGCGCGTGTCTCTGGATCAAATAGAATGCGGTGAAATAGATTATCGCTGTCTTGCAAATAGTCAGCAAGCAGTGCAGTTGCGAGGTCTTCATTTGCAACATAGAGTAGTTCCGGCATTTGATCGCGCAGAGATTCTTCCCAGAGCAATTTCCATAACACAGCATTAGAGCGCGTTACTTGATCGCGAAAGTTTTTGACACGTGGGTCCAAAGCAACGTCATTCAGGGTTTCTTGTATTGATTCTAAAAAATCGAGATCAGCAGCTTTTGTGAGACCAGCTGTGCGAGCTGCTTTCACAAGTTCAATCGGTTGTCGAACACCGGCTGCGACTGCCATAACATGTCGATCGCGTGAGGGAATGATATTCAGTTGAGTGTCTCTAAATTTTAGACCGCGCTTATGAAAAAAATTATTCATCGGCACCCCAGAATCAGACAATACAATAACAGCTTCCGGCTTTTCCGTCGGCATTGCATTGAGATTTGCAATGATGTTTGTTGATACTAAAATAGGGTGATTCAAAAAACCATGATGATCAACAATATTGATTTTCCAGTCAGTTTCTGTGTTAATGTTTGCGTCCGCGAGCTCTTTTGCAGAAAATTGGCGTGCTAAAATTTGGAGTACTTTTTCTTTTAATACTTTCTGGCGCTCACGATGAGCTGGATGTGCGGTGTGTTGATTGAGTGCGTCAGTGTATTCGCCGAGTGGAGTTTGCACGTCAAAAAACCGAGCAACAAGAGGAGCGTCAATCTTAATTCCAGATTGCAAAATTGTTAATTGTTGTTGCAGTTCGGCGGTGGTCATCGTGATGTTATGTATTGTTTTGTGATAACGCTTTTGCGCCTTCCCAGGCGAGATGAAATATTGCTTTCTGATCTTCAATGATTTCGCGGCTTTGGATAATCACGCCAATTCGTTCTTTTTCGAGCGCCAGAATCGCCATTTTGTCCGCGTAGATTGTGATGTCATTTCGAAATGGAAATTGTGCGCGATCGAGAATTAGCATTTCACGGAGCTCGTCGTTGTCACGTGTTTGCAGATCGCGTGTCACTTCACCATCGAGTGCAATGACGTGATTATGAATCGTGTGTTTCAGACGTAAGTCAACATAGCCGCCTTCTTCATAGACATAGCCTTCAAATGTTTCGTGCACTTTGTTTGGATTAGAATATGAATAGGTAATGCGATCTTTTTCTGGTAAGTCTTTCAGTGTATTAATAATGTCGCTGTTGATTTGCTCAAGTCCGTTGATGCCTTCGAAAAATTGAACACGCGGGAAAACAGATGCGTTTTGAAATAATGCCGTGAGTTCCGGCAAGAGATCTTCATATTTCAGCTCCAGTTTTTTCAGCTGACGTTGTTCTTTCTGAATGAGCTGTAGAATTTCGCGCGGATGGGTCGGCGCGATGCGTTTGCCGTGCGCGCTAACGGTGGCTTGGGTGAGTAAGCCTTTGGAGATCAGATTGTCGATGAGCGGATATGTCGCAACTCGATGAATTTTGGCACGTTTTGCGAGAGCGGCAGCTGTTGTTTCGCCAAGTTCGAGGGCCGCTTCATAGAGTTTGCGTTCATTTTTCGAGAGCCCAAGGCTTTCAAAGAATGTACTGGTAGCATAGTCCATAGACAAAAAGGGTCAAAAAAATCAAATAGTGAAAGCAAAAAGGCTTTCTAGATACTAATATTAGAGTAAAAAGCAAAAGCTTCTACTTGTAATAGAAGCTTATTACAACTATTGAATTATGCAAGCTATTCCTCGTCTTCCTCTTCTTCTTTGGTGTAGAGTGAGAATTCAAGTTCTACGCCGTCGTCTTCAGCTTGTCCGAGGGTTTCAACTTCGGAGAAGCGGCTATCAACAACTGGGAAAAAGACATCGCAATCATGTGTTTCTGAGATATGAGTGAGATAAATGCCATCAACGCGTTCGTTTTTCATCGCTTCTTCGTATACCTTCGCGCCGCCGATGATAAAAATGCGTTCTGTGTCTGGAAGGTCAGCCATTGCAAAGGCTTCTTCGAGGTTTGGTGCAACATCCGCACCGCTTGGTTGGAAGTTCAAATCGCTTGTTAAGACGATATTGTAACGATCCGGGAGTGGTTGTTGGCTCTTTGGAAGTGATTCCCAAGTGTTTCGACCCATAATTACCGCATTTTGCAGTCCAGGAGTTTCTGTATTGCTTGTAATGCGTTTAAAATGACGCATGTCGGATGGATAGTCCCAAACAAGCTTGTTGTTTTTTCCGAGTCCGAAGCCTTCATCAACTGCGGCGATGATGTATATTTTATGGTCGTTGATCATAGTATTTTTATCAAATTCTGTCTTTTTGTGTGACAGGTGACATCATACAGAAAAAACCGTTTTTTGGGAAATAGAGCAGTCGCTTGAGATTTTATACCGCAATCGGGAATTGGATGCGCGGGTAACTTTCGTAGCCGATAATGTTGGTGTCGGTGTATTTCCAATCAAAAATTGAGGTGAATTCCGGTGTTTCAATTGTTGGGAGGGCGTATTGATTTGGATCGCGCTCTAACTGTTCACGAGCACCGTCGATATGGTTTTTGTAGATATGCACATCAGCCAGGAAGCCAACGAGTTTCCCCTCTTTCAGGCCAGCTTCTTTGGCGAGTAAATGCAGGAGTGTTGCGTAGCTCGCGATATTAAACGGCAGGCCAAGCATTGTGTCGACGGAGCGTTGGTTCCAGAGCAGGTTGAGGCGACCGTTAATCACCGTGACTTGAAAGCCGTAATGACATGGTGGAAGCGCCATTTCAGAAAGCTGCGCCGGGTTCCACGCCATGACAATCATTCGACGGTCATTTGGATTTGTTTTAAGGGTTTCAATAACATTTTTTAATTGGTCGACGCCTTGTGTGCCGTAATCTGCGTCCCAAGTGGCGTATGGCGCATTAAAATGGCGCCATTGAAAACCATAAATTGGCCCGAGGTCACGCTCTTCCATCATCTTGCGTTGTGTTTCCTCGTCGTGGCTATATGGAACCTTGAGCGGTGAGCACCACTCGTCCCAAATGTGGTTGTTGTGGTCTTCTCGGAGCCAGTTTTTGTCTGTGATGCCTTTGATAAAAAACTCTAATTCAGAGGAAATCAATCGATATGGCATTTTTTTGGTTGTGAGCAGTGGAAAGCCATTTGCCATGTCGTGTTCAAACATTGCGCCGGCAATTGCGAGGGTTCCAGTTCCGGTGCGGTCTTGCTTTTCTTCGCCGGTTTCAAGGACGGTTTTGATGATATCGAGGTATTGTTTCATAGGCAAAATGTTATTGATTTCACTATAGCACAGCCGCTTCAGAAGTCACAAAATAGGGCGTGGTTGTATTTTGTATTGACATTGTCATTACAAAATGTATACTACCGATATAATTCATGTGAGTGGACACACATATGGCGAAAAAA